>DAINOS010000204.1:0-4277 GCA_036743855.1 Prevotella sp. | reverse complement strand
TTCATCTTCCACACCTATGCCTACGCCATAGAGAACCTCCAGTGCTACGCGCCCTCGCTCCACGACGTGTGCGTGGCGGTGACGCTCAACGACCGCAACATCTTCGACTTGCAACGCTATCTCGAGGATTTCTCGCGCGCCATCTATCCCCTGTTTGTCTGGAACATCTGGTATTACCGCACCAGTCATTACGGCGAGTTCACCATGACCGACTTCCTTCGCGTCATAGAGACCGCCAACTTCAACATGGACGATGCCCAACGCATCATCTCCCTTGTAAGGAGCAAAGTGGAGCGCCGCTGCCTGCAACTGAGGAAAGCGCACCCCAATGCCGCGGAGAGCTACCACCGCCTTGAGGACGACCTGCGAAGGCTCGGCGTGACACCGGAGACCACCTATCTCTATATCCAGGGTCATCACCTCTTCGACAAGGTGGTGGTGCCGATGATGAACCGCGTGTGCGACAAGCTCATAAGGCAACGCCAGGCGGAAATCGCGCGTCAGAGCGTGCACGGCACGCAAAGGCGCAACGAGCTCTCATGCTACAACAACTCCGTGGAGACGGTCATACCCATGCTGAAAAAAAACACCGCCTTCACCTCCTCAGAGCCTTACAAGCGCATCAAGGCAGACCTCACGGCGTTCATGGCACGTGACTGCCACCTATAATCTCTACACCATACTTTGGTTCTATTATATCGCTGACCCCGGAAAGGGATTGGTTACTTATGGTTTGGAAGAGTTCAAGCAGCATTGGATATATCATTGGTAAGCGACTATCGTCGTCAGCAATAAAACATTATGGCAACAGGTATTCGGATAGCCTATGTCCGAATACCTGCCGCTATATAGGCAAAAGCCCCCTATTCGTTCAGCAGCTTTTCAAGTTCTTCTACCATCTCGGCTGCCTTTGCCGCCTTGCTCGCTGGTGTCTTTTCAGGCGTGAATTGTCCCACGAGCTTGTTCAGCCGCTCCAGTTTCGCCTTCTGCCCCTTGCGCTTGTATTCGCGGCGCAGCTGTATGATCTTCTCCGTGTCCTGCAACCCCTCTATCAGTCGTTCGAAGCGTATGCTCGATCGTGGGCCAGGGTAGACACAATAGCAGTCGCCGGCGGCCCACGTGCGGAAGCGCGAGTCGCGCAGCGGGTCGCGTGTCCAACTGTTGTACGACCAGCGCAGGTAGCCATCGTAGTCGCCTCCTACGGCGTGCAGGGCCATCCATGTGGCTTCGGCAGGTGCTGAAAACGTGAACGTGTTGGGGAATCCCTCTGTGCAGCAGGTGTAAAAGGTACTTATCTTGCCCTCGGCGCGGCGTCGAGCCAGCACGTCCTTGGGGAATTGATGGCCGTAGGCGAGACAATAATAGTAGAGGTCACGCTCTATCTCCTCGTGATAGACTCCGGCAAGTGAAATCTTGAATTCCGGGTCGGCATTCTTTATCACCTTTATTGCCGCCCGCATGGCGTCCATTGGTCGCTCGTCCATGGCAATGCAAGTCTTGTCGAACCAACCTTTCTTGCGCAGGTGGCGCGAGAAGTCTTTCAGGAAGTTGCCCCAATATTCAGCGTATGCAGCATCGCCAGGCTTGGCCTTGATAAACCGCACGCGGTTTGTCGCCTCGTCATAGTAATCGAAACTCAAGTCCCACGGTATCATCGTGTAGCATGATATGAGTCGGTTTATGCCAACGTCGTTCATCATGAAGTCCACATACTTGTCGAACACGGCATAGTCGTAGCTCCACGAACCATCGAGATGTTTTATGCGGGTCACCATCGAGTCGTAGTGATCCTCGGTCTGTCCGTTCCAAGGCTTGTACATTATGCTTGTCGTTATGGCATACTGCCCCGCTTCGGCAAGCATCTTCATTATCGGGCGCATGGCGTCAAAGTGTTCCTTGCTCCAGAGTGGCACGGCATAGTAGCGTGCCACGGCATACGGGTTCTGCCAAAGGTCAAGGTTCATCGACCATTTCTGTGGTTCGGGCAGAACGCGGTTGAGCACTTGCAGGCTCACTTGCAGAGTCTGCGCTTTCATGCCCTTGCCCTTTATCGTTATCTTTCCAGTGTATTTGCCCGGCTTGGCATCTTGTGGCACCCAGATGCTCATCCAGATTGGCTGGGTGGTGTTGCGTGCCACGGGCAGCGACTTGTTGATGTCGAGCACGTCGGCTACGACAGACGAGTCGAAGTCGGCAGGGTTGCGGTAGCCGCAGCCGCCACCGTCCTTGTTGAGTTCGTCGGTCATCACGTAGCGCACGAAATTGGCGCGCACGGCCTTGGCAGGTATGACGTTCTTTCCAGAGCGCAAATCCGTCGCGCTGATCTCAACGTCGGCCAAAGCCTTGTTTGTCCACAACAGCGCCTGGCAGTTGACGCGTTCGCCACGCCATGCCTTTCCGCTCCACACGCCTTGCGTTCTTATCTTGGGAATGTCGTTGCGGCGGTAGCGGGTGTCTATGGAAGCCCAGCTGACGTGGGCCGTCGACTTCAGTTTAGCCCAGGCAGCGTCGGTGTCGTGTGGCTTTGAGTCGGTCAGTTCCGCGTACTGTCCCAACGGATGGGCTACATTTTTATTCAAGTCGGCGGACACGTCATCGGCCAATGCCGCACTTGGCAACAGCGCGCAGAAAAGAGCCGCCGATATTGTCTTGATATATCGTGAAAAATGCCTTTTCATCATCTTGCCTTGGTAATTATGTTTTTAGTTTACTTGCATGCGTTCATGACGCTAAGGTAATTGTTTTTTCCCTAACAGGCAACTTTTTTAGGGGAAATCCATAAAACTTTGGAAAAAACAGGACAAAAGGCATCCTGAGATTCGCTCGTTTGAAAAATGATTGCTTGTCGTTCAAATCATCGCCATTATCATGGCAAACCGCAACTCATTGATTAGCTGACGTTTATACGATATTCACTTAATAGACTAAAAAGGAGGATGGAATCTTCATTGCCTTTACGCTTGAATCGCGTCATCTCTACGGCGTGATCGCAATGACATTTCACCGAAAACGCAACGGCTTGACGCTTGAATCGACGTGCCATCACGGTGTAATCGCACCTGAATGGCATCTTTGAAAACGAATGGACACGCCTTCAAGTGTCTGCCATGGCATTTTCGATCTCCTTTCGACCTCTAAAACAAGCCGCATGGAAGTGTTAAATTCTGACAATAATCATTTACAATCTCGTTATGATTTTGACACGAAAATGAGCATTTTTGTTAAACTTCTCCACGAAAACCACACGTTTTTTGAATAATTGTAGTATTTTTGCAAAAAGCGTAAATTTGAATAGTACTATAACACATTATTCTGAATGAAAAAGATTCTCTTGGCGTTAGTCGCCCCACTCGCAGCGGTGTCGGCAATGGCGCAAACCAATCCCTTGTGGATGCGCTTCCCTGCCATCTCGCCCGATGGCAAGACTGTGGCGTTTTCCTACAAGGGCGACATCTGGACAGTGCCTTCCAATGGCGGACAGGCACGGCAAATCACCACGAATCCGGCTTATGACGCCTACCCCGTGTGGAGCCCAGACTCAAGGCAGATAGCCTTCGCCTCAAGTCGCGAGGGCAGCATGGACGTCTACGTTGTAGGCAGGGACGGTGGCGTGCCACGAAGGGTGACCACCGACAGCGGCGACGAATACCCCATGGCTTGGCGAAACGACAGCACCATTCTGCTGAAAGCCTCAATCATGCCAAAAGCCACGAGCATCGTGTTTGCCGACTTCCCGCAAGTCTACGAGGTCAATGCCAATGGTGGCCGCATGCGCCTCTTCTCCGACATTCCCATGGAAGACATCAGCGTGGGCAAGGACGGCGCCATGCTCTACCACGACAAAAAAGGTTATGAGGACCCGTTCCGCAAGCACCACCAGTCGCCCATATGCCGCGACATCTGGCTCTACAAGGGCGGCAACTACACCAAGCTGACCGACTTCGCCGGCGAGGACCGCACGCCAGTATGGGGCGGCGATGCCAACACATATTATTATCTGAGCGAGGAAGACGGCACTTTCAACGTGTACAAGCGTCACATTGGCGAGACCGCCAAGACGCAGCTCACTCACTACAAAGGCAACCCCGTGCGCTATCTCACGCGCGCCGCTGACGGCACGCTGTGCTATGCCTACGACGGTGCCATCTACACCCTCAAGGAGGGCAGCCAACCCGTAAGGCTCAGCCTCTCGATGGTTGCCGATGACGGCAGCGACAAGCTACAGCGGCAGGTGCTGAGAAGTGGCGCAACGGAGTTCACGGTGTCGCCCACGGGCA
>DAINOS010000203.1:0-4281 GCA_036743855.1 Prevotella sp. | reverse complement strand
GGAGCCCGCGTCATTGGCTTCTCCGATGCCAAGACCTCAAGCACCACCAAAGGCGAGACTCTCAAGGACACCATACTCATGGTGAGCAACTACGCCGACATCATCGTGATGCGCCACTTCATCGAGGGTGCGGCACAGTATGCCTCGGAGATTGCACCCGTGCCCATCGTCAACGCTGGCGACGGCGCGCACATGCACCCCTCACAGTGCCTTCTTGACCTTTACAGCATCTACAAGACACAAGGCACCCTCGAAAACCTCAACATCTATCTCGTGGGCGACCTGAAATACGGACGCACCGTCCACTCGCTCATCATGGCCATGCGCCACTTCAACCCCACGTTCCACTTCATAGCCCCGAAAGAGCTCGCCATGCCGCAAGAGTACAAGGACTATTGCGCCACATACGGCATACGCTACGTAGAGCACGCCGAGTTTACCGAGGAAGAGATTGCCGACGCTGACATATTATATATGACGCGCGTGCAAAAGGAGAGATTCTCCGACCTCATGGAATATGAGCGCGTGAAAAACGTGTACATCCTCCGCAACTCCATGCTCGGCAAGGCAAAGCCCAACATGAAGATCATGCACCCGCTGCCAAGGGTCAACGAGATTGCCTACGACGTGGACGACAACCCACACGCCTACTACATACAGCAGGCCAAGAACGGACTCTTCGCCCGCGAGGCCATCTATTGCCACTGTCTCGGCATATCGCTCGACGAGATAAAAAGCGACAAGACCATCATTGAGTGAGAACGAGGAAAACAAAATCAAGACACCATGTCAAAGAAAGAACTTCAGGTCGCCGCCATTGAGAACGGCACCGTCATCGATCATATTCCAGCCGACAAGACCTACCAAGTGGTGAAGCTGCTGCGCCTTGAGGAGATAAACACGCCTGTCACCATTGGCTACAACCTCCCGTCAAGCAAGATGGGCAGGAAAGGCATAATAAAAATCGCCGACAAGTATTTCACCGACGATGAGATAAACCGCCTCTCGGTGGTCGCGCCAAACATCGTGCTCAACACCATACACAACTACACCGTGGTGGAAAAGAAGCGCGTTGAGACTCCCTTGGAGCTGCACGGCATCGTGAAGTGCAACAACCCAAAGTGCATCACCAACAATGAGCCCATGAAGACATATTTCAGCGTCGACAAGGCGAAGGGTCTCGTCAGGTGTCACTACTGCGACAAGGAGCAGCGCATCGACGAGGTGACGTTGGTGTGACCAGACAAAACAGTATCAACCTAACAATAATCAGGACGAATATGCAGCAAGACACCAAGATTTTCGAGCTCATAGAGCAGGAGCACCAGCGTCAGCTCAGGGGCATGGAGCTCATCGCCAGCGAGAACTTTGTCTCCGACGAGGTAATGGCGGCCATGGGCAGCTACCTCACCAACAAATATGCCGAGGGTCTCCCAGGCAAGCGCTATTATGGCGGCTGCCAGGTGGTCGACCAAGTGGAGCAACTTGCCATCGACCGCGTGAAGCGTCTCTTTGGCGCCGAGTTCGCCAACGTGCAACCCCACTCCGGCGCGCAAGCCAATCAAGCAGTGCTGCTCGCCGTGCTCAAGCCTGGCGACACGTTCATGGGTCTCGACCTCGACCAGGGCGGCCACCTCTCCCACGGCTCCAGCGTCAACACATCCGGCATTCTCTACCACCACATAGGCTATACCCTCTGCCGCGAAACGGGTCGCGTCGACTACGACGAGATGGAACGCCTCGCCCTGGAAAACAAGCCAAAGCTCATCATCGGCGGCGGATCGGCCTACAGTCGCGAATGGGACTATGAGCGCATGCGCAAGATTGCCGACGAGGTGGGCGCGCTGCTCATGATAGACATGGCGCACCCTGCCGGACTTATCGCCGCCGGGCTGCTGAAGAACCCCGTGAAATACGCGCACATCGTGACGACGACGACCCACAAGACCCTTCGCGGTCCACGTGGAGGTGTCATCCTCATGGGCAAGGACTTCGACAACCCTTGGGGGTTGCGCACGAAGAAAGGCGAACTGAAGAAGATGAGCCAGCTCATCAATTCCGCCGTTTTCCCTGGCAACCAGGGCGGACCGCTCGAGCACGTCATCGCCGCCAAGGCGGTTGGCTTCTACGAGAACCTCCAGCCCTCGTGGATAGAATATGCCAAGCAGGTCAAGGCCAACGCCGCCGTGCTCGCGCAAGACCTTATCGACAAGGGCTTCGCCATCGTCTCCGGTGGCACCGACAACCACTCCATGCTGCTCGACCTCAGGCCCAAGTACCCTGACCTCACGGGCAAGGTGGCGGAAAACGCGCTCGTGGCTGCTGACATCACGGTGAACAAGAACAAGGTGCCTTACGATGAGCGCTCGGCGTTCCAGACATCGGGCATCAGGCTCGGCACCGCCGCCATGACCACTCGCGGAGCCAAGGAGGACATGATGCACCTCATAGCCGACCTCATAGACGAAGTGCTCGCCGACCCTGAAAACGACAAGGTAATAAAGAGCGTGCGCGAAAAGGTGAACGCCACCATGAGCAAGTATCCTCTTTTCGCTTATTAACAGAAACAACAACAATCACATTTTTATATCACAATGAACAGAACAGAACTTATAGCCCAGGTCGCCGAGCGCGCGCAGGTGTCAAAAGCCGATGCCGCAAAGTGCCTCAACACCGTTCTCGGTGTCATTGCCGACAACCTCACCAAGGGCGACAAGGAGCTTGCCTTGCCCGACTTCGGTCGATTCTATGTCAAGCAAGTGCCTGAGCGCACGGGCATCAACCCACGCACAAAGGAGAAAATCACCATCGAGGCTCACGAGAAGCTGGTATTCAAGCCTTCCGACAACCTCGACCTCTACACCCGCAAACACTGCTAAGTGATAAGAGAAAGCATTGGGGGACGGTCACGCTAAGTGCCGTCCCCCTTTTTTCTTTAAGCACCAAACACCACAAGGCATGGAGACAGACAACCACACAAAGCTGCACGACGGACGAAAGGACACCGCGGAAAACGGCTTGCCACTGAGCATCGTCGTCTTCGAGGACGACCCATACCATTACCGGCTCCTCCGCCACCACATCGCCGCCATCAACCCCGACCATGAGGTGGTGGGACCGCTGACAACGGTGGAATCGGGCAAGGCGTTTTTCTCCTACCACCAAGACGTGGACCTCATCATCGCCGACATCCGCCTGGGCGACGGCCTCGTGTTCGAGGCTCTCGACTACGCCCCCGACGACATCCCAGTGATTTTCACCACCGCCCACAAGGACTACGCCCTCGAAGCCTTCAAGCACAACAGTCTCTGCTATCTGCTCAAGCCCATCGACGAGCGCGCATTGGCCAAGGCCATAAGAAAGACCATGCCTCTCATAAGAATCGCCAGGCACGCCCCGGACACGTCGGCTGTGCCCGACACCTATGGCAGCCAGCACCGCCACGACTTCCTCGTGAAGACGGCAACGGGCGAGCAATGCGTCTACGCGCCGACGCTGCGATACGTGGCCTCGGAAAACAAGTCGACCTATCTACACCTCATCGATGGGACATCTTTCACGCTCGACCTGACGCTTGAACAACTCGCCACGCAACTCGACCCAAGGGTCTTCATGCGCGTGAACCGCAAGTATATCGTACCAAAGGAGCAGGTGAAAGGATTCTCCCATCTCTCCAACGGCAAGATAAAGCTCGAACTGTACGGAGACGCTTGCCCTGAGATTATAGTAAGTCGCACACATCGCAATGAAGTGTGCGAATGGCTGAACAGGTAACGACAATTCATCCTCACAAAACTACATTTCGGTATATTACAAAGCACTTGTCGCCAATTTCTATCTCAGTAGCGGTACCTTTGTTCACGAAAAGAACATAACAGGTAACGAACAGAATATAGAAATGAACAAAAAAAACGAGACTTTAAGAAAGTTATTCGAGACTCATTACACCTGGATTGAAGGGTTCAACCGCAACGTGCGTCGCTACTATGACCGTTTGGCCATGATTGACCCCTACTCCAACCGCCAATGGACATACAAGGAACTCAACAACGAGGTGAACCGCTTTGCCAACACTCTGCTTGAAGATGGCTTCGAGAGTGGCGACGTGGTGATGGTGATGACGCAAAACTGCCCTGAGTTTGCCTTTGCCTATGTGTCCACACAGAAGATTCACGGCGTGATGTCGCCCGTGAGCTTCCGCCTGAGTGCCGGCGAGCTTGTGCACAACCTGGAAGACTCTAAGCCGAAAGTCATAATCTTCGACAGCAAGCGCAAGGACAC
>DAINOS010000202.1:0-4291 GCA_036743855.1 Prevotella sp. | reverse complement strand
AATGAAAAAATGGGTAACGATGCAGGTCGAATTAGCTAAGAAATGTTTAAAAATGACTAAGTCATTGGCATACCTGCAAAATCGCGTCGGCTTTACGCTTGAATCGCGTCGGCTTTACGCTTGAATCGCGTCGGCTTTACGCTTGAATCGCGCCGGCTTTACGCTTGAATCGCGTTGCCTTCACGCTTGAATCGCGTTGCCTCTACGCTTGAATCGCGACGGCTTTTCAGCGTGAGGCCGATGGCCTTGCGCGCGAACCGATTTTTGGAAAAGAAAAATGCCGTTGACCGTCATGTTGACAGTCAACGGCATTTGCGTATTATTGATTATTCAGATTATATCATTCCAGTCTTATTTGCCCAGCGTGAAAGGCTGGCAAACGATGTCGGGTTGCGTGCCGCGGCGGTCAGCGTCGCTGAACCTCACCTCCACGGTCTTTTTCTCGCCTGGCATGAGCGCGAAATAATTGTCGGAATAGAGCGCCGGAAGTATCTGCTCACCATCGCTGCCCACGAGGTTGAGCCTCACGAGCAGGGCGGGGTCGTTGCCAGTGTTGCTCACCTCTATCTTGCCGAGCCACTCGTCGCCTTGCTTCTCGAAATGGCGCGTAAGGTTGAGCTGGGCCTTGCCCAAGGTCTTGGCGAGCGACAGCAGGTTGTCGGGCTCGCGCCCCTCCACGTAGAAGTTGTCTGACACGACGGTCGTGCCGTCCATGAGCCTGAGACGGAGGAACCACACGTCATTGTCGGGAGCCGTCACGTCGGTGAATACAGCCATGGTGGTGTCTCGCTCGGGCTGTGTCTCAGCGGTCTTCGTGGCGATGACGTTGCCCTTGGTGTCCATGATCCGCATCTCTGCCGTGAGGGGCTTGCTCAGGTCACGGCTGACGTTGACCACCTCCACCTCTCGCTCGGCTGGGTTCCATTGGATGTGCAGTGGCTCGCAAGCCTTCTTTATGCCGAAATAGGCCGCCGTGGGCTCAAGGTAATAGTCGTAGGTCTGCCACACCATGCTTGGCCAGCACGAATGGCTCATCCACATTATCAAGCCTTGGCGGTCGGTCTGCCGGCTCTCGTACATGGCGCGGTGGCCGTCATAGTTGAGCCACTGTGCCCATTCGGTGAACTGCCGCGGTGTGGCGGGCTTGCCGAAGTGCTTCTCCATGATGGCGTTGAAATCCTTTCCTCGCGGCGCGCCCTCCATGCAGAAGTCGTGCTGTCCCCACGAGTCGTCCTTGAACGACAGGTCTTTCGGGGTTAGGAATCGCCTGAGGCTCTCCCATGTCGGGATGTTGGGCATGCCTTCCTCGGAGTGGAACTTATGCGAGAGGTGCTCGAAATAGTATGCCGTGGGCTTCATGCAGTAAGGGCCGTGGCCGCTCACCACGTCGTCGGCAGAGGAGCCGATGTAGGAGAGTTGCGGGTGGAGCGTCTTGATGGAGCTCTGCAGCGCGCTCTGCAACGTGGCGGGAGGGAATCCCTCGTTGCGTCCGCAGTAGAGGGCTATCGACGGGTGCCGCCTGATGAGGCTTATGAGGTCGCGCGCGTTTTGCATGAACATGGTCTCGTCGTCGGGGTCGGGTCCGTCCCATGGGTTGGCGAGCCAGAAGTCTTGCCACACCATGATGCCGTATTTGTCGCACGCGTCGTAGAACTCCTCGTCGCCAATCTGTCCCACCCAGTTGCGTATCATGTTGAAGTTCATGTCGCGGTGGTAGCGCACGGTGGCGTCGTATTCGCGTCCGCGGTAGCGCAGGTTGGTCTCCGAGAATCCCCAGTTGCCGCCCATCGGGTCCACGCGCTTGCCGTTGACGAAGAGCTGCAACCGCTTGCCGTTGCCGTCGGGCGTGGGCTCAATGGTGGAGCTCATCTGCCGCAGTCCGGCCTTGTAACGAATGGTGTAGAGCGTGTCGGTGCCACTTGTCAGGGCGAAGCCGGCATCGTAGAGGTAAGGCGTGCCGTAGCCATTGGGCCACCACAGCTTCATGCGCTGACGCGCGAGCTGGGCGTATTCCGAGGGCGCGAAGCTCACGTCGCGGCTCTCGCCGCCTTGCACGGTGATGTTCTTTGAGAAACGCAGCGAGCCTATCCATCCGCTGAGCGTCACCTTGGCAGGCTCCTGGCGCGTGGAGACGACCTTCACGGTGGGTGTCATCGTGGCGAGGGTGTCGGCTTGCGCCAGCTCTGTGGTCACGAGCGGGTCGGCGAGGCTAAGCCCGTCGTCTTGCGTGAGATACACGTCGTTCCAGATGCCCATGCAGCGGCCAGGCGTTGAGGTGATCCAGTCCCAGCCTATCGTGGGGTGGAACGTGGGGTTGTCGGCACCCAGCACACCGCCGTTGAGGTCGGTCGAGCTGGCGTCTTTTATCTTCACCGGACCGGGGTGCGCGTTTTTCACCACGTGGACCACGAGCTCGTTGTGACCCTCTTTCAAAAGGCCCGAGACATCGAAGCGGGCGCGAGTGAACGCGCCGTCGATCCTGCCCACACGCTGGCCGTTGAGTTCCACCACGGCGCGCCAGTCGATGCCGTCGAAGCACAAGTACTTGTGCGACTTGGAGGCGGCGACCTTAGCCTCGCCATTGCTTATCTCGCCATTGCCGACAGTGATGTCGGCCTTGTAGGTGAAGTCGGAGTTGAAAAACGATTCAGAGACCTGCCTCATGTTGTTGGCAATGGTCGTCTCCGGCACCGCGCCAACATTGATATAGCTTGTCAAGGCCGTGCCTGGGACGGTGGCCTCTATCCATGGCGACGTGCCTTTCAGCGGTTCCGTGCCAGGCTTCAGGTCGCGGCTTATCTGCCAGTTGTTGAGCGAGAGCTTGCCCTTGCCCATGTCGAGGCTGTTGCTTGCCTTGGCCACCAAACCGCCGCGTCCGAGCACTTCCAGTTCGCCCACGCCGTAGGTCTTGCCCTGAGGCGCGGTCAGCAAGAGCCTGACATAGCGACCCTGCGCCTTGAAAGGCACCGTCACCACGCTGCCGTTCTTGGCGGGCGAGAGCTTGGCCACGTCGCGCCATGAGGTCCCGTCGTTTGACACTTGGGCGACACCTGCCTTGGCAGCGTAGACCCAGTGGATGCGCAAGCGGTCGATGTCGGCCTTTGCCCCGAGGTCTACTTTCAGCCATTGTGGTTGGCTGACCTTCTCAGGACTCGCCACCCACGCGCTGTAGAAATATTCTGATGGCAGCCAGCTCATGTTGCGCTGCTTCCATGGAGCCACGAACATGTCGAATTTCTCTGGCACCTTGCCTGTCGAGCCTTCGTCTATCTCGCATATCCTCCACCACGCCGCCGAGGGCATGGTGAAGCGGAACCTCAGTCCGCGCCAGTTGGCTCCCTTTCGGTTGAGCGGAATGGCGATGATGCCGCGTCTCAGTGGCAGGTTGGTCAGTCCGGTCTGCTTGTTAGGGTCGGTCGACACGGTCTGCTCGGTCTGGTAGCCAGGCAGTCCGTCGCGCTTCATGGAGCCGATGTTGCCCCATGTCTTGCCATCGGTAGTGCCCTCGATGTCGATGCGCCACCCAGACGGCAACTTGGCGTCGTAGGCCGTCTCAAAGCACAGGCGGAGCGTGTCGGCGTGCACGGTGATGCCCTTCCAGAGATATTGCAGCCATGCGTTGGGGCCATAGACGTAATAGGGCGTGACGCAGTTGCCGTCGATGCCCTTGAGCCTGTCGCGCGAGGTGTCCACGCCCTTGTTGGTGGATACCGTGAGTGTCATCGGCTCGCCCTTGGTCAAAAGACCGTCGGTGGCGAGTTGGGCGGTGAGGTTGTAATCGATACTCGACGACGCTGTCGCCAACCTGTTGAGTGCCAAGTCGCGATACTCGTTGTCGGAGACGAGACGCGGCGCGGTGTATTCCGCCTTGCTTCCGGGATAGAGACCTATGCCGCGATTGTCGTGATTCTGTGCTTGCGCAGTGGCAGTGAGCGTCAAGCCCAAGGCTGCCGTGATAATATAAAAATTCATGTTACGCTTCGTTGATAGCCGATTGTTGATGGTTTTATGAGGTTATCATGATGATAGTTGCAAAGATATTAATATTTAGCTTCAACATGAAATATTTTTAAGGTTATTTCGTGTTGTTGCCGTGGTTTTTCGTCTTCTTGCGGCTTGTGGCCTTGTCGGGAGGGCACTGCTCGTTGACGATGCGCATCACCTTTTTGGTATAGTAGGGGTCTTGGGCATAGCCGATGCGATTGAGAAAGGCATAATAGTCGCCCCCATCATATTTATACTGCACGTCGTCCTTGTATGCCTTGACGCTCTCTTCCCAACTGTCGAACAC
>DAINOS010000201.1:0-4294 GCA_036743855.1 Prevotella sp. | reverse complement strand
GTCACCTTGAGGCTCGACGTGCCCATCACGTCTTTTATGCCATTGTTTATCTCGTTGATGGCTTGCTGCTTGATAGGTCCAGCGGTCACTTCGTTGACCCACGCGAGCACGAGGGCTGCCACGAGCGAAACCACCGTCAGCACGATCACCATGTTTTGAATAGAAGATTTCAGCTTTTCCATTTCATGTTTTTTGTGTAATTACCTTTCGTCATGCCATTGGCGGCATCATTTGTCGCTGTATCGGCGTGGCTTGACGTAAGTGTTTATCAATGGCGTAAAGGCGTTCATGATGAGTATGGCGAACGACATGCCCTCAGGGTAAGCGCCCCAGTTGCGTATCACCACTGTTATGGCTCCAATGGCCACGCCGTAAATCAGTTGTCCGCGGTGGGTCATTGGCGATGTCACATAGTCGGTTGCCATGAACACGGCACCCAACATCACGCCACCGCTCAACACCGATGCCACGGGATTGGCGTAGGCGGGGTTGGCAATGTGCATCAGCGCGGTCAACACGAAGACCGTGGCGATGATGCTCACGGGAATGTGCCATGTTATGACTCGGCGCCAAAGCAGGTAGATAAGTCCGAGGATGATGGCGATGCCGCACACCTCGCCAAGAGAGCCTGCGCCCATGGCGTAAGTGTCGTTGCCGAGCAGAAGGCTGAGCGAGTCGGGCAGACGGTCGAGAATCGAGCTGTCGCCTTTCTTCGCTGCCCATTTTATGATGCTCAGTGGCGTGGCGCCAGTCTCGGCATCGGTATATTTTAGCAGTTGTCCGGCCAAGGGCCACGACGTCATCTGCGACGGAAACGACACGAGCAGGAAGCACCGACCCACCAACGCGGGGTTGAAGATGTTGCATCCCAAGCCTCCGAAGGTCATCTTGCCAACGCCTATTGCCACAATCGCGCCCAGCACCACTATCCATGCTGGTATGTTGGACGGCAGGTTGAAGCCCAACAGCAGGCCGGTTATCACCGCCGACCAGTCGGTGATGGTGGTGCGTTGAGTGTGCATCACGTACTTGCCAATTATCCATTCTGTTGCCACGCAAGCGAGTACGCTGGTGGCGCATACTATCAGCGAGCCTAAGCCGAAGAAAAGCAGCGAGGCAGCCAATGCAGGTATGAGGGCTATTACCACGTCGCGCATGTCTTGCTCCATTGTGCGTGGAGAGTGGACGTGTGGCGATTGCGATATGATTAGATTCGACATGTTTATATGTTTGTTCTTTTTGCGTTATGTTTTCTTTGTCGTAGTTTACCGCTTGGGTTGTTTCCTTGCCTTTATTATGCCCATCACGGTGGTCTTGCCTTTCCTTATGTTGTCGAGCAACGGGCGTGCCGACGGGCAGGTGTATTGGCAGGAGCCGCATTCTATGCACGAGGTTATGTATTCGTGCTCGGCGCGTTCCCAGTCGCCCTTGGCGGAAGCCGTGGCAAGAAGGTAAGGCTCAAGTCCCATTGGGCACACGCCCACACACTTGGCGCAACGCACGCATGGTTTTGGTTGCTTGCGCAGCGTGTCGTCGCCAGTCAGCACGGTGATGGCGTTGGAGCCTTTCACGATTGGAGCCTCAAGGCTTGTCAGCGCCTTTCCCATCATTGGGCCGCCACTGAGCACCTTGTTGCGTCCTTCGGGCAGACCGCCACATATTTCTATTAGGCTTGCCGCGCTTGTGCCCATCCTCACGAGGAAGTTGCCCGACCGCTTCATGGCCAATCCCGACACCGTGACCACGCGCTCGAAAAGTGGCTTGTGCTTCATCACGGCTTGATACACGGCGAAGGCTGTCGCCACGTTGTCCACCACCGCTCCCACGTTGGCAGGGATGGCAGGTGGCATTGGCACGCGACGGTTTATCACGGCGTCTATGAGTTGCTTCTCGCCGCCTTGTGGGTAGGCTTGCTTGAGAGGCACCACCTCTATGGTGTCATCGTCGGCGGTGGTCTTCTCCATTATGTCTATGGCATCGGGCTTGTTCACCTCAATGCCGATGTATCCGCGCTTCACGCCCACGGCGCGCATGATGATGCGCAGTCCTTCCACTATCTCTGCCGCGTGCTCAAGCATGAGCCTGTGGTCTGACGTGATGTAAGGCTCGCATTCCACGCCATTGAGTATGACGCACTCCACGCTTCCCTCTGGTGGCATGAGCTTCACATAGGTGGGAAATCCGGCTCCGCCCATTCCCGTCACACCGGCTGTCTTCACGCGTTCCACGATTTCCTTGGCGTCAAGTTCGGGATGAGATCGGAGGGTCTCCAACTTCTCGCTCCTGTCTATCGATGGCTCCCAATCATCGCCCTCTACATTGACAATGACGACAGGCTTCTGGTATCCGGACGCGTCCACGGCCTGGTCTATCTTGAACACCGTTCCCGACACGGAAGAGTGTACGGGGGCAGAAATGAAACCTCCGGCTTCCGCCAGCAGCGTGCCAACTTTTACCTTGTCGCCTTTCTTTACTACGGGCTTGGCAGGCGCGCCAATGTGCTGGGAGAGTGGAAATACGGCTCGCTGAGGCAGAGGCGCTGGTTCTATGGCCTTGCCTGCCGCTATCTTGTGGTCGTCCACGTGGATGCCACCTATCTTGAATGTCTTTATTTTCATGGTGCTTAGTGTCATTAGTCTTGGGCGGTCTTTTCTGCTGTCGCGTCGTTGGCGGTTGTCTTGGCAGGTGGAAATCCGCTTGCCACGATTGCCTTGCGTGGGCACACTGCCACGCATTTGCGGCACATGCGGCATTTCTCCGAGTCGATTGTCGCCACGTTGCCGTTGATGGTTATAGCCTCGAATGGGCATTCCTTGGCGCATTTGCCGCACCCGATGCACGAGTGTCCGCACACCTTCATGGCGATGGGTCCGCGATCATGGTTGCTGCATGCCACGATGACCATCCTGTTTTTCGCTCCCACTTGGTGCAACTCCAACAAGTGGCGAGGACAAGCCTTGACGCATGATCCGCATGCCACGCACACGTCCGCGTTGACCTCCGGGATATGTTTCTCAGGGTTGATGGTGATGCCGCCAAAGTCGCACGCTTTGGCGCAGTCGCCGCACCCTAAGCAGCCATAGCCGCATGCTGACTCGCCTGAGCCGCAACGGTTCATGGCGTCGCACGTGCGGAGACCATCGTAGGTGGCAATGGGCGCGAGGTCGCAGCCGGCGCATCTCAGGGCAGCCACGCGTTTCTTCCCTGCCTTGTTCTCAACGCCGAGCAGCGCGTAGATTTTCGACATGGCGGCGTTTCCGCCGACCGGACATGTTGGAATCTCACCGCCCTCGTCGGCAGCTTTCACGATGGCTTGCGCGAGCGATTGGCATCCGGCGAATCCACATCCGCCACAGTTGGCCTTGGGCAGGCACTCATGTACGTCGTTGATGCGCGGATCGGTTTTCACGGCGAACTTCTTGCTGCATACATACAGCAGCAAGGATGCGGCAAGCGCGATGGCGCAAAGCACGATTACTGAAGTAAGAATTATCATAATGTTATGTTGTGTGCGTGTTTTTAAGATTGTGGACAGCGTGACTCGGGTTGTGCCTGGTAGTCGTCGCAAGGAATGGCCGTGCAGCCAAAGGCGCGGTCAACGCGTGACTTGAAAATCCACAATATGAGAAAATAAGCGGCTGTGGCGCATAATCCTCCCGCTGCCGCCATGATGTCCGACTTGGTCAATGCCTCCGCCACCACGCATCCCAAGATGAGCACTGTCAAAGGCAAGCCGTATCCGAGCAATAAGGATGCCATGGGGCTCTTGCCGCCGGCGCTTACATACACCATGTCGCCCACGGCAACGTGGTCGTTTGCCGAGATTCGCGCTTCCACGGTCATCTGCTTGCGTTCAGGCGTTGCGCACGTTGCCGCGGCATGGCAGGAGGCGCATGCCGAGTATCTGTTTATGAGGACAGTGAGGCGTGAGCCGTTTATGGCTTTCACTATGCCTCGCTTGTAAATGTTATGATTCATCTATAAATGAGCCCGTCCAGTGTGCCAGTCGGGTCCTAATGGCGTAAATATTTTGCAAAAGTACTGCTATTATTTCACAAATGCAAGCAAAATGTGCAATTTCGCATTTGCCACTAATACTTTATGACATGAATTGCCTTAATAAACCAATCGGGTAAAAAAATAAGGCGTCGGCTTCACGCTTGAATCGCATTGCGATTCAAGCGTGAAGCCGACGCGATTCAAGCGTAAAGGCAACGCGATTCAAGCGTAAAGCCGACGACATTCAAACGTAAAGCCGAAGCGGTTGAAAATCAGGATGTTCAAGCCTGTTCTC
>DAINOS010000200.1:0-4323 GCA_036743855.1 Prevotella sp. | reverse complement strand
CCATCAGCTGACAGGCTGAATTCCAAGGATGCCAATGAACAGACATTCTACCTCAGCAATATGCAACCACAGGTCAACGGATTTAACGCTGGCGTTTGGCTGGCGATGGAAAACAAGCTGCACACGGTCTGGAACACCGCAAAATATCGTGACGTGCTGTATGTCTGCAAAGGAGGAACGATAGACAAGAGCACACAGATAGCCGGATACACCAAGAGCCATCTCATTGTCCCAAAATATTTCTTCGCCGCGATACTCGCCGTCAAAAACGGTCAATACAAAGCCATCGGACTGTGGTTTGAGCATAAGGCCAACAAGGATAGCAACCTGAGCAAATACGTTGTATCGATAGACGAGCTGGAGAAGCTCACGGGCATCGATTTCTTCTGCAACCTGCCCGACAAGATTGAGAACAAGGTGGAGTCGGCAACCAAATCGGAGATGCTCACCGACTGGGGGCTGTGAAAAATATTGACATCAAAAGCCATCAGAGAACCGTTTGCTTTCATCGTCAAGACCAATATGACGGGAAGCGAGCGGTTCTCTTTTTTATTTCTTATTCTTCTATCCGTCAAGCATTTACGTCTATTTTCCAAGGAAAGGAGCCACCTCAAATTCGCCCTTGCGATGACTTGCCATCGGCTTTACGGTTGAAACGCGGCGGCTTTACGGTTGAAACGCGCTGCGTCCACGCTTGAATGGCAACGCCTTCACGGTGTAAAGCCGATGCCAAACAATTAGCGGTAATAAATATTTACAAAATCGCTAACAAGGAAGACCAGTCATAATTGCCGCAAAACTTTTTGCATAAACGAAATAAAATCAGTAACTTTGCCTTTTGTAAGAAAGTATCAGGCTTCATGCAATCGACATACAAAAACATTCATGCTTCATCAGCGGTAAAAGGCTTTGCCGCGGGTATACTTGCGGCCATCTTTTACGGCACCAACCCCTTGGGCACTCTGCCCTTGTATGCTGACGGCATATCGTCTGGTTCGGTCTTGTTTTATCGCTACGGCATCTCCGTGGTCGTCTTCATCGCATGGCTTCTCCTGCGAGGCGAATCGCTCAAGATCAAGTGGGGATACGCCATCAAGCTCGGCGTGCTTGGCGTGATGTTCGCCATGTCGTCGCTGACGCTCTACGAGAGCTTCCACTACATGAATGCCGGCATAGCCTCAACCATACTCTTCTCCTACCCCATCATGACAGCCGTCATCATGGTCATGTTCTACCACGAGCGTGTCAATTGGCGCACCGCCATAGCCATAGCGCTCGCCATCTCCGGCATAGCGCTGCTCTATCGTGGCGGAGGCACCGGTGGCGACACGTTGTCGGCCACGGGCGTGCTGCTCGTGCTCTTCTCTTCCCTGCTCTACGCCCTATACATCGTCTACGTGAGGCAATTCAAGGTCGTGGGCATGTCGAGCGTGAAGTTCACCGCGTGGGTCATCTTCTTCGGGTGGGTGAGCCTCATGGTCTTCATGCTGTTGAAAGGGGAGCCACTCCAGATGCTCCATGGCACGCAATGGCTTTGGGGCATACAGCTGGCGTTGCTGCCCACTGTTCTCAGCATATTCCTCATCAACATAGCCATCAAGAGCATCGGTGCCACGCCAACGGCAATCATGGGAGCCCTTGAGCCGCTTACCGCCGTGGTCATTTCGTGCACGCTCTTCGGCGAGGAGTTCACGCTCCGTTTGGCCACGGGCATAGTGCTGATACTCACGGCAGTAATGCTCGTCATCATAAAAAAGAAACAACACAACAAGTAAATATTCTCCAGAGTCACATGACATATCATTACGATTTCCTCATCATCGGCGGTGGCGTAGCCGGTATGAGCTTTGCACTCAAAGTTGCCAATGCCCATAAGGGTTCTGTCGCCATCATCTGCAAGACCACTCTCGACGAGGCCAACACTGCCAAGGCGCAGGGCGGCATAGCCTCTGTCACCAACCTCGCCGTGGACAACTTCGACAAGCACATCCACGACACCATGGTGGCAGGCGACTGGCTCTCCGACCCCAAGGCCGTGGAGCACGTGGTGAGAAACGCGCCAGCCGCCATCAAGGATCTCGTGAAATGGGGCGTCAACTTCGACAAGAAAGCCGATGGCTCGTTTGACCTGCACCGTGAGGGCGGCCACTCGGAGTTTCGCATCCTCCACCACCAAGATGACACGGGCTTCGAGATCCAGCGTGGCTTGATGGCGGCGGTAAAGAGCAACCCCGACATCACCGTGCTCGAAAACCACTTCGCCGTGGAGATCATCACCCAGCACCATCTCGGTCAGGAGGTGACGCGCCGCACGCCAGACATCGAGTGCTACGGAGCCTATGTCATAAACCCAGAGACGCACAAGGTGGACACATACCTTTCGCGCGTCACACTCATGGCCACGGGAGGCACGGGGGCCGTGTATGCCACCACGTCGAACCCCGAAATCGCCACTGGCGACGGCATAGCCATGGCATATCGCGCCAAGGCCACGGTGAAAGACATGGAGTTCGTGCAGTTCCACCCGACGGTGCTCTACAACCCTGCCGAGACGCACCCTGCCTTCCTCATCACCGAGGCCATGCGCGGATATGGAGCCATACTCAAGTTGCCCGACGGAACGGAGTTCATGCAGAAATATGACCCGCGTCTCTCGCTCGCCCCACGCGACATCGTGGCACGCGCCATTGACCATGAGATGAAGATTCACGGCCTCGACCATGTTTGCCTCGACGTCACCATGAAAGACCCTGAGGAGACCAAGAAACACTTCCCGCATATCTATGAGAAGTGCCTGTCCATCGGCATCGACATCACCAAGCAGATGATACCTGTCTGTCCGTCGGCCCACTACATGTGCGGCGGCATCAAGGTGGATCTCAACGCCGAGAGCTCCATCCACCGTCTCTATGCCGTGGGCGAGTGCTCTTGCACCGGACTGCACGGCGGCAACCGCCTGGCTTCCAACTCGCTCATCGAAGCGGTGGTCTACGCCAAGAGCGCGGCTGAGCACGCCATCGAGAATATTGACAATTACCACTTCGAGGAGGACGTGCCCGAGTGGAACGACTTTGGCACGCTCACCAACGAGGAGAAGGTGCTCATCACCCAGGACGAGAAAGAGGTGGGGCAGGTCATGTCTACCTACGTGGGCATCGTGCGTTCCAACCTTCGCCTGAAGCGCGCGTGGACTCGTCTCGACATGCTCTACGAGGAGACCGAAGACCTCTTCCGCCGTGTAAAGCCCACTCGCGACATCTGCGAGCTCCGCAACATGATCAACGTGGGCTATCTCATCACGCGCCAGGCCATTGAGCGACACGAGAGCCGTGGACTGCACTACAATATTGACTATCCTGCCTCTCCCCGCAAAGTCCTTTAGGACTTTGCTGCCCCTCCCCCACTCAGGGGAGGGGATTAATCACTGAGATAAACAATCGTGAGCACTCGTGACGTTACTTTTCCAAGTGGGAAGGGACAATAAGCAAGACGAAATAAACAAGACGAAATAAGCAAGACGAAATAAACAAGACGAAATAAACAAGACGAAAGATGAACGACGACGAGAGACTTCATGGTTATGAGACGGCGGACACGATGGACTACCATCTGATTAAGCCCTTCGCTCTTGAAAACAGGAGAGACCAAACTTTTGCCGAAAAGATGCTGTGGAAGGAAATCAGCAAAAACAGGTATGGCTTCAAGTTTCGCAAGCAACACGTCATCGGGATATTCATCGCCGACTTTGTTTGTCTCAAATATCGTCTCGTCATCGAAGTAGACGGTGGTTATCATTGCGAAAGCGACCAACAAGTCTCTGACGCCTTGCGAACCCAGGCTCTTAGCGATGCTGGCTTCAAGGTGATGCGCTTTACCAATGAGCAAGTAGAAGCAAACCCGAAAACCATCGCGGAACAAATCTATGACGAAATCTTCAATATAGAAGACAATCTTTGACTACGCATAAAAGACATACGGAAGGCACAGAACTGTCAACCCAATTAGAAGAACAAAAAAACAGAAGAACAAAAAAGATAAAAAAGAAAAAAAGATAATGGAAGAACACAAGAAGAACGAGAGCAAGTCGGCTCTTGAAGGTAATATGACCCCTCCCCTGGGTGGGGGAGGGGCTGGGGGAAGGGCATCCCGTGTCCGCGCCTTGGCCAAGTCACGCCATGCCCTCATCCTCGCCCATTATTACACACGCCCTGAGATACAGGAGGTCGCCGACTTCATTGGCGACTCACTTGCCCTGGCGCGCAAGGCCGCCGAGACCGACGCTCCCGTGCTGGTGATGTGCGGCGTGCATTTCATGGCAGAGAC
>DAINOS010000199.1:0-4349 GCA_036743855.1 Prevotella sp. | reverse complement strand
CGTATGTCGGCAGGTATGCGCTCAAGCGCCATTACGGCGCACGCGCCGGCTGCCTCAGCTATCTTTGCCTGTTCGGGCGTAGTCACGTCCATGATAACACCGCCCTTGAGCATCTGCGCCAGGTTGCGGTTCAAAGTCATTCTGTCTTCCATGTTCTATATTCGCTTGGTGATTTGCCTATGATGTTCTTGAAAAACCTCGACAAATGCGCTTGCGACGAGAACCCGAGACCTTGCGCTATCTCCTGGATGGTCTTGTTGGTCTTGGAGAGTTGCCGCTCAATGTCTTTCACGATGAAGTCGTCGATGATGCTCTTGGGGCTTTTGCCGGCTATGCGACGGCACACTTGCCCGAGGTAGGCACTGCCCACGTTGAGTTTCTCCGAGTAGGATGCCACGTCGCTGTTCACGGCAAAGTCTTGGCGGACGAGCGACACGAAGTCGTTGTAGAGCTGGCCGCTCCTTCCTTGAAGCACGGTCGTGGCAGACAGCTGCCTCTGGCAAAACTCATTGGCCTTGCCCACGGCCTCACCAATGTCCATGCCCTTGCAGAGCGCTACAGCGAGCGAGGAGGAGAAGCCATTGCTCAGTCCGTGACGGTTGTCATCGTCGATGAAGCAAACGTTGCCTGGCACCATGTCGCCCAAGAGGGCGTGAGCCTCGTGCCGGCGCACCACGATGACGGAGCACAACGGGAAAAGCCGTCGCCTCACTATGCCGAGGGCCTCATCGCCCATCAGCCTGTCACCACGGCTTGAGAAAAGCACTGGGTCGTAGACCACGAAAGCGGGCGTGTAACGGCGCAGCGCCTCGACAACCGTTTGTATGGCCTCCACACGCCTCATCATGCCGATCTTCACGACCTTTGGCTGCACGTCGTTGACAAGAGCCTCTATCTGACCACCCACCACACCGGCAGGCAGGTCATGAAACTCCTGTATGCCAAGGGTGTTTTGCAGGGTAATGGTAGTGATGGCGGAAACGGCGGTGAGTCCAAGTTCTGATATATACTTGATGTCAGCCTGGATTCCCGACTCGCCCGTGGGGTCACTTCCTGTTATGGTCAGAATGGTATTGTCCTGCATTTGTCTTGTCTTTCCGCGTGCAAAGGAAAGAAGAATGTGGCAAAAGCCAACCGTTTTGCTCGCCTTTTGATAATGTTTGCTTCAATTTGTATAACTCATATTGCCATTCGGGTCGCGGACTCATATTGCCATTCGGGTTGCGGACGGGCACAGGGCCCGCCCCTGCACAGCTTCACTCTTCACTCTTCGTTCTTCACTCTTCACTCTTCATTCTTCACTCTTCACTCTTCACTCTTCATTCTTCACTCTTCACTCTTCTTTCATCGTTCGCCTATCGGCACATAATCCTTGTGTTCCAAAATGTTCTTGTATGCCGGTCGTATGATGCGCCGTCCCTCGAAGTTGAGCTCCTCGATGCGATGCGCCATCCATCCCACGATGCGCGCCATGGCAAAGATTGGGGTATAGATTTCCTGTGGCAAGCCCAGCATCTCGTAGATAAAGCCTGAGTAAAAGTCGAGATTGGCGCAGATGGGCTTCTTCGACTTCCTGAAAGCCGTGACACACTTCACGCCTTCCTGCTCTATGAGTTTCAAGAACTCGTATTCCTTCATGCGTCCTTTCTCCCTGGCAAGCTCTCCCGCGAGGCGTTTCAGCTCCACCGCGCGAGGGTCGCTCATGGTGTATACGGCATGGCCAATGCCATAGATAAGCCCCGACTTGTCGTAGGCCTCCTTGCGGAGCATGCGGTTGAGGTAGGTGTCTATCTCGTCGAGGTCGGTCCAATCTGAAATATTCTCTTTCAAGTGATGGAACATATTGATGCACTTGATGTTGGCACCGCCATGCAGAGGGCCTTTCAGCGAGCCGATGCCCGCCGCTATACTCGAATAGGTGTCGGTGCGAGTGGAACTCGTCACACGCACGGTAAACGTTGAGTTGTTGCCGCCGCCGTGCTCAGCCTGGGTTATGAGCAGCAGGTCGAGCATGCGCGCGTCGAGGTCGGTGTAGTCGCGCTTGAGCATGTAGAGGAAGTTCTCGGCAATGCCCAAGTTCTCCTTCGGGTGACTGATGTGCAGGCTGCTGCCTTGTACCGAGTGGCGGTAGATGTTGTAAGCATACGCCACGATGGTTGGGAACTTGGCTATGAGCTCCACCGCTTGCCTCATGAGGTTGTCGCGGCTTATGTCGTCGGGGTTGGGGTCGAGCGTGTACATCTCCAATACGCAGCGCGAGAGGATGTTCATGATGTTTGAGCCCTCTATGTCGATGATGTGCACTATGGTGCGGTGGTCGAGGGGCATGTTGTCGTTGAGCAGTTCCTTGAACGCCGCGAGCTCCTCCTTGTCGGGGAGCTTGCCCGACAACAAGAGATAGGCAATCTCCTCGAATCCGAACCGCTTTTCCCTCAACAAGGGCGACACGAGGTCGTCGAGCTCATATCCACGGTAATAGAGCCGTCCGGGGCAAGGCTTGAGCGTGCCATCCTCGGCACGGTCATAACCTATGACATTGCCTATGTTTGTCAAGCCAACGAGCACACCCGAGCCATCCTCGTTGCGCAAGCCGCGCTTCACGCCATACTTGGTGAATGCCTCCTGCGGTATCTTGCAAGCATCTTTTACCTCATCGCTGAGTTTATATACTAAATATTCCTTCTTCATAGTTGCTCAATGATTTTTTCGCCAAACCGCTTTGTGCCAACGCTCTTTCCATCGGGCATGAACCTCGCGAGGTCTGCCGTGGCCACGCCTTTCTGGAAGAGCCGCTCCAAGGCGTTCTCTATCAGCCTGCCAGCCTCGTGCCAGCCCATGTAGTCGAGCATCATCACGGCGGACAGGATTATGCTCGACGGGTTCACTATGTCCTTTCCGGCAATGTCGGGCGCTATGCCGTGGGTCGCCTCGAAGATGGCGTGGCCGGTCTGGTAGTTGATGTTTCCCCCTGGCGCTATGCCGATGCCGCCCACCTGGGCGGCGAGCATGTCGGAAACGTAGTCGCCGTTGAGGTTCATGGTGGCTATCACGCTATAATCCTGTGGCTTGAGCAGCGCGTTTTGCAGGAAGGCGTCGCAGATGCAGTCGTTCACCACGAGACGGCCGTCATCGAGAGCGTCCTTATACTCGCGCTCAGCCAAGGCGTAACCCCACTTCTTGAATCCGCCCTCGGTGAATTTCATTATGTTGCCCTTGTGCACAAGGGTCACCGTCTTGCGGCCATGTGCCAAGGCGAAGTCGATGGCGGCACGGATGAGTCTCTCGCTGCCATCGCGACTCACGGGCTTCACGCCAAAGCCCGACGTCTCGGGGAAGCGTACCTTTGTCACGCCCATCTCGTCGTGGATAAAGTCGTAGAACTTGCGCGCCTCGGGCGTGCCTGCCTCCCACTCTATTCCGGCGTAGATGTCCTCGGTGTTCTCGCGGAAGATGCACATGTCCACTTTCTCAGGATGCTTCACAGGGCTCACCACGCCCTTGAAATAGCGCACGGGGCGTTGGCACACATAGAGGTCAAGGCCCTGGCGAAGCGCCACGTTAAGGCTGCGAATGCCGCCCCCGACAGGGGTCATGAGTGGACCCTTGATGCCCACGAGATATTCGCGGAAGGCATCCATGGTGGCTTGCGGAAGCCACTCGCCGGTGAGCTCATGGGCCTTGCCACCAGCGAGCACTTCCTTCCATTCTATCTTTCGTTTGCCGCCGTAAGCCTTAGCCACGGCAGCGTCGACCACGCCTCGCATCACGGGGGTGACCTCAGCTCCCACGCCGTCGCCCTCGACGAATGGTATCGTCGGGGTGTCGGGCACCATCAGTTTTCCATTTATCTTCGTTATCTTCATCTACGACCTTTTTTAAATAGTTTACATGTTGATTTGTGTGGGTCTTGTCTATGCGTCCATCTTGGTTGCGGACGGGCACAGGGCCCGCCCCTGCACGTCAGTCGTCAAGTAGTTGAGCGCGCTACCGGCTTTAAGCCATTCTATCTGCAACTCGTTGTAGGAGTGCCGCGCCTTCAACGTCTCCGTGGTGCCATCAGCATGGGCAAGCGTCACGGTGAACTCACTGCCAGGAGCCATGGATTTCAATCCCGTGACAGACACACGGTCGTCTTCACGCACCTTGTCGTAATCGGCCTTGTCCTCGAAAGTCAAGGCGAGCATGCCCTGCTTCTTCAAATTGGTCTCGTGAATGCGCGCGAAGCTCTTTGCCAGCACCACGCGCACGTTGAGGAAGCGCGGCTCCATGGCGGCGTGCTCGCGCGAACTGCCCTCGCCGTAGTTGTCCTCAGCCACGATGACGCTTGGCACGCCTTGCTCCTTGTAGTG
>DAINOS010000198.1:0-4453 GCA_036743855.1 Prevotella sp. | reverse complement strand
ACCTGCCCGGCGAAGAACAGGCGAGGTATGACCTTTGATTCGAGAGAGTGGTTGAGTTGCGTAGGGTCGAAGTAGTCGTATTCTATGGCGTAGCCCGGGCGATAAGCCTTGGCATCCCTCAACGCCGGTATCTTGTGGATGGCCCTCAGCTGCGTCTCCATTGGCATGGACGATGAGAAGCCGTTGAGATACATCTCGTTGGTGCTCTCGCCTTCTGGTTCAATAAACAGTGGATGGTGGTCACGGTCGGGAAACACCACGAGCTTGGTCTCTATGGATGGGCAATAGCGTGGTCCGGTGCTCTTGATTTGACCGTTGAAAAGGGGAGAATTGGCAATGTCGTCCTTCAATATGCGGTGTACCTCCGCGTTTGTGCTGCAAGTCCAGCAAGGTAGCTGCTTCAGAGCATGCTGCACCCCACTGAACGAGAACTGGTGCCAATCAGTGTCGCCTGGTTGTTCCTCGGTGTCCTCGAAGTGGATGGTGCGCTTGTCGAGCCTGACAGGTGTGCCGGTCTTCATTCGTCCGGACCTCACGCCCCATCTCGTGATAGACTCCGTGAGATGATAGGCGGCAGGTTCGGCTATCCTGCCACCAGCCACCTGCTTGTGGCCGATGTGCATCAGTCCGTTGAGGAACGTGCCGGCCGTTATCACCACGGCTCCTGCCCTGAACTCAACGCCCCAAATGGTCTTCACGCCAACGGCGACGCCGTTTTCCACTATCAATTCCTCGGCTTGGTCTTGCCAGATGTCGAGGTTGTCGGTGTGGTCGAGCCTGTCGCGCCATTCCCAGATGAATTTCCCACGGTCGCATTGCGCCCTTGGAGACCAAACGGCAGGACCCTTGCCCTTGTTGAGCATCCTGAACTGTATCGCCGTGAGGTCGGTCACGATACCGGTCTGCCCGCCAAGCGCGTCAATCTCGCGCACTATTTGCCCCTTGGCGATACCTCCAATGGCAGGGTTGCAGCTCATTTGCGCGATCTTGTTCATGTCCATCGTTATGAGGCATGTCTTCGCGCCCATGTTGGCCGCGGCACACGCGGCTTCGCAACCAGCGTGTCCTCCGCCAATGACGATGACGTCGTAATTAAAAATCATAGTGTAAAATGTGTTTTGGCGCAAAAGTAAGAAAAAGAAACGAATTTCTTTAAAAAGTCATCCTCATTTTTCGGATGCGCGCGCCTCTCATGCCACTCTTGCCGAAAGGTTTGCCGCTTTCGGCAAGAGTGGTGTCATTGGGTCATGTCTGTGGTAGATGTGTATGCCGTCTATTTCATGAAGACCAAGTAGACGGCTGCTATGAGGCAGATAAATGCCGCTATGTGGTTCCAGTGGAGCGCTTGACCTTGGAAGAGAATGTTGGCGATAATGGCAAACACTATCAGCGATACGCATTCTTGTATCACCTTCAACTGCACGAGCGTAAACGGGCCGCCGTTCTCAATGAATCCCATTCGGTTTGCCGGCACTTGGCAGCAATATTCAAAGAAAGCTATGCACCACGAAAACACGATTACTCCTATCAGCGGCCAATGCGTGCTCACGCCACATTCTTGGAGCTTGAGGTGCCCATACCATGCCAGGGTCATGAAAACGTTGCTCATCAGCAAGAGCAACACGGTGTAAAGTCCATTCATATCATTTAATGTTTTTGTTGTTTATCCATTTCAGTGTTGACATACTGGTACCAAAGGATGGTCTTCCGCACGTCTTGCTTGCGCGGCTTGCCAATTTGATTCTCGGCAGCCGTGTTGTCGTCTTGCCACTTCACGTCGTATTGCCTTATCTTGCGCACTGGCGAGATGACCGTGAGCCTGTGGCCGTCAAAGAAGCCCAAGTCTTGATACGTGGCCATGAACGCGCGTGGTTGGAAAGCGGGGTCGAAGACGTTGGCACCGGCGAACTTGACTTTCGTTTTGAGATGAAGCAAGGACAGCACAGTCGGCATGATGTCGATTTGCGAGCACGTCTTCTTAAAGGCGTATGGCTTCACGAAGCCCGGGCTGTATACCAAGCATGGTATGTGGTATTTCTCCACTGGCAGGCTTGTCTTTCCGGCGCTTGAGGCGCAGTGGTCGGCGATGACTATGAACACCGTGTTCTTGAACCATGGCTTTCTCGATGCCTGAGAGAGGAATCGCCCGATGGCGTAGTCGGTGTATTTCACCGCCGCCTCTCGGCATTGGGGTGCACCTTTATACGAGATGCGCCCTTGCGGGTAAGTGTATGGCCTGTGGTTGCTCGTGGTCATTATCTGCGCGAAGAAAGGCTTGCTGCTCTGGCTGTTAGCGTCGAACACGCTAAGGCTCTTGTCGAAGATGTCCTCGTCGCACACGCCCCAGATATTGGCGAAATGAATGTCCTTCTTGTTGATGTCGGCGCGGTCTATGACCTCGTAACCATTGTGCGAGAAATAGTCGCGCATGTTGTCGAAATAGCTGTCGCCGCCATACAAGAATTGCACCTTGTATCCCAACCTTCCCATCACGCTGCCCACGGAGAGGTCGCCCATGCGGTTTTCGGGACGCTTGATGACGCTCTCGCCAGCCGAGGGCGGAATGCAGAGCGAGAGGGCCTCAAGGCCGCGCACCGTGCGGTTGCCGCAAGCATAGAGGCTGTCGAACACCAAGCCCTCATTGGCGAGGCGGTCGAGGTTTGGTGTGATGCCTTCCTTGTTGCCATATCGGGCGAGGAAGTCGGCGCTAAGGCTCTCCACCGTTATCAGCACGATGTTCTTGCGTAGTGGAGCCAGGCTGTCGCCAAGCATCTTCTCCCCATGAGCGTCCAGCCCCGCCAGCTCGCGGTAGCCTGCCACGCATTCCGCCTTGCTGACCAGCGGGTAGAACTTGTTGTAATCCAAGGTGTTGCTCCTGAAGGCTATCACGAAGTCGCACGCGCCGTTTTGCTGCAACTGGTTCACATATTGGTTGCCGCTGTCCATGCCATGTGTCCATGAGCATAGGCCAAACGAGCAAACACACAACACGGCGAACACGCATTCGCGCAATGCCAGTCGCCGCAGGTTCGTGTTCTCCGCCAGGCTGACGTGGAAGAAGCGCGCCTGTGCCCACACGATTATTATCGTGAGCACGACAAGCACCGTGGCGAGCGGCACGATGTTGTAGCTCTCCATGATGTTTCCTATCACCTCGTTGGTGTACACGAGGTAGTCTACGGCGATGAAGTTGTAGCGCACGCCAAACTCATCCCAGAAGAAATACTCGCCAGCCGACACGCAAAGCAGCAGGCAGACGTAGGTGCCCCACAGCGCGCATATCGAGGCTCGGCGCCATGACTTGCGCAAGCCCGGGATAAGCCACCTCAGCGAGAAGCTCACCGCCTTCCAGCCGAAAAACGCCCGTGCCACCATGGGCGCGCCTCCGCCATATTGCCGGAATATGGAGAACGGCATCCAGGCATAGATGAACGCCAACCACCAGAGCGCGCCGAAGACCAGCGGCCAAGGGCGGCGATACTTCCACTCGTTGAGCCCCGGCGCGACGATTGCCATGGGGACGCACAGCATGATGCCCATGCCAAGGTCGGAGACGATGCCCACGGCAAAGCTGCGCACCACCTCGCCAAAGGTATAGGATGCGTCCGCTGGTGAAGTAGAGAGCAGGACTATGCGAAGCAGGAAGCCGACAATGAGATAAGTGATGAGAAAGCTGATGAAAACAAACAGCAGTGGCTGTCGCCTGATGCCTTCCTGCCGACTACATTTAATATTATCCATTGTTATACAATTATTCCTAACGTGAAAACGCAGCCCGTCGTCTTTTTATTATTTGATGTGCGTTATATTTTTGGGTTCCATGTGAAACGAAAGTGTCAAGAATCTTAACAAAACGTATTCCGAGAATCGATTGTTTCAAAACAATTGGTCGTCTGTGCGAAACGAGGCCAATAATGAGCCTTTTTGTAAATAGTTAATAACCAGCACGTTGTGAAGATTAACTGTTTTTGCGACACCAAAAAGCCTTCTTGTCTTGCCGTTTTAGGCTAAAATGTGTCGCCTGGCCACTTGAATGCCGCCGCCTTGCCACTTAAACGGCGTTGCCATCGCGTTGAAATGCCGTCGCGATATAGGCGTAAAGCCGATTCCTTCGCGCCACAATCGCTAAAACCGAAGCCCCTTGTCCGGCTTCTCCGCCGTCTGACCACACCTTACATTCTCTATTTCACCACCTCCTCAGCACGCTGTTTTTGATTAATATTCTTTACATTTTGGTAGTTAAGTAGCAATTCACAATTAGTTTATACAAACAACAATACATTAATATTTAAGACAACCTTTACAACATATACAACAAATACAACTTTTATGCTTATCACGCACGTCATGTTGTACTTGTTGTATGGGGTGTACCTGTTGTTTTTATATAATGATGTTGTCTCCATTGTCGTTCATAGTTGAATTTACGTGTAAATGTTAAAAATGCAAGCAT
>DAINOS010000197.1:0-4489 GCA_036743855.1 Prevotella sp. | reverse complement strand
ACTATGCCACTATTGAGTGGATGCTTGGCAACAAGGACAAGAGTATCGAAGTGGCTAAGGCAGGATTGACAAAGGATGCCAAGTGGAGCACTTTGAACCGCCTTGTGTTCTGGAACTCAACTGATAAGAACTATACAGACCAAGCCCTTGAGTATGCTGACCGTCTGTTCAACAAGAGTGATAGCGCTAAGATTACTGCTGATGACTATGCTTATTATGGCACAGCCTTGAAGCAGGCTAAGCGATGGGACGAAGCAGTGGATGCTTACAATAAGTCTCTTGCGTCACTTGACGCGGATGCCAATGCCATCGTGACAAAGCCTATCCTTTATAAGAGCCTTTCTGATGTTTACAATGAGAAGGGTGAGTTCGACAAGGCTCTTGAATACGTTGAGAAGTCAATCGACGCAAAGGAAAATCCTTCGTTCTCCGATTATAATGGTCTCGGAAGCCAGTATCTTGAGATTGCCTCAAAGCGTCAACAGGCAGGAGATCACGCTGGCGCGAAAGCTGCTTACAAGAAGGCTGATGATACTTACGCCAAGATTGGAGAGAAGTATCCTGAGCAAGCCAACTACATAAACTATGTGCGTGGAAGCATCAACTCAGCCATCGACCCTGATAGCAAGCTCGGCCTTGCAAAGCCATACTATGAGGCTCTCGCAGCTGCTCTTGAGACTAAGGAAGATCGTACGGAAAATCAAACAGCAATGTTGAAGACCGCTCTTCAGTACATGATAGTTTACGAGTTCAATGTTAAGCAGAACAAGGCTGCCGCCAAGCAATGGGCAGCAAAGATGCTTGCCGTTGACCCGTCTAACGAGATTGCAAAGCAGGTTCAGGCAATGTAAATCAAAAGTTTGATTGCGCGCAATTTAGATTAACGTTTGAATTCTAAATCTTGGGCAATCAACATAAGCTTAAATAATATATCGCCCTGCAAGTTTAATGATTTAATCATTAGCTTGCAGGGCGATTTTTTTAATCTCTCAGAACAAATTTATTTTAGTGCCAGCCATTATCCATAGTCCTGGCTGCTTTACAGTGCCAAGGTCATAATACCCGTGGCACGTCATGTTGTCCGCCTTCACGTATATGGTACAGTGAGGGAGCTTGTATTGCACTTTGCCATCGAGCTTCGCGTATGGATGGTATCCATTCATGCGCTGTTGCCAACGCAATGACCATGAGGCTGAGAGTCGCCTCACGATTGGGTGGGAGATTGTCGCCACGAATTTATGCCTTAGGTATTCCAAGGCGTAAAGCGACTTGTATATCTCCTTGTCGGTCTTGTGCGTTTGGTTTATATAAGCATAGCCCAATGTTAATAGCCAAGGCTCTTCGTCCACCTTTGCGCTTTTATCATAGCCGCAAAGTTGCGATAGGTTTGCCTTTGCCTCCACGTTGAAGCCAGTGTTGTCCAACTTGCCGATGTTCATTGCTTGGTATTTCTTCGCTTCGGCAGTCTCATACACCCAGTCAATCATGTCTCGACCACGGCAGTAAAACGCGCTTGCGAGAGCCTCGAAGCCAAACGTGCGATAACGCGCGCCAGCCTTGAAAGTGTTGTTACGCTCTGGCTTCAACGCTATGTCGCCCTTTTGCGCCGAACTGTTAGTGTATAAATCGGTGAAAGTGGGCAGTCGCATAGCCTTGTTCCAACTGGCATAAACTTTCCAATGTTCATCGGGTCTATAGCTGACATCCACGCCCGGATACACGCGAAACTTATTGTCGAGGCCAGTGTTGCGGTTTGCCATCATACCAGCCGATACGGTTAGTCCACCTATTATCACGTCGTGCTCAAGAAACAGGCTCGTGTTTGTGCGATTGCCCATGTGGTCGTAAGCGCGAGAAGAGTTGTTGATATTCTTCCAATCGCTTTCTCTCAACAATTCCCCGTAGGCCGTGGAAAGAATGTGCTCCTTGCGTATGTCCGCGCCTATTGCCGTCTTTCCAGCCGCCCAACTTGCCACCGCGCTCAGCGATCCACCATACACATCCATGCGGTGATAATTCTCGCCGTTGGAGGCTCCTGTGGCTCCCTTGGTCAGCTGATAGTGATCTATGTCGCGATGCGCGTATATGGCAGGCTCTATCTCCAACGACTTCACGAATCCAGTCTCGTTTTCAAATGGGCGAATCGCCACGCTCACAGAGCCCATATATCTCCGTGTCCATTCATATTGGTTGGGAAATCTCGCTGAATAGAACGTGTTTGCTCCATAGTCTTTCGATGCGATTCCAGCTTGCCAGTTGACATCTACGATAGCCGATGTGAACTGTCCTTGATAGAATCCGCGTCTATTTCGGAAGTCGGAGTTCGCGGTGCCACCATCGCTTTGGGCGTAACCTGCCGAGAGAGAAGAAAAAAGTCGGGAACTTTCTGGCGAGTCGTTTCTTGACTTCAAGAAACCTGCAGCCACCCTTGCGTCTCCACCAAATGATCCGAATGAGCCGCCTTCGAGAGTAGCCTTTCCTTCCCATCCTTTCAAGCCTTGCGACGGTCGAGGCGTGGTCACGATGTTTATTGCCCCTGAGAATGCCGCTGAGCCGAAGACGCGAGCCGCGGCACCTTCCAGCACCTCGATGTGGTCTATGTCGTCGAGCGACACGGGGAAGTCGGCGGCGTTGTGACCCGTTTGTGGCGATGTCAACGGCATGCCATTCAGCAGAATGGTGATTTGGTCAAACGTTCCACCATTGATGGAGATGTCCGTCTGCACACCAAAGCCACCGCGCTGACGGACATCCACGCCTGTGGCTAATTTCAATACGTCGTTGATGGTCTGCGCCTCAGCACGATGAATGTCGTCGCGTGAGATAACCTCAACGATTTTAGCTGACTGCCTTGCGGTCAGCGGCGCTCGCGATCCTGTCACTTGCACTTCGTCGAGCCGTTGCTCCCCGAACGAGAGCGTATCGGCACTCTCGCTTGCCGGTATCGTGGCGATGCCACGAGCCTTGGCGTGGGTGAGGGTGGGCACGGCAAGTACCCCGATTACCACCACTTTGCCCAATGCGGCAAAGAGACTGTAACCCTTACGGTTGAAGTGCTTGAAAACGATCGCATAGCGTTTGTTAAACGTTGTTGTTTTCATAAGCGGCTGCAAAGGTAAGGGTTTTCCTTGAAAAGGGCAAGTCTTATCTCGCCTCTCGTGCCATTTTCATCCATTTGATGTAGCCCAACATTGCTATCACCACATATAAGCCATAGAGCGATGCCTTGAAAGGTATGCCCTTGACAATGTAGAGGTAACAGCTCACGGCGTCCACCACTATCCAGAAGAGCCATTGCTCCGTGTATTTTCTGGCGAGTGCCCACAAGCCCACAAAGCTCAGCGCGTTGGTAAAGCCGTCGAGCACAGGCACGTTGCTGTTGGTGTAGCGGCTCAACACGAACCACGTTGCCGCCCATGCCACCAAGAAAAACAACGTGGCGATGGGGTAGAGGCGCTTGGGCATGAACGTCACTGGCATCTCCTCGCCTTCCTTCTGCTTGTGCTTCTTGCAGAACTTCCATACCACCCAGCCATATACGGCCGCGAAAGTGTAGTATACCGCCATGCCGGCGTCACCGTAGAGCCCGTGGCTATAATAGAGGAACACGTCCAATGCGGGCATCACTATGCCCACGAGCCACAGCAATATGCTGGCTCGGTATTCCAGTATGATGTAGATGATGCCCAGTATGGTCGTGGTTATGTCGAGCCAATGGTCTATAAGATATTGTGTCATTTTGCTTCGTATGTTTGGTAAATGATATACAAGCCGTCGCTGTCTATTTCAAACGATGATGCCACGGCCTCGTTGAGAGTGCCTTGCCATGCCAGGTCGTAAGGGTAGGCATCCCATTTCAGTCCTCGCGAGCTTAGCTTATGGCATCCGAGGTTGAAGATGCTCACCTGCTGGCGCGGGAACGCGCTGAACATGTGGTTACCCTCGTGAGCAGAGAACCATCCATAGTCGGTCGCCATTATCGGTTCCACGCCCATCTCGTGGCGATAGGTCGCAAGGAGCGCCACGTTGGCTATGGTGTGGTCTTCCCTTAGTCCGGTGGCACCAAGATACACTATATTGCTGAACCCACGTGACAGCATGAACCGCGTGGCCTTGGTCAGGTCGTTGTCGTCTTGCTCGTCCACCTTGTGGAAGATGTCGGCGTGCTCTCTTTGAAATGCTAATGGCAACGAGTCGCCGTCGCCAACTATGGCATCGGGTTTCAACCCATGCTTGACTGCAGTCAACCCGGCGCGGTCACAACAACAGAGATAGCCATGCTCTTTCAAGATTCTTAGAGGAATCTCGTGGGTCGGGTATGATCCGTTGGCAAGAATGACTGCTGGATGGTCGTGCCAGAAAGGTTTATGGCTTGTCATATCCTTCATGAATGCTGTTGGCTAAGAGTTGAACATATTTATATAGAAGTTCATCCAGCTTCTTTGAGGGGTGATTGATAACAATGTTCTCTGTCATAGCCGATTCCTTT
>DAINOS010000196.1:0-4495 GCA_036743855.1 Prevotella sp. | reverse complement strand
AGCAGTATGGCTCCAACCTCTCCATGGGCATGATTGATGTCATGGCTCAATATTATAATGTTGAGGCCAACACCAACCACTCGTTCTACAACTATGCCGCCTACAAGTACGACCAGGCAGGCTTCAAGGGCTCGTCAAACTCCATATGGACGTCGCTTTATCTCTATATCGCCAATATCAACACCTTGCTCAAGCATTGCGACGAGGAAGGCACCAAGCTCTCAAAGCTCTATTATCCCTACGTCAAGGGTGAGGCGTTGGCTCTGCGCGCCTTCTTCCACTTCGACTTGCTCCGTCTCTATGGCCCCATCTATTCCGCCGAGACCGAGAACACCATCGTCATGCCTTATCAGGAGACTACCTCCAAGGAGATACAGCCCCTGCTGTCGGCCAAGGACGTGGCTTCGAAGATCATGCGCGACCTCAACGACGCTGAGCAACTGCTCAGCGACGACCGCATACGCGAGGACGGCGTGATGGCTGGCGAGGCAGAGGATCCCAACGACAAGGTGGCGTTCCGCTACCGCAACCTGCGCCTCAACTATTATGCCGTGCGCGCTCTCAAGGCTCGGCTCTATCTCTGGATGGGCGACAAGGAAAACGCATACAAGGAGGCAACGGAGATAATAAAGGAGAACAAGGAGAAAGGCGTGTTCCCGTGGACCAAGAAAAACGTTGTCACCGACATTTCCAATCCCGACCGCATATTCTCCTCCGAGGTGATGTTCGCCATCTACAACCAGAGCCGCAAGACCCTCTACGACGGAATGTTCAGTTCCAAGGGCGAAGTCAACAATATGCTCGTGTTCAAGGGCTCGTCCATGGAAGACGGCAACCTGTTCTCCAAGATTTCCTACTTCTATGACGACCTTGGCGATTTGCGACGCAACAACCACTGGTCCGTGGAGACCATCAAGGTGCAATCAGACAATGCTGGCGAGGACGACAAGAAGCAAGACATCCTTTGTTTTGAGAAGTATGCCGACGCCAACAAGGCTCCCGTGCGCTACATGATACCCCTCATACGCATCAGCGAGGTGTATCTCATAGCCGCCGAGTGTGCCAAGACCACCGATGAGGCCCTTGAGTATGTCAATGCCGTGCGCACCGCGCGCAACTGCGTGAAGCTGGAGCTCAAGGACGGACAGGGCGACGAGGCCGTGCAAGACTACATATACCGTGAGTTCATGCGTGAGGAGATAGGAGAGGGACAGATGTACTTCTTCTACAAGCGCAAGAGCATGAAGCAGATGATGTCGGGCACCGAGTTCGGGCAGGAAGGCTCTTATTGGAACCCCGACGACAAGCCCTTTGAGGGCAAGTATGAGATGGACGTTAACAAATACGTGTGGCCGCTGCCTGAGGTTGAGGCCAACAAACGATTACTCAGCAAATAAGGAGGAAACACATCATGAGAAACAAGATATTTTCAATATTGGCACTGGTCATTTCCGTGTTCGCCATGTCGGGCTGCGAGAAGGACCTCATGGACTATGAGGGCAAGGACTGCCTCTATTTCGACGTGCGCCGTGGTGCCACGTGGATCGACTCCACCTTGTGGGCCCACTGGAACTATTCGGAGGTCACTTTCGGCAACATCCTGTCAAACGACACCACCATTGCCGTGAAAATCTCCGCCACGGGCCAGGTCAAGGACGTGGACCGCACGTTCCAGGTCATCGTCACCAAGGACAGCACCGACCTTGAGGAGGGCACCGAGTATGAGCCGTTGAAGCCGGAATACACCATCAAGGCTGGCGAGACCCACACCTTTGTCAACGTCACCTTCCATCGCACGGCGCGCATGACCAACGACACGCTGAGGTTCCAGCTGCAAATAGTGCCAAACGACAACTTCCAGACCATGTTCGACGACTACAAGGACTACCCGGGGGCATACGAGGCTTCTCAGCCGAAGGTTGAGTTCAACTACAACTCCAACGCGCGCTTCCACAACATGTTTGTCGACGACGTGCTCATACAGCCTGAGGGCTGGATGGGCTCCGACGCCGGCGGCGGACTGTTTGGCAAGTTCTCCGACGTGAAATACAAGTTCATGATGCAAGTCTCCGGCACCACCATCTTCGACTATACCCGCGAGAAGATGACCCAGGCTCGTGCCACGGCCATTGGCCAGCAGGTGGCCGACGAGCTGGTGCGCCGCGCCCGCGCCAAGGATCCCGTCATCGACAAGGACGGCACCATGATGTGGGTGATGGCCGTGCAGAGCGGCAAATACGGCAAGGACGCATGGTCGGCTTTCACCAAACCAGAAGATTACCTTAAGCAACACGCAAATGACAAGTAACATGATAAAAAACATAGGCATTGTATTTTTGTTTGGCATCGTGGCTCTCTCCTCGTGTGTCGAGGATGAGGGTTGCAACACCATGAAAGAGCTCAACGAGGCCAAGATAGAGGGTATCGAGGGCAGCTACTACAAGGTGGCCGACGTGGAGACCTTGGAGATACCCGTCAAGGTGACGGGCACGCTTTCGGGCGACGACCAGTCGGATTTCGACTACGAATGGTACATCTGCTCCAAGGACATAGGCAACACCAGGCACACCCACACCGTGATAAGCAATGAGCGCGACCTCTCTTATCCGCTCAATGGCGTGAAGCCCGGCTCTTACACCATCTATTTCCGTGCTACCGACAAGGCCACGAAGCTTATCTACGAGAAGAGCTGCTATCTCAACGTCATCAGCCCCTACGTGCGTGGTTTCTATCTCTATGGCGACAAGGACGACGGCACTGTGGGCATCGACTTCGTGAGCATGCTCGACGAGCGCGACACCACCGTCATCGCCGACATGTTCGACAACACCAAGGGCATCAAGCACGCCAAGGACCTCGTGTTCACGGGTTGCACCGGCATGGGCGCCGACAAGGCCAACTTGGAATATCTCTATGCCGTGACCGACGACAACTCATATCCGCTCACCCATACCTCCACACAGTCGAAGATAGGCTTCAGCGATGCCAATTTCAACGAGTTGGCATGGCCTACCATCAGCACGGTCAAAAAGCCGTTCAAGGTGCTCGACATCTTGCCCCACGCCTATGGCCCCGACAACATGATGCGCTCGCGCACCGCCCGCTATGTCATGACCGACCAGGCCATGTTCTTCGGCTCGCTCTATCAGGCCGAGAGCTACGGCAACCCTGCCAACTGCTATGTGCAGGGCGACGAGAAGCTGGTGCAGATGTCGCCATACGGATTCTATCCCAACAACTCAAGCTACACGAGCGCGGTCTATCTTTTCGACCGCACCAACCACAAGTTCGTGAAGCTGTCGAGCACATACAGCTCCAACACCAACCTCGCCTCCGTCACCGAGACCTCGCAGGGTGCCTTCTGGCTCGACCAGACCAAGTACACTCCCGTGCGCGACCTCGTGTATGGTGAGAACGGCAAGGGCAACAACGGCTCGTCTTACGCGCTGATGACCGATGCCGACGGCAAGTATTACGTGTACATCTTCCGTGCAGTAAGCTCCTATTCCTTTGTCAAGACGGCAGCCAAGAACATAGACCTCGGCGTGGCCACCGACTTCGCCAAGGCCAGCCACTACGCCTTCTATTCCAACCAGTACATCGTGCTCTACTCTGTTGGCAACGATCTCTGGGCCTACAACTACAACTCCAACAAGGCGCGCAAGGTGAAGTCGTTTGACGGCGAGATCACATACCTCGCCTTTGATGTCCACTCCGGTGGCAATGCCGACGACATCATCGTGGCCACGTGGTCGCCATCCGCCAAGGGCACGGTATACAAGTATGAGGTGGAGGACAGCCCCAACGACCTCAAGATAAACGAGAAAAACTATGCCACGAAGAGCTATCCTTGGAAGACCAACCTCAAGGTGGTGAAAGTGGAATACAGAAACTGCAAAGACTAAAAAGAGACAATGAAAAGCAAAAGACTGATACCAGCTGTCCTTTTGGCGCTGTTTGCCATGCAGGGCGTGGCACAGACCAATTTTCGCCCCGTGTCGTTCGACGACGCGCTGACGGCGGCTAAGAAGGAGAAAAAACTCGTGTTCATAGATTTCTACACCGACTGGTGCGGACCATGCAAGCGCATGGCGCGCGAGGTGTTTCCGCTGAAAAACGTCGGCGACTTCATGAACTCCAAGTTCGTCTGCCTCAAGCTCAACGCCGAGAAGGAAGGCGTGAGCCTTGCCAAGCGGTATGGCGTGAGGGCATACCCAACCTATGTGGTGGTCGACGCCGACGGCAAGGAGCGCATGACGGCGAGTGGCTCGATGCCGCCCGACCAGTTTTTGTCGAAGATAGAGACGGGAATCAACCCCGACCGTTCGCCTGAGCGCATGAAGCAGCTCTACGATGAAGGCAAGCGCACGCCCGACCTCATCAATAGCTACGCGCTCTACCTCATGGAGCAAAACAAGGAGAAGGAAGGCTTCAAGGTGATAGACGACTATTTCAATGGCTTGACCGACAAGCAGCGCCTGAGTGCCGACAACGC
>DAINOS010000195.1:0-4585 GCA_036743855.1 Prevotella sp. | reverse complement strand
TCCACTCGTTGTGGTAGATGGCCTTGTCGCCGTCTATGGTTATGAAGTCGTTTTTGGGGTTGGCGGCGAGCTCGCGGTCGAAATCCGTGGCAGTGACCACGGTGTCGGCGTTTTGCGCGAAGCGGCGTGCCGTGTCTTTCACGATGGCGAAGGCTTGTGGCATGACCTCGTTGAGGGCCTTTTCCAATGCCTCAAGCATCTCCTTGTCTTGCTTGTCTATCTCGTTGAAGATTGGCTCACGCTCGTCTATTGGCGTGTCTTCAATCTTTGCGCGCAGTTCAGCTATTTTCTCCTTGTAAGGCTTAGCCGCGTCTTGCACATACTTTTGTATCTCCTTGCTCTTGGCGCGGAGCTCATCGTTTGTGAGCTTCTCTATCTCTGGCGAAGCCTCCTTAACTTTCTCTACGAGGGGTTGAATGAGGCGCATGTCCCGCTTGGACTTGTCACCAAAGATGGATTTTAAAATCTTGTTGAAGTTCATATCTTGTTGTTCTTTTTTCTATTTGGATGCAAAGTTAATAAAACTATTTGATAATCAGTATATTTTAACCTGCAAAGATTCTTTGCCGTGTCTCTTCCTTCTGATTGAGTGCAGAGCCGGTGCCGTCGAGGTTAAAACAAAGGGGCGACGCTGCACGCGTTTGGCGCGCGTATGCGGATGGTCTTGGCGATGGTTGGCGCTATGCGGTCAACCGTGACGGTCTCTTTTATCCGCTCGTGCTTGATGCCGTCTCCGAAAAACACTATTGGGAAAGGCACCACTCCCGCACGGCTCATGGATGTCTGTTGCGTGTTCTCGTTGAGCAATCGCCAGCCTGGTGCCACGTTGATGATTAAGTCGCCACTGAGTATTGGGTTGTATCCAGCGCGTATTTTCTGTATGTCGCCATTGCCCGATTGCAGCCTCTCGCTGGTGTAGACATCAGCCACGCCCGCGCTCTGCATGAGAAATTCTTGGGAGCGTGAGAGCAACTCTGGCATGGAGATGCGTTTCTGTTCTATGAGGCGATGGTCAAGATATATCTCGTTGCCGTATTCCTGTTCCACGTACCTGCCCGAGCCGTATATTGCCCCGAGATACATGTTCAGCAGGCTTGCGGTCCTGTTGATATAGAACGTGCCTGTGGGTATGCGATACTTTGACAGGTCGGAAGGTCTCTCCTCGCTGTAGCCTGTGGATGTGACCACAAAGAGCACCTGCTGAAGGTTGACGCGCTTCTCAATGGCGTTTATCAACCTGCCGAGCGTGTAGTCGAGTTGTTGATACACGCTTTGCATCTCCTCTTGCCAGTTGTGCACGGGCTTGCCGTCTGTCTTGGTGGCGGAGAGGGCTATGCTTATCATGTCGGAAACGTCATCCTTGCCGATGTTCGTGGAATTGATGGCCGCGAGAGCCATGTCCACCACGTTGTCGTTGTCTTGACGGTTCTTTTGCTTGCGATATTGCTCGCCGAAGCCATCGTTGTAGCTTCTCACCCATTTTGGCAATGCCTTCTCATAATAAGACGAGGTCGTCCATAAACCGTTCTTGTCGAGCCAATAGCATCCGTCCGCGGCATGGCCCGCGAGAAGTATTGCCGACTTGCTGTCGGCTGCGAACGAATATACGAGGGCTTGTCCGTTGGAGCTCACTTTCAGCTCGTCGCCGATGGTGCTCGTGCGAATCTTGTCTGCTGAGTAGTAGCCTTTCCCGTCGTCAACGCTGCCCACGGGCTGAAGCGAGTGACGGTCTAGCCAGCTGTTGCCAATGATGCCGTTGAAGAATGGGGTGGTGCCGGTGGATATGCTTGCCGATGCCGACGAGCAGTCCACGGGGAAGAATGGGTAGGTGGCTCCGTCGTAGACGAGCCCCTCTCCTATGAGGCGCTTGAAGCCATATCGGGAATAGAAATTGCTGAATGCCTCAACATAGTCGGACCTAAGTTGGTCGATGGTGACATTGACGACAAGACGTGGCGCAAGCTCGAAAGCCTGCATCTCTGCCGTGGTCAGCGCTGCTACCAAAAGTGCTAAATATCGCATTGTTTCTTAGTTCCTATTTTTTTTGTGCTGAGTAAATCAAACGGTTGATAATACATCTTACCAGCAAACAACATGCCAATATCCGCATTCCCTCGGCGTAATCTTGCAAGAAAAGTCCGCCGACAAGGAAAATGACGATAAAGGCAAGGAGCAAGTTCCAATAGAAATGCATTTTCCCCCTATGCGCGTCTCGGCTGGCGGAGAAGACGAAAATGATAGACAATGGGTTGAGTATCAGTATTTGGAGGTTTACCCTTACCGTCGGGTGTTGTGAGAAAATCATGGCGAAGAGCACGATTCCGGCAAGTCCTGTCAAGGTGAGCAAAACGGTGTCGTACAGCCAAAATGTCTTTTTTCGTTTGTATTCCCATGCGGAGAGACATAGTGTCAGCACAAGCAATGCCGCAAAAAGCACGGTGGGGGATACAGCAGTCCAGAATCCGCTGTTGTCGTCTTCTTGGTTAGGCTCAAGGGTCTGCTCGGTCTCTGCCACAAGTCTATGGGCGTGACCTGCTGGGTCAACCACCACGGCATTGGCAAAATCCTTCCTCAGCGTGTCGGGGATGAACTGCTGTTGGGCGAACGTTGTCTTTCGGTCTGCGCCCACTCCGAGGAGAAGGTCGCAACCGAAAGCCATCCAGCGGTGGCCGTGGTTCCACTGGTGAATCATCTGCCTATACGATGACTCCACCGAAGGGTTCACCTGGTATCTCACCTTGCCCGAGAGGTGGCGAACCAAGATGTCGCGCGCCCTCGTGGTGCAATTGTCGTAGAAATAGTTGTATCTGTATGTGCGCACGGCAGGGTCGTAGTTCTCTTCTATGGCCTTGGCAATGGCGAGCTTCTCCTGCCTTGAAAGGTTGAGCTTTTGTTGTATCACGCCGCGCCCCTCGTTGCCATAGTCGGTGAGAAACAGGTTGTAGTCTTCTATACCCATCTGATAGTCGGTGAGTCCGAAGACAAACCTCAGCACAAAATATTTCTGGCTTAGGTCAAACATGCCATAGTTGATGGTGTAATCAACATGGCGCAACTTGTCCTCATACCTTATTGCCGTATGTCCATAGAGACTCCAAATCTCGTTTCCGGGCGAACATGTCAATAGGCTTATCTCAACGCTGTCCATCTGTTCAAGTGGTGTCAATTCATTCATTGCCAGCGAGTTGGTGGCAAAAGAGAATAGCAGGGTGAGCAGTGCTATGGTTTGCTTAAAATATCTCATATATTTTTTCACAGTGCAAAAATACCTTATTATTTTGACTTTCGTGCCTATATATTGTTTTTTTTCAATACTTTTGCACTTGATTTTTAACAAAATAGATAAAAGTATCATTAAAATAACGAACGCATTGAAGACAAAAATCAATATTTTGGCGGGTCTTTTGCTCCTTGCCTCCACGCAATTGGCATCGGCGCAGAGCGGCACCAATTCTCCTTATAGCCAGTTTGGTCTTGGCATGCTTTCCGACCAGTCGGCTGGGTTCAGCCGTGGCATGGATGGAGCGGGTATTGGCTACCACGTGCACAATCAGGTCAATTACCTCAACCCTGCCTCTTATTCTTCGTTGGACAGTCTGACATTCATCTTCGATGCTGGTTTGTCGGGGCAGTTGACCAATTTCAGTGAGAATGGCGTGAAGAAAAACGCCAAGAACGCCGACTTCGAGTATATCATAGCCGGTTTCCGTGTCTTCCGTCATTTTGGCTTGAGCTTTGGTTACTTGCCTTATAGCAACATTGGCTATTCTTATTCCACCACGGAGAAACTCAACGACGTCAACTCCACTACAGCCAGCGACGTATACAGCGGTTCGGGCGGTCTCCACCAGGTATACCTTGGTTTGGGATGGTCTCCGTTCAAGGGACTCTCAATAGGTGTCAATGGTGCTTACCTTTACGGAAACTACACCAAGTCGCTTGTCAACAGTTTCAGCAATAGCACAATCAACACCATACAGAAGACCGCCACGGCCGACGTGGAGAGCTATAAGGTGGACTTCGGTTTGCAGTATGCCCTTCGCCTGTCAAAGAAGGACGAGGTGACGGTTGGCGCAACTTATTCTTTGGGTCACAAGATTGGTGGCAAGCCAACGTTGGACATTGTTTCCATAAACCCGACGACACAAGTAGCCGACACGGTGTCTTACCCCAAGGATGGCACGAGTCTTCATCTTGAGATGCCCACGGTCATAGGCGCAGGTATAATGTATGACCACAACAATTCGCTAAGGATTTGCGCCGACTATACCCTCCAGCAGTGGGGCAAGGTGGAGGAGCCGGAATATAGTTCCAACAATGGTGTTGTGTCTTATGCCATGCGTTCCGGTATGTATAAGGATCGTCACAGGGTGACGTTGGGCGCTGAGTATTGCCCTGGCGAGTATAGTCGCCATTTCCTCAACAGGGTGCGTTATCGTGTGGGAGTGTCTTACGCCACACCTTATTATTATATAAACGGTCATGATGGACCAAAGGAGATGAGCGCGAGCCTTGGATTCGGCATTCCTGTCATGAACAGTTGGAACAATCGTTCCATCCTCAATATCAGCGGGCAATGGGTGCG
>DAINOS010000194.1:0-4587 GCA_036743855.1 Prevotella sp. | reverse complement strand
AGCAAGTATCCTGTCATCGAAAGCAATGACGAGAACATGGGTGTTGACGCTAACACGAACACAGACACATTCAACTTCGGCAAGTCGCTCTCTCAGGCCCTGCACGGAGGATACACGCCGTCTCAGGCTTATCTTGACGCCATGAACCTTCCGGCAAACGGCAAGCCCGATGCCAACACCGACCCACGTATCACAGTGTTGCTCGACCCGAACCCCGATGGCGAGTACATCGCTTATGATGTGACAAAGTCGAACCAGGAGATTTCCAACATCGCCTTGGAGAAGCAACAAGAATACGTAAAACGTGGCATTACGGGTGCTGGTTACTATTGCACGCTCGACTCTACCGCTTATGCGGGTGTCCAGGAGTATGATGGCAACCAAAACACCTTCGGTCTGTGGATTGGCGCAGCCGAGGTTAGCCTGTCCAAGGCAGAAGCCTATCTCATGGGCTATGGCGTGGGAGCTGACGCTGCCAAGGCTAAGGAGTGCTTTGTGAATGGCATTAAACAGTCGACCGACTACTATTGGAACGTTAAGACCACAAGCTCATTCTTCGACCCAAAGAATCCTAATGACAGCTACCGCAGCCACCGCGAATGCGTGAAGCCGTCAGACGAGGCAATCTTGGCGTATGCCAACAGCGTTTGGCAGCCAACGCAGAAAGCAGTCGACACACAGCTTTGGCTCAACTACAGCTGGACCAACACGCTTGAGGCTTGGAACGTGACACGTCGCACAGGCTATCCTGAGGTTACTTTCTCAGAGGACGGCATCACGACAAACTATCCATTGCCAGCCAACCGCCTGCCTTATCCGAGCGATGAGCAGAACTATAACCAGACAAACTGGAAGAACGCCGTGGACAAGTATTACGACAGCAGTGATACCTATGGTTATTACACCAAGCTGTTCTGGGCAAAGAGCAACTACTATAAGTTGAGCGGTGTGAAGCAGTAATTTAGCCATATCCTTAACCAAGGATATATACATACAAACCACAAAAAAGCGAAGCTCCCTATGAGAGAGCTTCGCTTTTTTCTTGGTTGATAATATGCTAATTATGAGCTGGTTATGATGTCGCAGTCATGTGCCGTCGGCTCCACGCTTGGCATATTTATGGGTTCTATGCGTCAGAGACTACGCTCCTCAAACTGCTCTATCATGGCGCGCCATTCGGGTGTGAAGTCGACCTTCTCGCCCTTCGTGGTGTCGTAGAGCACCATGACGGTTTCGCCGATGCATTTCACCTCTCCGTCCTTGCCCACGAGCTGTTGGCGGATGGTGAAGCTGCTGTGGCCTATGTGGGTGATGGCCGATTGCACCGTCACTTCTCCATCCTTGGTGTAGACCTGGTGCATGAAGTCGGCCTCAAGGTGCACGGTGACGATGGCGAGCTTGCCCACGAGACCCGGGCAAACGGTGCGGAAATATTCCATCTTTGCCGTGTCGTAAAACTGGAAGTACATCGTGTTGTTCACGTGCCCGAAGGCGTCGGCATCCATCCACCGCAGCTGGATGTCCATGGAGTGGTGGTAATTGATTTTAATGTTGTGGTCTATCATTTGTTTTCTGTGATTATTTTCTTGCCTTCTTTCACGGCTTCCATGTTTAGAGGTATTAAGTCGTGGTGTCGTTGTGGTAGAATCTTCAACAAGGCTTTTTTCAGGGCTTCGTCGGGTATGAATGGCACCACGTGGAGCAGCCCGCCCAGCACAATCATGTTGAACACTTTGTTGTTGTTCATCTCTGCGGCCTTTGCCATTGCGTCTATGCGGTATGTCCTAATGTCGTGCCGCGATGGTGGGTTCACTATGCCGTTGCCATCGTAGATGATCATTCCGCCCTTTTTCACCTTAGGCAAGAACTTGTCGAGCGAAGGCTGGTTGAGCACTATCGCGATGTCGTATGTGGAAAGTATCGGCGAGGAAATGCGGTCGTCGCTGATGATTACTGTGACGTTGGCCGTGCCGCCTCTTTGCTCAGGGCCGTAGGCTGGCATCCATGTCACCTCCTTGCCGGCCACAAGTCCGCCGTAGGCAAGAATTTTGCCCATGGAAAGTACGCCTTGGCCTCCAAATCCACTAATGATGATCTCTTTTTTCATTTTCAGTGAGTTAAATGCCGGTAGTGTCTTTAAGGTCGCCTTTCTTGTAGTGTTCAAGCATGTGCTCCTCCAGCCATTTGTTGGCGTTGACCGGTGACATTTTCCAGCCGCTTGAGCATGTGGAGACTATTTCCACGAGCGATGCTCCCTTGCCTTCCATAGCCGATTGGAAAGCCTTGCGTATGGCTTTCTTGGCCTTGCGTATGGCGACCACGTTTTCCACGCTTTGCCTGCTCACGTAGCACGTGCCGTCGAGCGTGGCTGCCATGTCGGTGATGTTGAGCGGGTAGCCGTTGATTTTAGGGTCTCGGCCATAGGGACACGTGCTTGTCTTCTGGCCGATGAGCGTCGTGGGTGCCATTTGGCCGCCGGTCATGCCGTATATGGCGTTGTTGATGAATATGATGGGTATGTTCTCCCCACGGTTGAGCATGTGGAGAGTCTCCGCGGTGCCTATCGCGGCAAGGTCGCCGTCGCCTTGGTAGGTGAAGACCAACCTGTCGGGCCAGCAACGCTTGATGCCCGTTGCCACCGCTGGCGCGCGCCCGTGTGCCGCTTCTTGCCAGTCTATGTCGATATATCTGTAAGCGAACACGGCACATCCCACGGGGCTCACGCCCACGGTCTTGTCGGCCATGCCCATCTCTTCTATTATCTCCGCCACCAGCTTGTGCACCACGCCATGCGAGCACCCAGCGCAGTAGTGCATTGGCGTGTCGTTCAAGAGTCTTGGCTTGGTGTAGACAAGGTTTTCGGGTGTTATAATGTCATTTTGCATGATTACGCAATATGTTCAGTTCTTCTTCTATTTCGCTTGGGTCTGGCACTATTCCGCCTTGCCTTCCGTAGTGTTTCACGGGTACTCGTCCATTAACGGCCAGGCGCACGTCGTCTATCATCTGGCCAGCGTTCATCTCGGCCACGAGTATGCCCTTGCAGTGACCGCAAAGTTCGGCGATTTGCCTCTCTGGGAATGGCCAAAGCGTGACAGGACGGAAAAGTCCGGCCTTGATGCCGTCCTCGCGGGCGAGCTCCACGGCTTTCTCGGCTATTCTTGCCATACTTCCAAATGCGACCACGGCGTATTCGGCATCGTCCATGCAGATGGCCTCGAAGCGCGTTTCCTTGTCTTTGCACTCTTGATACTTCTTTTGCAGGTGAACGTTGCGCTCCTCCATCACCTCTGGCTTGAGTTCCAAAGACGTGATGACGTTTGGCTTGCGCCCCCCAATCCTGCCAAACGATGCCCATGGGTATCTCTTCATCACCTCTTCGTCGGTGAGCCTTGGCTTTTGTGGCGGCAACACCACCTTTTCCATCATTTGGCCTATCACGCCATCGGATAGGATCATGACGGGGTTGCGGTAGCGGAAAGCCAGGTCGAAAGCCAGATCCATGAAGTCTGCCATTTCCTGTACGCTGTCAGGGGCGAGCACGATGACATTGTAGTCGCCGTTGCCTCCGCCTCGCGTTGCTTGGAAATAGTCGCCTTGCGATGGCTGGATGGTGCCAAGGCCCGGACCACCGCGCTGCACGTTTACAATCACTCCCGGTATTTCGGCTCCTGCCATGTAGCTTATGCCTTCCTGCATGAGGGCTATGCCAGGAGAAGAACTTGTGGTGAACACTCGCTTGCCGGAACCACCGCCTCCGTAGAGCATGTTGATTGACGCCACTTCGCTCTCTGCCTGGACTACGGCCATGCCAGTCGTCTCCCAAGGCTTTAGCATAGTCAGCGTTTCTATTATTTCAGTCTGTGGGGTTATCGGGTACCCAAAGTATGCGTCGGCACCGCATCTGATGGCGGCATGGGCCAATGCCTCGTTGCCTTTCATCAGCAAAACTTCTTGTTGATCCATAGCTGTTTCTTATACCTTCTTGCGGTAAACCGTTATACAACCGTCGGGGCAGACTACAGCGCACGAGGCGCATCCTGTGCAACGGTCGGCGTTGAGGCTTGGCTGTGCATATTGGTAGCCGTGAACATTGATTTTCATGCGTGCCAGTTCGACAGCCCCGACAGGGCAAGCGACAACGCATTCAGCGCAGCCTTTGCAACGGTCGGTATTTACGACTATGGCACCTTTCATTTTAGCCATGATAGTTTATGGATTATAATAGTCGCGGCAATAGAAGGCCACGATGTCCTCGGTCATCTGCCTGGCATATTTGGCAGGGCCGTTAGGGTTAAGCTCTTCGGCACGCATATAGCATTCAATGGCCTGTTTCCAGTCTTGTCGGCTCCTGTACTTGTTGCCTTTATCGTACCATTCCTTGTCGCTCAGCTCTTTCGTCATCACACCCTGTAGAGCAGGCCGTTGATGAGGTCGTCCTTGGCTATTGCCTTGATGCGCACGTGGAGCTTCTTGCCCGTGGCGTTGCGCGGTATCTGCTCGATGAAGCGGTAGAAGCGTGGACGCTTGAAGTTGGCGATGTCGGGTGAGTCCTTGCAGAACTGGTCGAGGTCCTCGGGCTTGAGG
>DAINOS010000193.1:1947-4631 GCA_036743855.1 Prevotella sp. | reverse complement strand
GAGATGACAGTGCGAAAACGAGCCTTGCGGTTGGCGTTATCGCCAAGCTTGGTGAGCAGTTTCCTCATGTTTGCCTCACTGTCGTGGTCGGTGCCCTCAGCGTAACGCGCCGAGTGAACCCCTGGCTCACCGTCGAGCGCGTCGACTTCAAGTCCTGTGTCGTCAGCGAAACAGTCTATGTGATACTTGTCGAATATGTATTCAGCCTTTTGGTGTGCGTTGGCTTCCAAGGAGTTGCCAGTCTCAGGTATGTCCTCATGGCATCCTATGTCGGCAAGTGAGACAATGTCAAATGTTGGACTGAGAATTTCCCGTATCTCTTGTAGCTTGTGCGGGTTGTTGGTCGCGAATACTATTTTCATCTATTATAACCTCGTTTGTTTTATCCTGTTTATTCTTTGGCAATTTCACCTTCACGTGATCGAATCCCTCTCCATATACGCCGATGACCGAACTCTGCGACACGAAGGCGTTAGGGTCAATCATCTTTATCAGTCGGAATATGGGAGTGCTCTCACGCTTGCGCGCAAGTATGCAAAGCACCTTCATGTCCTGACCAGTGTACCAGCCGTGACCATCGAGAATGGTCACGCCACGGTCGAGCTGTGTGCCAATGGCATCGGCTATCTCCTGGCTTTTCTTGGAGAAAATCATGAATTGCACCGACTCGCGGCGAACGTTCATCACGTGGTCGAGCATGAAGTTCTCCACGACCATGGTACACAGGCCGAACATCACCTTGTGGACCCTGTTGATGGTGTCGCCAAATTGCGGGAAGAACATACAACTTCCGATGATGCACAAGTCGATGGCAAGCAACACCTGGCCCAGCGAGAAGTTGTAGTATTTGTTCACCGACGCCGCTATGATGTCGGTGCCACCAGTGGAGCCGTTGCTCAGGAAGACGATGGCAAGCGACGAGCCTGTCAGCATACAGCCTATGAGCAACGACATGAAGTCTTGGCTTTCTCCTAATATCTTGATATAGTGCCCGTTGGCATCTGTTGGCATAAGCCATTGGGCAAACCATAACATGAAATACAGCAGGCCGATGGCATAGATGGTCTTCATGAGGAATTTCACTCCCAATACTTTCAGACCCACTACCAACAACGCTATATTGATGAGGAGATACGTGTCTTGGATGGGGAAACCAGTGGCATAATAGATAACAGCCGACATACCGGTCACTCCTCCGGTGACAATCTCATAGGGAAGGAGAAAAAGTGTGAAGGCAAAGGCATAGAGGCATACGCCAAAGGTGATGCCCGCATAGTCTTTTATCTCGTTGAATATTACTCGCTGGTTTATTGTCATGTTGCTTAATGATTAATCAATTAAACAATTCAATCCATCGTTTTAAGAGTGGCTTATTTCACCACGATGTTGATTATTCTCTTTGGCACCACGATGACCTTGACTATCTTCTTGCCGTCGGTGTACTTAGCGCACCTTTCATCAGCAAGCGTTTCCTTCTCGATGGTGTCCTTGTCGGCATCGGCTGCGAACGTCTTTTGGAAACGTGCCTTGCCATTGAAGCTCACGGTCATCTGCATCTCGTTTTCCACCAAGTATTTCTCGTCACACACTGGCCATTTGGCGTCACACACTGTCGTGGTGTTGCCGAGTTGGTGCCAAAGCTCTTCGGCAATATGCGGGGCGAATGGCGCGATGAGCACCACCACGTCGGAGAGCAGCTTGCGGTTGTGGCATTTCTGCTGTCCGAGCTCGTTGACGCAAATCATGAATGCCGAGATGGAAGTGTTGTATGAGAATGCCTCAATGTCTTGCGACACCTTTTTGATGAGCTTGTGCACGCTCTTCAGGCTGTCTTGTGACGGCTCAGCGTCGTCTACGAGGTACTTGTCGGAGCGGTTGTCCCAGAACAGTGCCCACAACTTCTTCAAGAAGCGGAAGCAACCATCTATGCCGTTGGTATCCCAAGGCTTGGATGCCTCTACTGGACCGAGGAACATCTCATACAGGCGGAGAGTGTCGGCACCATAGTCGCGCACGATGTCATCGGGATTGACGACATTGTACATGGATTTCGACATCTTCTCTATGGCCCAACCACACTGGTATTTGCCCTCGGCACCATCGGCCGACTTGCTGCCGTCCTCGAAGATGAACTCAGCATTCTTGTATTCAGGGCTCCAGTTCTTGAATGCCTCAGTGTCGAGAATGTCGTTCTTCACGAGGTTTATCCAAACGTGGATAGGTGTCACGTCGTTGTAGTTTTTTCGCTGCCCGAAGCTCACGAATACAGGCTTGTCGGCCGTGGACAATTCGTTGGCACGGTAAACGAAGTTGCTTCGTCCCTGTATCATGCCTTGGTTCACGAGCTTCTGGAAAGGCTCCTCCTCACAGCTCACTCCGTAGTCGTGGAGAAATTTGTTCCAGAACCTTGAGTAGATAAGGTGACCCGTGGCGTGCTCGGTGCCGCCCACATAGAGGTCAACGTGTCGCCAATACTCATCAGCCTCCTTGGAGACGAGAGCCTTGTCGTTGTGTGGATCCATATAGCGGAGGTAATAGGCGGAGCTTCCCGCGAAGCCAGGCATGGTGTAAAGGTCGAGTGGGAACACTGTCTTGTTGTCTATCTTAGAGTTCTCCACCACCTTGTTTGCCACGGTGTCCCAAGCCCATTTCTTGGCTCTTCCCAATGGTGGCTCACCGTCTTC
>DAINOS010000193.1:0-1847 GCA_036743855.1 Prevotella sp. | reverse complement strand
GCACCCTCGATAAGCGGTATGATGGGCAGGTTGAAGTGCTTTGCGAAAGCGTAGTCGCGGCTGTCGTGGGCAGGCACTGCCATTATTGCTCCCGTGCCGTAGCCGGCAAGCACGTATTCTGAGATCCAGATTGGTATCTCGTCGCCAGTGAAGGGGTTGATGGCGTATGAGCCACTGAACACGCCCGTCACCTTGTGGTCGCTCATGCGGTCGAGCTCTGTGCGGCTCTTCACGTAGTTGAGATATTTCTCCACCTCGGCTTTCTGGCCTTTGGTCGTCACCTGCTTCACATATTCGCTTTCAGGTGCAAGCACCATGAACGTGACACCGAACATCGTGTCGGCGCGTGTGGTGAAGATGGTGAACTTCACGTCAGAGTCTTTCACGTCAAACACCACCTCGGTACCCTCTGAACGTCCTATCCAGTTGCGTTGAGTATCGGTGATGCTGTCGCTCCACTGTATTGTGTCGAGACCGTCGAGCAGACGCTGAGCGTAAGCCGACGTGCGAAGGCACCATTGGCTCATCTTTTTCTGCACCACTGGGAAGCCGCCACGTATGGAGACACCCTCCACCACCTCATCGTTGGCGAGCACTGTGCCAAGGCCGGCGCACCAGTTTACCATCGTCTCGCCCTTGAAGGCAATGCGGTAGTTCATCAAGGTATCGCTCTTCTGCTTCTCGTCCATTGCGTTCCACTCCTCGGCGGTGAACTGCAACGTGTCGTCGGTCTGTGCTGCGTTGACACCCTCCGTGCCCTTCTCCTCAAAGTGCTTTATGAGCTTGTCTATAGGCTGTGCTTTCTTCAGGTCGTTGTCGTAATAGGAGTTGAACATCTTCTCGAAAGCCCATTGTGTCCAATGGTAATAGTGTGGGTCACAAGTCTTTACCTCGCGGTCCCAGTCAAACGAGAAACCAATCTTGTCGAGTTGCTCGCGATAGTGGTTTATGTTCTGGTTGGTCGTGATGGCAGGATGTTGTCCTGTCTTTATGGCATACTGCTCGGCAGGCAGGCCGTATGCGTCGTAGCCCATTGGGTTGAGCACGTTGAAGCCTTTCAAGCGCTTGTAGCGCGCGTAGATGTCTGAGGCGATATAACCAAGTGGATGGCCCACATGCAGTCCCGCGCCAGATGGGTAAGGAAACATGTTAAGCACATAATATTTTGGTTTTTGTGGGTCTTCCGTCACCTTGTAGGTCTTGTCGTCAACCCACTGTTTCTGCCATTTCTTTTCAATCTCTCTGAAATTGTAATCCATTGCTTTGCTAACTTATTAATTTCTAAGTGCAAAGATACGAAGAAATTGGAGAATATTGAGGCTTAGCAAGTCTTTTCTGTAAAAAGGCTTGGAGGTATTCTGAAAAAACGCTAACTTAGCGACATAAAGATAAAAGCCACACGATTATGATATGTTCAGTAGCCAACCCCATATACGACTGCGTTTTCAAGTTCTTGATGGAAGACGAGCGCATCGCCAGGACTGTTCTCTCTGCTCTTCTTAAAAAAGACGTGTTGAGCGTAGAGATGCGTCGCCATGAGCACCCTAATGTCACCCGTGACAAGATTTCGATGTTCCGCATCGACTTCGCCGCTCGTGTCAAGGAGAATGACGGCACTGTGCGTCTCATCCTCATAGAACTTCAGAAGACGTGGGTAGACACGGAGACCCTTCGTTTCCGTCGCTATCTCGCCGCGCAATACAACGCTGAGGAAAACATGGTGAAGGAAGGTGAGCTGGCTGGTTATGCCGTGCCGATGATTTCCGTTTACTTGCTCGGCCACCGTGTCGGTGACATCGACAAGGCAGTGGTATACGTCACCCACAACGCTTTCGACTACGATGGCA
>DAINOS010000192.1:0-4695 GCA_036743855.1 Prevotella sp. | reverse complement strand
TCCGGCTTTACGCTTGAATCGCGTCGCCTTTACGCTTGAATCGCATTGCCTTTACGCTTGAATCGCGATGCGATTCAAGCGTAAAGGCAATGCCATAATAACAGGAGATATATAGAATTGCGTAAACACTTGATTATCACGCTTCTATCTTCACACGGATTTCAAAGATCTTAAGGATGTCGGCTTCGCCGATTACGCATACCACTTTGCAGGGGCGAGCCCTGTGCCCGTCCGCGACCCGAACGGTAATTTGTTTTAACGACAATGAAGACAATCAGAGACAATATATTTCATCTTATATCACAGTCCTCTTTCCGCCCAGTCGCCACGGTCAAGCTGGCGATAGCCTATGGCCTCGGCTATGTGCCTTGACTCCACCTTGTCGGAATGGTCAAGGTCGGCAATGGTGCGGGCGACTTTCAGTATGCGGCTATAGGCCCTCGCCGAGAGGCTCAGCCGCTCCATGGCGGTGCGGAGCAGTTCAAGACCAACGTCATCAGGCGCAGCATACTCGTGTATCATCTTCTCCGTCATCTGAGCGTTGCAATGGACACCGGCAATGCCCTTGTACCGCTCTGTCTGTATGGCTCGCGCAGCGATGACTCGCTCACGAATCTTCGACGACGGTTCCCCAGGTTGCGCCTTGCTGAGTTCCTTGAATGGAATAGCGGAAATCTCGCATTGGATGTCGATGCGATCCATTAATGGACCCGAAATCTTGTTGAGATAGCGCTGTATTTGTCCTGGCGTGCAGACACAATGGTGGGTCGGGTCTCCATAATAGCCACAGGGACATGGGTTCATGGATGCCACGAACATGAACGAAGCAGGATAGGTGACAGAGTATTTTGCGCGGCTTATGGTAATCTGCCTATCTTCAAGAGGTTGTCGCAACACTTCCAAGGTATGCTTGTTGAACTCGGGCAACTCATCGCAAAAAAGCACTCCATTGTGTGAAAGGCTTATCTCGCCAGGCATGGGGCTCATGCCTCCGCCTACGAGCGCGACCTCGGAAATGGTGTGATGGGGAGCCCGGAACGGGCGTTGGGAAATAAGCGCGGAGCCTTGCTTGAGCGTGCCTGCGACAGAGTGGATTTGCGTGGTCTCAAGGCTCTCGCTCAAGGTGAGAGGCGGCAGAATTGACGGGAGACGCTTTGCCATCATGCTCTTGCCCGACCCCGGAGGGCCTATCATTATGACATTGTGGCCACCAGCAGCCGCGACCTCCAATGCACGCTTAACGGTCTCCTGACCACGAACATCGGAAAAGTCGAGGTCGAAATCGTATTGCTGCTTGAAAAACTCCTTGCGAGTGTCTACGACGCAAGGCTCAAAGCTACGCTGACCGGACAGCAAGGCTATGACATCCGCCAAGGATTCAATGCCATATACATTGATGCTGTTAACGATGGCAGCCTCACGCTCGTTGTGCTTTGGCACTATCAAGCCCTTAAAATGCTCGGCGCGCGCCTTGATAGCTATGGGCAAGACACCCTTGGCGGGCTGCAACTTCCCATCGAGCCCCAGCTCGCCAATCATCATGAAGTCACCGAGCGAGTCGGCCGGAATCTGTCCATCGGCCGCGAGAATGGCTATGGCAAGAGGCAGGTCGAAGCCACTGCCTTCCTTCTTGAGGTCGGCAGGAGCCATGTTGACGGTGATGTCGGCCCTTGGAAACTTCATGCCGTTGTATTGCATCGCCGCGGCAATGCGGTCACGACCCTCCCTGACGGCAATGTCGCCAAGACCCGTGAGATGATACATGATGCCCTTGACCAGACTGACCTCGACGGTCACAGTGGTGACTTGAAGGCCATTGACAGCAGCGGAATAGGTTTTAACAAGCATAGGCAGATTTGTAAAAGGATGGGCACTGATTGGTTACTTTCCCAACTCCCTATCCAAGTCAGGGTTGGCGAGGTTCACACCTCTTATTATTCCGTCTTTCACGACCAAGAGATCGCACGTGGACTGAAGTCCCAACTGTTTAAGCAAGGGAGTATCAAACATGTCTCCAGTGCAAACGACAGGGAATGTCACGTCATTGTTTTTAATGTAGCCACGGCAATCATATTTGCTTGGATCCACATTGATGGCGAGAACCTTGAACTTCGTGGTTTCACTGAGACCTTGCAGATGCCTCATCAAGTCGCCACTGTCGAAGCTCCATGTCGCCCATACGAAGATGACAGCCGAGCCAACAGACAAATCGGAAGAGGAGACGGGACGACCATTGATGTCGTATGTGGTAAACGCAGGCAACCTTTTACCGACACTGACGGTCTTCAGCTTTTCCACGCTCCGCGCCAAGAGCTTGAGGCTCGCGTTGCCAGGCTGTTTTTTCAATAACATCTTTGCCAATCGGTCGGCAGCGTCATAGTCGGGAGTGGAATTTGCGATAAAATATTTTCTCAGCAACCAGGCAGCCACGGGAGAATCGGGATGAGTGTTGATAAACGTCTCGGCGAAGCGCTTGGTCTCAGGAGGTGAGGCATTGGCTATCTGGGCGCGGAAAGAAGACATCAACTCATTGTCTTTCGTACCTTTTATCTTCAGCATCTTCAGATGGGAAGCGTCACCGTCCATCTTGACCGATTTGCCCGGCTCCGCGAACACGGGTGTCTCCGAGAAATTGGGGAAGACGATGGTCAGCGTGGATGGCGACGAGCATGGTATCTCATAGGAGAAACGCCCACCTTGCACCTTGATGGTGTCTATGCCATTGACTGTTTGGTCATTGCTATAGACATAAAACTCGCCCTGGTTCATCTGCAAGAGACGCCCTTCAATCTTGAAGTGCTTACTGTCCTCACCACACGAGACGAAAAGGACAAGCGCGAGAAGAAGAAATAAGTTGCGTGGCATGATAATAAAAAAGAAAAAGCCATAGAGCCAAACGTCTGGCTCTATGGCTCATTATTAAAGACCTAATAAATTTTCAATTACTTCAGGTTGGCAAGCTCAAGATCCTTTGAGGCATAAGCCGCGAGGGCCTTGTCGAGCTGCTTTGCCTTGCTGAGTGCAGCCTTGGCAGCAGAGGTGTTGCCCATACGATTGTTGACAATGGCCTTCAGATACTCTGTCATGCCATCAGCGTTCTTCACGTTGTTGAGTGTGGAAAGAGCGGTGGCATAGTCCTTTGTGAGGAGCTGTGCGAGAGCTGCGCTGTTGGTAGCCGAGTTGCCAAAGTTCTTGACAGCCTGCGCATAATTGCCCTTGGCGATGTTGAGGTTGCCAAGCACCTCGTTCAAACCGTTGGCGTCGTTGGCCTTTGAGATGTAGCTCTCAGCCTCGCTTGTGTTGCCGTTCTTCAAGGCTATAAGCGCGAGGTTAGCGTAAGCCTCAGGAGCGTTGCCCTTCGACTTTGCCTCATCGATATACTGCTTAGCGGCATTCAGGTCGCCACGATTGAAAGCAAGTGCTGCGAGGTTGTTGAGTGAACGATAGTCGTTGTTGTTCAGCTCAGAAGCCTTCTGGTAAATCTCAGCCTTCTTTGAAGGATCATTAGTGAGGCTTGCTGCATAGAGGAGCTCGTCCTCGCTGAGCTTTGAAGGATCAGCGGCATACTGCTCGTTGATTTCGTCATCGCTACGGCCAACAGTCTGGTAGTTGATGATGAGACGGCTACGACGAAGCTCAGGCAGGATGCCTGTGGCGAGCTCGCGGAAGCCTTCGCTCATGTTCTTGATTTGGCTCTCACGCTCGGCTGGGTCCTTGTACATCTCAAGCACGCGAAGGATCACGTCCTTGTCCTGCAAGTTGCTTGCGGCGACAAGCTCCTTGAAGCCTTCCCAGTCCTGTGCTGTGTAGTGAGCGTCCACGTCGGTACCGCCAAGTTTAGCGGCCTTGAGCTGCTGGTTGACATATCCTGTGGAAACCTTCTCACGATTCTTTGACAGCTTGTCGTTGAAAGCGAAACCGCCATCAGGAGAAGCGTAAGCAGCGACCTCGACATTCTTCATGTTCAAGCCCTTGCGGTCAGCGTTGATAGACTTGAGCATCTTGACAAACTCCTTCACGGAATTGTTCTTCAGCTCACTCTTGCGCAGATTGGCCTGATTGATGAGGAACTTGACATTGGCCTGCACCTTCTGGTCCCTGACGCGCTGGAAGCTGTCGGGAGCGATGCATGCGCCGGCGTTGTCCATGGTCTTCTTGTAAAGCTCAGCCGTGGCAACCACGCCATTGGCGACCTTCACGGCAGGCACGTTGTAAACCTTATTGCCCTTGCGAGCATCGAAAGTGAGATACATCTCGCTCTGCTGCATATCAGGGTTGTAAGGGAATGCCGTCTTCATGGTATATTTACCACCCATCTTATAAGAGATGGTCTGGTTGTTGCCCTGCACCTTCTCGCCCTGGAACGTGGCACCGTTGCCCTTGGTGACGAGACCATTGCCATAACGAAGTTCTGGAGTGACGGTCACAACAGCCTTTTTCTTCATGTATTTCACTGGGAAAGTGCCATCAATAGTAGCAGGCACCTGGCCACCAACTGTCTCAAGAGGATTAGGATCTACCGAGAAATTGTCGGCGGAAAGAGGCCCCATCTTAGAGCATGAAGCCAACAAAAGCATAGAACATGCTGATAAAGAATAAATCAGATGGTTACGCATAATAAATTTATTATTAAAGGTTGTGTGCCGCGAGCGGGACTCGAACCCGCACAGCCATTACTGGCCAAGGGATTTTAAG
>DAINOS010000191.1:0-4703 GCA_036743855.1 Prevotella sp. | reverse complement strand
AAACGTGAGAGCGTGCTGGGCATTGTTTTTAGTAGCATCCTTGCCTATTATAAGGGTTTCACCCGGATAAAGCCTCATTTTGTAAATCTTTAGTGTCGACTTGTCATAAGTTATGAAAGCTCCGGCACATTTAGCTATGAGGTATCTCAGAAAAGGAAGCGCTGAGGCGGGGACGTTGTCTATGTGAAGATAATCACGGGAGCCTTTTGCCGCGAACATATTGTTAATTCCGCCCCTTATAAGATAAGCATTACCGTTTTTCAAAGCGAACATCTCAACACTCTCAAACCGCGTAACGGTATCACCCTCAATTTCGTCAGAGAAAGTCATGCCATCCTTTTCCCATTCTGGCTTGATGGTCTTAGGTATAGGTCCACCAACAGAATCTTCTGTTTCAAAGGTGTAGGGAATCAACGACAAAGAGAGAATAGAGGATAGGTTGTCAAGAAAACCATAATGCTTGATTTTGTGGACAAGGCATAGCCATTGGCGATGACTAATGGCATGGTTTATGAGGTCTCGCGCCTCCGACGAAAGTTTCCACATTCGAACATGCTTGTTTGGACTTGACGCACTCACCTTGTCAAATATAAAAGTTGAGGTGCCATCAGAATTCAATTTCAATTTCAATGGCTCAACCAACGAAAGTGCCTCATCATACAAGATACCAACTTGCTTCCCCGTTCCGGGGTCTATTCCTTCCAACCAAGAGGTTGGCACCGCGTCATCACCTGTTTGGGCAAGGGACGGGAGCGAAGAGAAAAGAACAGCGACAAAGATAAATATTAATCGTTTCATAAGCTACGAAAATCAACATTAGTTAATCTTTATCCAAATGTGGCGTAGATTTTGCTCCCTTCAGTATGAAAGAAAAACCATAAGCTATCTCCGAATGTTTTAGATGAACCTCATAACCAGCTACTGGATCATAACAAATATAACAGTTGTTTTTATGCTTATCACACAATCGGAGGACTGTATACGCATGACCTGAGTTTTGATCATCATAGTTCTTCGCAATAGCGATTCCTGTATATCCCTTACCAATGTTAGCTATAAAAACGGGGTTATCAAATTCCATAATATACGAAAAGTCGAAAAAGGTTCTAAGAAAGGCTCTTAACGTTCTTGGATCAGAAGGAAATCCGATTACGTTCCCATTGTAATCAATACTTGGCTTATTTAAATAGTTATCCACCAAACGTTTAACTTGAGCATAATTCCAATGAACTTTAAATTGTTCACCAGCTTTCATTATAGCTCCAACAAGGCATTCACCATTCGGCACAATTCCAGAGTCTTCGGCATCATAGCACGCAAGCTCGTAGTCGGAAAGGGCAGCGTCTTCGAATATTTGCTCCAAAGAGACATCTTCATTGGACAAATCGCCATCCATGGAGTCTTGCGAGCAGGATGACAAAAAAGCCAACAGCAAACTGGCAAAAAGATAGAATTTAGCTTTCATAGGCAAATTGATTTAATATGAATTGAACGAGTTAATTTTCCGTGTTTTGATAGGCTCTCCTAATGATGCAAATATAGGTATAAATCCTCACATACGCAACTTTTCAAGCCTGAAAAACAGGAGATTAACAAAAAGCCTAACCACCAGCACAGATGTGGAATATCTTACCATAACACAGCCCAACCTGAATCGCGTTAGTCCAGCAAACGGCAAGCCTTCATACTAAAACAGCCGATGAAAGTAGATGTTTTGAAAAACAACAAATACAACATATACAACTGCAATTAGTGACTTTAGCTCTTTCGGCTAACTTCAAAAAGGTTGTATGTGTTGTATTAAAATTTTGGTGCCAAAATCATCGCCAAATGTGCCCCTTTCGGCGTTACGCTTGAATCGCGTCGGCTTTACGCTTGAATCGCAACGGCTTCACGCTTGAATCGCGACGCGATTCAAGCGTAAGGCCGAAACAAGAAAGGCTTGCCCTTCGCTCACGCGGAAGACAAGCCCAAAAGAGAGAGAGTTTATATTAAAAAAATATTATACCAAAGTGTCATTGCCTCTGAAGCGGATAAACGAGAGACGGCTTGCGAGAGCTCTTCATCGTAGGCACAGAAAGCTCCATGTCGCCAATGATGACGCTGCTTGGGGCAACCACGGAATAAGTGTAAGGACTAACCCTGTTCATCACCAACGAACTGCTTGAGATAGCCTCGAAACGCTTCATCTGGTCTTGCGTGGGCAGGGTGATGAGGTTGGTCTTCACCAAACTGCGCTCGCCCGTCTTCAAGTCAACCTTGTACAAGCGAAGCGACGCATAGTCGGCAGGCTTGGTTATGACATAAGCGCAATCTGCCTTTGCCTTCTTCGCGAGTTTAGTCAACGTCTTCTCCATCTTGTCGGCATCGGTCGTGCCAGTGGCTGAAACCACCAACGTGCCTACGCCAACAGCGGGCATGGCCTGACGTGGGTCGTTGTACCAACGGGCCGAACCCGTGCTCTTCAACGCGAATTGCGCTGGCGTGGTGCGGTTGAGCATCATCTTGAACACGCCCTTGTCCACGATGGTCATAGACGGCTGTGGCTTGAAGCCGTCAGCGTCTACCGCGTAGTTGCCATAGAGAGAAGTGCCGTTCCAGTCGGCGCGTGCCGTCTCGTTGGTTATGGTCACGCGCTCGTCCATGATTTTCTTGCCGATCTTCAAGCCAAGCGACTTGGGGTTCTCCTGGAAAGAAGGCTGGGCATAGAACTTGTCGGGGACAAGATAATTCTCGGTGAACACTTGCCTTGCCGCGTCGCCCTCATACATCACGGGGCCCTTATAGTCGTCGGTCAAGGCAGGAGCGTCGCGCAAGGCCATGCAGTCGTCGGCGAAGCGGCGAACCTTGGCCACGAGGGTGTCGAGAGGCGGAAGCTCTGAGACGTGCTCATACTGCAATGACAGCTCATCGCCAAGCATCACGCGATTGTCGTCCATGAACTGCGCGTTGACTTTTATCGTCACCATGTCGTGAGGCTGCTTGATGTTAACGCCCTCCGACGTACTGCGGTAAGAATCGAGCTGGTCGCCGGAGATCTTCACCGATGTGCCTGTCAAGTACTTATAATCCTTGAATATGGCAGAAAGCGTCTTGGCATACTGCTGGAGCTTGTCCATGTCCACGTTGGCATCACGGTTCTTGGCGTCGAAGACGTAGGTGCCAGGGGCAGAGTGCTGCATATCCGGAATTTTCTCCAATGCGGCAGGCAAAGGATTCTGGTTGAGGTAGTTCTGCTTCTGCGCCATCATGTTCACGCTGCTCACGTAGGCCATGAACGACGACTGCCAGAACGAGCGGCGCAAGCCATTGTAAGAAAGCGCGTCGTTGGAAGTGCCGCCTACAATGAGCGGCTGGAAGACCACGTCGCTGTTGTGGCGATAGTTGCCGAGCAGCACATGGGTCATGGTGTTTGTCCTCCAAGGCGTGACCGTAAGATCGGAGATGCCACCAAGCTCACCGGTGACGCTGAACGAGCGATAGCGGTTGGTGACATAGCCTGTCCAGAAAGGAGCGGGAGCACCCTGCACGCGCAGACTGTCGACCGTGCGCTTCAGCTCATCCTTCATGGCGGAGAAAATGGTGTTGTCAGTATTGTCTTTCTTCTCCGTGAATGCTGGGGCTGGCAGGGCTGGTGGAATGTTGAGCCCCTTCTGCGTGCGCTGTGTCTCTATCTGGCTCACGAAGATGGCTGGCGAAGATGCCGTGACGGGCACCCAACCAGACTCTGCCCCGCAGACACCGGTAAAGGTGCTGGGCTTGTCGCCGCCGGCCTGGATGTGGGAGAACATGGAAAGAGGCGTGCCAATGAGGCTCACGCCACGCACGAGCTCATCGGGACGACCGTCGACGAAGACGCGATACACCTCCACCGGGGTAACGTTGAACGAGTTGATGCTGCCGCCCTCGCCGGTCATGGTGTAACCACTCGTCACCGTGCGGAAATAATAGCCATATTCCTTGCCTTGCTTCTTGGCCTCACGGCGAAGCATCTGGCGGAGCTGGGCATCGGTGTTGGGAGCCTTGGTCTCTACCACGAGGTTCGACTGGCGGCTCACAGGGTCATTGCCAAAGGAGGCGCGACCGTGACCGTTGCTCTCGGGGAATCCGTCGAGAGGCACGCGGCTCATGAGGAACGAGCGAAGCACGCCATTGGTGACGTTTGCCACGCGGCGAGCTTTCACGCCCTCGCTGTCGTAGAGGTAGTAGCCGTTCATGTCGGTGCCGGCATAATGGCGGAGCGTCGGGTCGCAATACACTTGGAAAGAAGCTGGCAACACCGACTTGCCTACCATGTTCTTGAACGTCTCGCCACCTTCCTTCAAGCGGTGCCCCTCAAGCCTATGGCCGAATATCTCGTGAAAGAACACGCCACTGGCAGGGCCGGAAAGGATTGCCGGTCCCGTGTAGGGATTGGCGACAGGAGCCTTGCGCAGGGCTTCCACACGATTGAGCAAGTCCTTGGCAGCGGCAATCATCGTGTCTTGCGATGGCAACGAGTCGGGATTGAATGCGAAGAAGTCTTGCATCAAGGGCAGTTGCATGCCGTCATCGGCCACGGCCTGAACCATCAGCATGACCCTCGCCGAGCGGCGGTTCTGCGCGACCTCCGTGCCATCGGTGTTGACGAGATAGGACCGCGACACCTCGTAGTCGAGCGACACGGAGCCTTGCGTGAGGCTCGCGTCGGCCTTGAACACGGC
>DAINOS010000190.1:3842-4717 GCA_036743855.1 Prevotella sp. | reverse complement strand
TTTGTCGGGAACGGTGCCATTCTTGTCGAAGTCGTAGGTGTATGTCTCTTGCGTCTTCTTCAGTTCATCAGCTGTCATGCGCCTGTATACGACCATGCCATAGAAAGGCTCATAGCCGCCTTTGCCATCTCCTTTTACACCCAACTTCTTGATTGTGTACATCAATACCTTGCCATTAGATTCATCGAGCTTGAGAATCTGCTGATACCTGTCTGCCATTGCCGACGTAACGTCCCCACATAGGATATAGCCTTTGGTCGCGTCATAAGTCCAGGATACACGCGAAAAACCGTCAGCTGGCATAGCGTCAACATAATAATATTGAACCATCTGCCGCGAAGACTCAAACCAATAGTGAATAGGAGCGCCACCTATCAAATCATCATAATAATCCGTCATGTTCAGTTTGCCATTAGCCTGCACTTCATAAGTAGCGATTGACTTCCAACCATAACCCACGACCTGACTTTTAACCTCATCGTCAGAGATTGGCTTGGCCCCTTTCAGCACACAACAACCCTCGTCATCGACCGTGTATGTACAGTCGAAAAGGTTCATGTCCAACTTACACTCCTCAACTCTCAAATCATCTGAATCGCAACTACCCAAGATGAACACATAGGTAATTAGGATTACGATAGATAAAAACTTTCTTGCCATAGAAATAAAAATAAGATTCCTTTAGTCATTAAACGCTGAACATGACAAAAACTTGCATGAAGTTCTCACTTTTTTTATGTGAAGATCTCAACATTCTCTATGACAGAGATAAAAAACGCGCGAGGCACTTGATATTTATCAATAATATATGGCAGTTGAATATTTTTCTCAAAATTATTTTGATATTTCAAAATATCGTCGTACCTTTGCACTCG
>DAINOS010000190.1:0-3832 GCA_036743855.1 Prevotella sp. | reverse complement strand
ATTTGGAAATATTTGGTTAATCCAAAATAAAGCCGTATCTTTGCAGAAGCAAATGAGAAATATCGCGGAGTGGAGCAGTTGGTAGCTCGCCAGGCTCATAACCTGGAGGTCGCACGTTCGAATCCTGCCTCCGCAACCAATATAAGCGAAGCAAGTATTTAATACTTGTTTCGCTTTTTTGTTTTATTCATTCTTTTGTAGTATATCATCCAAATGAATGTAAATGTCTTTCTCCGACTCATAAGGGATGATTGTGAAGTTGACATTTCCGTTCAACATTGCTTATAGATTGGCTTTGTTTCGATTATAGAATATGTACACTGGAATGCCGTGTGCTTCCGCAAAGCCAAGCTCATAGCCCACGCCGAGCGATGGGCAAGAGTATTCGGCTATTACCATATCGCTCTGCCTAAGCCACTCCGTGTCTTGCTCGTATATTTGTGCGTCTACGGCTTTTGTCTGGGATTTAATGCTGATGTTAGATTTACCAATGTGCTCGGTCAACACGATGTCAGTTCGTTTCATGTTGTCTATCAATCGCTTATACAAGGCTGCGTCGTCTCTGCCTCCACGGATGAACCCGGCAAAATATATTTTCTTGTTCATCGTTCTCAATATTATTATTTTGTCGGCAAAGATATTGTCGTGGTGTCTCAATAAGCAATACAGGTTGGATTTTTCTTGAAAAAAAATCCAGAAGAGCATATGTTTTTCCAACCTGTGCTAATTATTGGCACACCTTAGCATTACTTTTGCCACGGAAATTTAAAGATGTGGATATGGAGAAGTCTACAAAATACGAAAGTGCGGTGAAGGACGCAAAGTCTTTGGGAACAGTTGTCCCCAAACAACTAGCAGAATACACGGCAAGGGCTTTGGCAAAGCTAAGCGAAGCACTGGACGGAGAAGTAAGCGGATATGTGGCCAACCGCTTACACATGAGTCATGACGAACTGCAAGAAGCCTTGGCAGCTGAGCAGATAGACAGCGTGGCGCTGGCCATGTACAATATAGAGAAACGTGGACAGGCTGTAGTCATAGGTGATCAGACCGGCATAGGCAAAGGCAGACAGGCGGCTGCCATGATACGCTATGGTCTGCTGTCGGGCTATCTGCCCGTATTCTTCACCGACCGCTACACGCTGTTCAGCGACATGTATCGCGACTGCAAAGCGCTTGGCATAAAGGACGCACGACCGCTGGTGGTGAATGCCGGGGCATCAGTCGTTGACTTTGACCATGTTGTTGAGCAGAATGACAAGGATGGTAAACCAGATGACATTTGGGTTCCCTATGATGAAGAAGACAGCGAGAAACATGAGGCGGAACGCATGGCACTATACCAGAAGCAGTATGAGGTGGTGTACAAGGCACCCAAGAAGCCCATTCTTCAAGAAATATTTCGCAAGGGAGATGTGCCGACAGATGCCTTCGACTATCTCATGATTACCTACTCCCAACTGAAAGATGCCAGGCGGGACATGACACGCCTCAACTTCCTTCGCCTGTTGTGCGAGGGTCACCGTGTGCTGTTCGTCTTCGACGAGGCCCACAAGAGCAGCGGTGTGAATGCCGGCACAGCATCGATTATCACGCAGGGCATAAACATGATTCTTGAGGAAACGCCACAGTCACAATGCGTGTTCCTCTCCGCCACCTTTGCCAAGCGACCGGAGTGTCTTCTCACCTTCATGAGGCGCACGGCGCTGAGTGCCTTGGCTACGGAGAACACGCTAAAGAATGCCTTGCACTATGGCGGAGTGCCCATGCAGGAGTACGTTTCGTCCTGCCTTGCAGCGGAAGGACAAATGATTAGGCGCGAACATTCCGGCGAGGGCTTGCCCACCCCTGTCTACACATATCTTGATGAAGACCTTGAGGTGCATGGCGAGCAATTCGACAAGGTGATGTATTTCTTCCGCGAGATCGTGAAACTGTCGGCGATGGTTGGCAAATTGGTCAATCATGCGCTTATGCAGCAATTGCTTCTACCCTTCAAGTGCTACCCCACGAGAGCCCAACTGTTCTATATCAACAAGGTGTTGTTGCTCTCCTTGAAAGCGAAAAAGGTGGCACAGGCTGCCATTGACAATGTGAAAGAAGGGAGAAGCGTGGTAATAGGCATGAGCGACACGCTCGAATGCATAGTCCAGGATGTAACGGCAAATGAAGACGGATCCGTGCGTGGCGACATCTCCACCCTGCTGTTGCGCCTGTTGGAGAAGACGGTTTGCGGAAGCGGCTTTGCCGACATTGCAGCCAATCGTCCTATATGGGAGATTATTGAAGAAACGGACGATGTGTTTTTGAAGGCTGATGCCAAGGAGATAAACGACTACTATACAAGCATCAGGCATGATGTAGAGGAAGAGGTGTTTCATCTGCCAGTGTCGCCCATCGACGTAATGCGTCAGCTGATAACCGCCGAGAAGTTTGTGGCACCCAATGGCGAATACATCAACATACGTTTTGAGGAATGTACGGGGCGGGCACGCCAGTTGGAGTATCTATCGCCCGAAGGCGACGACGATTTCATAAACGCCGTAATAAAGCCGAGGAAGAAGCGCCACTCCAACCTCATCTTCAACGATTTCCAAAACAACAAGTTGGACGTCATACTCATCAACGCCTGCGGAGCCATCGGTGCAAGCGCGCATGCCATTTCCACCACTGAGGTTCCCGAGGACCAGGTGCGCCAGCGCAAGATGCTCATCGTTCAGAACGACCTCGACGTGAACATCGACTTGCAGAAGCGCGGTCGCATCAACCGAACCGGGCAGCGCATGGACTTGCCTCCATTGTATGAGTACATCATCACAGCCATACCGTCGGAGAAACGCCTCAACATGATGCTTCGGGCAAAATTGCGGTCGCTGAGTGCCAACACGGCCGCCTGGCAAGACCAAGACCGTGAGCAGGCCGACTTCGTGGACATTGACAACAAGTATGGAAATGAGGTGGCAAAGGAATACATGAAGAGCCACCCTGAACTGGCTATGGTTCTCGACCTCACACGCAACGTTACGGCAAGTAGATTGCTCGCACGGAGCGCCATGCTTAGTGTGGCGGCACAACAGGACATCGTGGACGACTTGATAGCGGGCTACACTACACTTGAAGACGAGCTTCGCCGAATAAACCAATGGGACTTGGAGCGTGAGTTCCGCGACTTCGAGGCCGATTTCGTGAGGGATGAGCTTTTCACTACCGCCAAGGCGAAGAACAGACTCGGCGGTTGCTCCTATCTGTCCACCTACAAATGCAAGCAAAAGACATTTCCCTACAGCTATGATACCCTAACCGGCCTTTGCAAGGAAGCCAAGGCCGCCTACGGAAATGCCTATAAGGAGAACCCAGCTCTGCAAAAACAAGTGAAGGATTACTATGCACGCCGCGACAAGGAGGCCCACCGTCGTTTCAAGGCACGCTGCCAAATGTTGCTCGATGGCGCAAAACGCATATTGGCCGCATACTGCGGCAATGAGGAAATGGCAGATGCGTGGCTGCAAAAAGCCTGCACACCGTCTTCAAAATGGGACGCTACATATTTTAATGACGTGAAGGAACAGGAGCGCGCCAAGCAAATAATGCGCAAGCTTGTGTCATTCTCCAACGAGTACAACCACCTGCTTGACGCAAAGAAACAGGAGATGAAGAAATACGCCGAAGAAAGAAAAAGGCTTATCAAGGTCCTGTCAAAGGCAGAGATAGGAAGTGGATACGACAACATACGGGAGCAGTTGGATGGCGAGGTTATGCCACAAAAAGTGAAGGCTGTGCTTAGAGACATACGCTTTGGCAAGGACGACCGGACGCGGTTCCTGCCAAGCCG
>DAINOS010000189.1:0-4776 GCA_036743855.1 Prevotella sp. | reverse complement strand
AATGCAATGCGGGAGAGTAGGTAGCCGCCTCCTTTCAACGAGAGCCTCGATTACGCAACGTAGTCGAGGCTCTTTTTGTGTTCAACACCCTTGGGTATCTTTCATTACATGTGCAGGGGCGGGCCCTGTGCCCGTCCACGTCCCGAATGGTCATTCCCACATTTTCTCTTACATTCTGAGTTTGCAGATAATGTTTGTTTCTATTCGCATTGTCGTAAACGAAAAAAGGAAGAAACAAAATTGTTTCTTCCTTTGAATCTCTAAGCGGAAAGACGGGGATTCGAACCCCGGATACCCTTTGGAGGTATACACGCTTTCCAGGCGTGCCTCTTAAGCCACTCGAGCATCTTTCCCTCAATAAGCTATCCGCAATAGGGCTTTCGCTCATTGCGGATGCAAAGGTAATAATATTTGAATGAACTCTCACATTGCCGTGATGTCATTTAATATTATTTAAGTATTAATTAACCAGCGTATTTCATCTCATTGAGCAACTGTTTTTGCCTTTCTGTCAAATTTGTTGGAAGTTTGACATTGTAGGTGATAATCAAGTCACCGTAAGTGCCATCGCCACGATCATAGCCTTTGCCCCTTAAACGGACTCTCGTACCGTTTTGGGTTTCCGGTCTTACTTTCAACTTTATCTTTGAGCCGTTGCTCAGTTGGATAATTACCTCACCACCCAACAAGGCCGTGTAGAGATCGATGTTCACTTTTGCGTTCATTTCTCCCGTGCTGGTACGAGTTGATGTGCGCTGGCTATGGGAACCCATATTGCCAAAAAGGTTCTGGAAGAAGTCGGAGAAACCTCCGCCCGATCCAAATCCAGAGAAGTCGAAGCCGTCAAATGGTGATCCTCCTCCAGTGGAACTCCAGTGGTAGCTGCTACCGCCACCTGTGTTTCCAGCCTGATTGAAAGCATCTGCCTCTTTCCAGTTTTGGCCGTATTGGTCATATTTCTTCCTTTTCTCAGGATCGTTGATGACCTCATACGCCTCGTTCAATGCTTGAAACTTGGCTTTTGCCTTTGGGTCGTCAGGATGAAGATCTGGGTGAAACTGTTTGGCGCGTTTAAGATAAGCACGCCTAACATCTTTCTGCGGAATGTCCTTGCTAACTCCTAAAATCTTATAATAATCAATGAATGCCACTTTTAATCCTCCGTTTCGTTTAATTAGTTCTATTGAAAATCTACAAAATTTGTGCCAATTGCCTTATGTCGTAATCTTTTCTTTAATATAAACTAATGGCTAACTGAATAAGGAAGCATTCGCTGGGGAAAAATAAAAAAAAGCGATTACCTTCACAGGCCACCGCTCCAAATCTTCAATAGGTATCAGTTCCATCTAAGGTAAAAAGATTGTTTTCAGGATAACGTCTACAAAGATACGGGGTTTAAATGAAACCACAAAGTTTTCCTTCAAGATTTTTATAAAAAACTTTGAAAAATCATTTATTTCATTTATTTTTGCAAGCAAAACGAGTTTATGAACACTTTGTTGCGCATAGACGTGATTCCATTTTAACAATTGATCATGCTTAAAAACATTCTTGGCGTTCTTATTTCCCTTGCACCTATGCTCACAATGGCACAGGGAAGGGTGGAACATAACCTTAAATATTGGCAGTTTTCACGCGACAGCATACATTGGCAGTCTGTCACCATACCCCATGACTGGGCCATCAAGGGGCCGTTTGACAAGAAATGGGACTTGCAGGAGGTTGCCATTGAGCAAAACGGCGAGAGCGAGAAAACTGAAAAGAGCGGACGGTCTGGAGCCTTGCCATGGATAGGAAAAGGCTTTTATACCACGAATGTCCATTTGGACAATGTTGACAACCGACATGTGGAATTATACTTCGACGGCGCCATGGCAGAGCCCGTGGTTTATGTCAATGGCAAGCGAGCTGGTTCTTGGGCTTATGGTTACTCACCATTCAAGGTCAACATCACACCTTTTGTAATAAAAGGAAACAACCGCATAGACGTGTCGCTTAATAATGTGGAGGAAAGTAGCCGATGGTACCCAGGCGCTGGACTATACCGTCCGGTGACGTTGGTCTCGACGAATAAGGTGCATCTTGACCCTTGGAAGACTGTAGTCAAGACACAGCGTATAACTCGTACTGGCTCCACAAAAGCGTTGATGTCTTTCCATGCCGCGATTGCAGGATCAACGAAGGACTTCAAGGGCTCGCTGGAACTTGCCCTTGTAGATAACGCTACGGGAAAGGAAAAGCCCTTTCATGATTTAAGTATTGACAAAGAGTCTCTCAATGGTGGCTTCAGAGTTGATAACCCGAAGTTGTGGAGTCCAGAGACACCAAACCTGTACACCTTGAAGATTGCCTTGGTCGATAATCAAGGCAAGGCCTTGGATAACCTTTCCATACGCTTTGGCATTCGTACCGTCAAGGTGGACTCCATTCATGGCTTCCAGCTCAATGGCGAGAGCCGTAAGATAAAAGGCGTTTGCCTACATCACGACCTTGGACCACTCGGCGCGGCCGTCAACAAGGCGGCGATTATCAGGCAAATAAAACAACTCAAGGATATGGGTTGCGATGCCATTCGCACTTCTCATAACCCGCCTTCACAGATCCAGATGGACGTGTGCGACTCACTTGGCATGATGGTCATGGCAGAGAGCTTTGACATGTGGATTTACCCTAAGTGTAAAAACGGTTACTCTCGTTTTTTCAAGGACTGGAGCGACAAGGACATCACAGCCCTTGTGGAGTCGAATCGCAACCACCCTTCGGTGATTATGTGGAGCATAGGCAATGAGATTCCGGAGCAATGGAGCTACGAGGGACGAGTGATAGCTGAGCATTTGCAAAACCTCTGTCACAAGCTCGACCCCACACGCCCCGTTACACAAGGCATGGACAAGGCTGAGGAAGCGTTGAAGTCTGGGTTTGCTCAGGTAATGGACATCCCTGGCTTCAACTATCGAGTGTACAAGTACGACCGCAATATAAAGGATTTGCCATGCGGTTTTTTGCTTGGCTCTGAGACGGCATCGACGGTGAGCAGCCGTGGCGTTTATAAGTTCCCTGTCAGTTGGGGACAAGCCAAGGAAGACAAGGACGGTCAATGTTCCAGTTATGATGTGGAGTGGTGTTTGTGGAGCAACCTGCCAGAGCAGGACTTCATGGCCATGGATGACAAGCCATACACTATTGGACAATTTGTTTGGACAGGTTACGACTACCTTGGTGAGCCTACGCCGTATGACGATTATTGGCCCAGCCGCAGCAGTTATTTTGGTATCATGGATCTTGCGGGCATTCCAAAAGACCGTTATTATCTCTATCGCTCAGTATGGAACAAAAGAGCCCACACGCTTCACGTGCTGCCACATTGGACGTGGCCGGGACGTGAGGGTAAGGTTACGCCAGTGTTTGTCTACAGCGATAGCCCCGAGGCTGAGCTCTTCGTCAATGGCAAATCGCAAGGCAGGGTGAGGAAAGACAACACGGTAAGGTTGGAACATCACCCGGCGCAAAAGTCGTGGATAGACCCGACTACGCCAGATGAAGCAAGGCGGTATGCCACGCGCTACCGGCTCATGTGGCCCAATGTGATTTACGAGCCTGGTGAGCTGAAGGTCGTGGCGTATGACAACAGCGGCAATAAGGTTGGCGAAGAGATAGTGCGTACCGCGTCGGAAGCAAAGGCGATTAAACTTGATGTTGACCGCGCTGAATTAAGAAAAGGCATTGATGACCTCGCTTATGTCACGGTCTCACTCGTCGACAAACACGGTACGGAACTGCCGCAGGCAGACGACCTCATCGACGTGGAAGTCAAGGGCGCAGGCACGTTTGTCGCTATTTGCAATGGAGATGCCACATCGTTGGAATCGTTCGTGAAACCCACGATGAAGCTGTTTAATGGCAAACTCGTAGTGACGGTTAAGGCGGGCGACAAGAAGGGTGCCATTCGCATTGTCGTAAATGACAAGAAAAGAAGATTGAGCAAGACTGTGACAATCAAAGTTGTTTGAGTTGGCAGCTCTTGCAAAGTCCACATTACATTTTCTATTTAAAGATAATAAAGTCTTGAAATAATTGTGTACCTTTGCATCGGTTATTGAGCCATATAAGAGATACATCTTCAGTTACTTATATATAACGTTATAAACTTTATGAATTTCACTTTGTTAGTCACCGTGTTGCTGACGGCTGTCACATTGGTGGTGGGTGCTTTTGTCATCGCCAAGCTGATAGGCCCTCGCTCGTACAATCCGGTGAAGGGTGAGCCTTTTGAGTGTGGTATCCCCACGCGTGGAAGCAGCTGGATGCCGCTTCACGCCGGTTACTATCTCTTTGCCATCCTTTTCCTGATTTTCGACATTGAGACAGTGTTTCTCTATCCTTGGGCCGTCGTGGTTAAGGAGTTCGGCAGCATGGCTCTTCTGAGCATCGGGTTCTTCCTGGTAGTGTTGGTTTTAGGCCTGGCATACGCCTGGCGGAAAGGAGTGCTGGAATGGAGGTAAGAAAGCCAAGAATCAAGAGTATCCCTTACGACGAGTTTAAGGATAATGAGACCTTGGAGGACATTGCCGCCCAGCTCAATGATGGCGGCGTTAACGTTGTCCTTGGCTCACTCGACCAGCTCATCAACTGGGGACGAAGCAATTCGCTTTGGTCTCTCACGTTTGGTACAAGTTGCTGTGGCATCGAGTTCATGGCTGTGGGATGCGCGCGTTACGACTTCTCCCGTTTCGGCTTCGAGGTGACACGTAACTCCGCGCGTCAGGCTGACATTAT
>DAINOS010000188.1:0-4779 GCA_036743855.1 Prevotella sp. | reverse complement strand
ACCAAGCCCGAGACGTTCAGCTTGGGCACCATCACCCCCACACAAGGCAAGTTCGGCTACACGGAGCTGGCTTTCGTGGGCAGCACCAACGTGTATGTTATCAACGCCGACAACTCCACGGACGACAACCTCGACGTGCTGTGGCATTGGGACTCGTCTACTTCTGACATCCCAGACGCCTACCGTGGTATGTTCGTCCACTGCGACGATGCCAAGTCAGTGAACGACGGCAAGCAGATCCTTGTCACCTCATCATCGTCGACGGGCGGATGCACGCTCATAGACCGGTCATCCAAGAAGTGCCTGTTCTACGCGCGCTGCAACAATGCCCACTCTGCCACGATGTTGCCAAACGACCGTATCGTTGTGGCTTGCTCCACTGGCAACAACGCCCGCAACAACTCGCTGCTGGTGTTCGACCAAGCCGAGCCCGACAAAATCAAATATCAAGCCTCGCTCACGTCGGCGCACGGCGTGCAATGGATAGCGTCGCGCCAGCGCCTTTACGCCATCGGCGAGAACAATCTCGTGGAATACTCCTTGCAAGACTGGGACACGTCGTCGCCAAAGCTGAAAGTGGAGCGCACCATCAAGACCCCGACCAACGGCCTGCACGACCTCACGGTGGTGTCCGATGACGAGCTGCTTTGCGCCGGCAACAACGCCTACCTGCTGCATCTCGACGACTTGAAGTTCACCGAGCTGACCCAGTTCCACGGCGAGACGAGCGTCAAGTCGGTCAACTACAACAAGGCTTCCGGAGCGATATGGACCACCATCGCGGAACAGTCGTGGTGGACATTCCACATCAAGGAGATGCACATTGGTTCCAATGAACCAGTGAAAGTGTTGTCGGTGCCGTTTGCCAAGTACGGCACCAACGTTTACAAGTGTCGTGTCTATCAGTGGTAGCCTTTAAGCCGTAGCCTTTATTTGAGGCGACCCTTGCTTCGCAAGAATGTGCGCTGGCCGTAGATGGCTATCACCACGAAGCAGATAAATGGCAAGATGAACGACACGTTGACAGCGGGCATGCCAAACAGCTCGCCCTTGTCGATGATGGACGCTTGAATCGGTGGCAGTACGCTGCCACCGAGAATGGCCATGATGAGACCGGCGGCACCAAACTTGGCATCATCGCCCAGTCCGGTGAGCGCTATGCCGTAGATGGTGGGGAACATGAGCGACATGCACGCGCTGACACCCACGAGGCAGTAGAGCCCATAGATGTTTTGCAAGAATATGACCCCGACCACGAGCATGCCTCCGGCAATGGCGAGGAGCATGAGCAACCTGCCTGTGTTGACAAAGCGCAGGAGAAACGTGCAGATGAAGCGCGAGCAGCAGAATATCACCATGGCAACGATGTTGTATTTTTGCGACAACACCTCGGCGGCTTGCTCAGCCATGCCGTCTGCCATGAGCACGCGCGTGCCATACTGGATGATGAATGTCCAGCACATGATCTGCACGCCCACATAGAAAAACTGCGTCACCACGCCCTCGCGATAATGCGGCATCGAGAATATGCGGCGCAAGGTGGGCAGGAAGTTGATTTTGTGGTTGGTGTCGCCATTCTTTGGCATGCGCCAAAACAGGATGAGCAGGAACATGGCGAGTATCACCAGGCCTATGGCGAGGTACGGGGCGATGAGGACCGACAAGTCGTAGTCCTTTATGGCCTCAAATTCCCCAGGCGTGAGTTTGGCGCGCGAGGCGGTGTCGAGCGGGTTGAGCTTGGCCTGGATGAAGTTCATTGCCACATACATGCCAAGCAGCGAGCCCATGGGGTTGAACGACTGCGCCAGGTTGAGACGGCGCGTGGCTGTCTCCTCTGTTCCCATTGAGAGGATGTAGGGATTGCTCGATGTCTCAAGAAACGAGAGCCCACAGGTCAAGATGAAATAAGCCAACAGGAAGGGGTAGTACTCGCCCGTGGTCTTGGCTGGGTAGAACAGGAACGCGCCCAAGGCATAAAGTCCCAAGCCAACGAGCACGCCGGCCTTGTAGCTGAAGCGGCGTATGAACATGGCGGCAGGAAAGGCCATGGCGAAATAGCCGCCATAGAAAGCCACTTGCACCAACGCCCCGTCGGTGGCGGACATGCGGAATATCTTGGAGAAAGCCTTGACCATGGGGTTGGTGATGTCGTTGGCGAAGCCCCAGAGGGCGAAGCACGACGTTATGAGCACGAACGGCACGACATAGCTCACGCCGTTCTTGTATAAGATAGATTGTTTCATTTTTAATCGGTTTGGTTTTTAGTTTACGCTGACGCTTCTCATCTCATGGATGTCTGCCACCTCGCCTTTCGCGAGCGCTTGCGTGAGAATGTTGCCAATCGCCGTGGCTTCTACGGGTCCTGCTTCCACGGGTATGCCGAGAGCCTCTTGCGTGAGCTTGTTGAGGAGCTTGTTTTGCGATCCGCCTCCTATGATGTGCAGCTTCTTCACAGGTGTTGGCAGCATGGCGTTGAGCGCGCGTGTCGCCTCGGCGTATTTGGCGGCGAGCGACTGCAGCACCACGCGCGTGATGTCGCCTTTGGTTCGCGGAACGTCCATGCCGTGGGCGCGGCAATGGTCCAGTATGGCCCGTTGCATCGACTTGGGATTTTGAAACTCCGGCGCGTCGACTGGTATCACTGCCTTTATCTTCGATTTAGCCGCCGCTGCGAGCAGTGGGTCATATTGTTGCTCTTCGCCCTCGTCGCGCCATTCAGCCATGAGCCGTTGCAGGAACCACAGCCCCGTGATGTTTTGCAGGAACGTTATCTTGCCGCCTATTCCGCCCTCGTTGGTGAAGTCGGCGCGTCTCGCCTCTTCGGTGAGGATAGGCTTGTCTATCTCCACTCCGAGCAGCGACCACGTGCCCGAACTGATAAACGCCATGGGCTTCTCGTCTGCCTTTGCCGGCACCGCTGCCACGGCACTTGCCGTGTCGTGCGAGCCCACGGCTATCACGTCCACTTGCCCCAAGCCCGTCTCCTCGGCAATGTCGGGGCGCAATCGCCCACGCACCGTGCCCGGCATGACGATGGGGCAGAAGAGGTGGCGCGGCAGGCCAAGGCGGTCTATCAACTGCCAGTCCCACGAGCGTGTGGTGGCGTTGAGCAACTCCGATGTCGAGGCTATGGTATATTCGGTGTTTGCCTCGCCTGTGAGGAAATAAGAGAACAAGTCGGGCGTGAAGAGCAGTTTGTCGGCTATCCGCAGTTGCGGAGAGTCGACTTTTTTCATGCTCAGCAGTTGGAACAGCGTGTTTATCTCCATCACCTGCGTGCCGTTGACGGCATAGTGGGCCGTGCGGTCGGCGTGGGCGAAAAACTCGTCTGCCAAGCCGCGTGTGCGCGCGTCGCGATAGCACACGGGATTGCCGATGAGGTTGCCTTGGCTGTCGATAAGTCCGAAGTCGACTCCCCACGTGTCCACGGCAATGCCATCGACGCGAAGTCCCAGTTGCGCCGCCTTGCGAAGACCGGTCTTCATGTCCTCGAAGAGAGCGGGGAAGTCCCAATACACGTGCTCCCCCAATTTCACTTGGCGGTTGTGGAAGCGGTGTATCAGTTGCATGGTGAGCTGCTTGCGCGCGCCCTCTTGGGTTATGGTTCCGGCGATGACCCTGCCAGAGCCACCGCCGAAGTCAATTGCTAAATAGGTCATTTCTTTCCTAAGATGTACGCTTCGAGGTCGTCGATTTCCTCTTTCGTGAGCGTGTTGTACTTGCCTTGGCTGAGCACTATGATGCGGCATGCCATCTCGAAGAACGTGGCGCGCTCAAACACCTCGTCAAATGTCTTTCCGCACACCACCTGCCCATGCTTGAGCATGAGGGCGGAGTTGTGGTCTTTCAGCGCTGCCTTCACGCCCTCGGCCAGCTCGGGCGAGCCAGGACGGAAATATGGTATGACGGGTATCTCGCGACCCACGTGGCACGGTATTTCGGCAGTCACGTTGAAGTCCTTTGGCGTCTCCGTCATGCACGACACCACCGTGGCGTATTTCGATTGGAAGTGGAGCACCACGTCGCAGTCGGGACGCTCGCGCAGCACGCCGAGGTGGAAGCCGCTCTCCATCGAGGGCTTCACGCCGTTGAGCACCTCGCCGTCTGCCACGCGGCAGATGGCCACTTTCTCCTTCGTCAGGTTGGGCACCCATGAGCCCGTGCCGGAGACGAGAGCCTCGTCGCCGATGCGCCACGATATGTTGCCGCTTGAGCAAAGGGTCAACTTAGCGTCGCCCACGCGGTGGGCCTGACGCAGGAATTCCTGTATCTGATAATCTTGAATCATTGTCGGTGTTTTTATTGTTGTTCCATGTTGATTCGTCCGTGTGCTTCTTATTTGTAAATCGGGCCGTAGTTCTTGCAAGCGCGGAAGTCGGCACCCTCCTTGTCCATGCCAAATGCGTTCCATGCCGCCGGGCGGAAGATGCGGTCTTCCTCCACGTTGTGCATGCACACTGGTATGCGCAGCATTGAGCACAGCGTGATGAGGTCGGCGCCGATGTGGCCATAAGAGATGGCACCGTGGTTGGCTCCCCAGTTGTTCATCACTGAGTACACGTCCTTGAACGGAGCCTTGCCCGTGAGACGAGGCACGAACCATGTGGTAGGCCATGTGGGGTCGGTGCGCTTGTTGAGGATGGCGTGTATCTCAGGGTCGATGTCAACGGTCCATCCCTCAGCCAGTTGCAGCACGGGGCCGAGACCTTTCACGAGGTTGAGGCGCACCATCGTCACGGGCATGCCGCCCTTGGTGAGGAAGTTTGACGAGAAGCCTCC
>DAINOS010000187.1:0-4802 GCA_036743855.1 Prevotella sp. | reverse complement strand
GGGCGTTGACCATGTATTCCACCGAGTCGGCTATGATGTCGCGCGAGGGAAGCGAGTAGAGCATGCCGTCGTGACCCATGGCTATACCATCATCCACGGCGATGGTATTGAACTCTGCCGCATAGCAACCCATTGCCTCAATCTCCTTCTTGACAATCTGCCCAATCTCATGAAGGTGGGTATGACCTGGTACGAACTGTGTGAAACTGTTTACTATCGCGATGATAGGCTTTCCAAATTGCTCATGCTTCATTCCGGCTGCCACCCAAAGGGCCCTGGCTCCTGCCATTCTGCGACCTTCAGTGCATACCGCGCTTCTCAATTGATGCTTCATCTTGTCTTTTCTCTTAATTGTTGTTTTAATTTTTGCAAAGTTACTGACTTTTATTGTTATTTGCAATAATCTTTAGCAAACTATTTACAAAAACAAACGATTTATAAGCATTTTCCTCTATTTCATGAACAGATTAAAAGAGAAAAAGGCAATTCGCAAACGAATTGACGTTTAGTTTAATTGTTTGATACCTTTCATTTGAAAACGTCTTATTGCCCGTTTCTTGTCGCAAAGATGATATTTAACCCAACGAGTGTTTCTATGATGAAAAATTATTGTTTTTTACACTTTCTATCGCAAATCGTTTGAAAATTATATGTAATTTTGTAAACAAATTAAAGAAACGGCCAAATAGCTTTGCTAAAACTTACGAAATGGCACTATGGAGCCTAACTAATTCACCATACTAATCAAACATATATGTTAAAACAAATTGTCAACGGACGTATACTCACTCCCCAAGGCTGGCTCGACAACGGGTCGGTAATCATCGAGGACAACACCATCAAGGCGGTGTCCAACAGTGACCTCCACATTGTTGGGGCCGAGATTATTGACGCAAAAGGATGCTATGTCGTACCGGGCGGCATTGAGATGCACGTGCACGGTGGCGGCGGTCGCGACTTCATGGAGGGCAGCGAGGAAGCCTTCCGTGTCGCCATCAACGCCCACATGAAGCACGGCACCACTTCCATCTTCCCCACCCTGTCATCCTCGACCGTGCCCATGATAGAGGCGGCTTGCGAGACGTGTGGGAAGCTCATGAAAGAGAAAAACAGCCCCGTGCTCGGTCTTCATCTTGAGGGTCCCTACTTCAACCCGAAGCAAGCTGGAGCGCAGATTCCAGAGTGGATAAAGCCCCCCGTTGCCAAAGAGTACGAGTTCTTGATGGACAAGTATGATTGCATCAAGCGTTGGGATGAGGCTCCTGAATTGCCTGGCTCGACAGAGTTTATCAAGTCGTGCCGCAAGCACGGCGTTTTACCTGCCATAGCTCACACCCGCGCCACATACGCCGACGTTGTGGCTGGCTACAAGGCTGGCATGACCCACGCCACCCACTTCTACAACGCCATGCCCGTGGTCTACAAGGAGCATGAGTTTAAGGTGCCTGGCACCGTGGAGAGCATATATTCGCTTCCCGACATGACCGTAGAGGTGATTGCCGACGGCATACACGTGCCACCAATCATGCTCCGCGTGGTTTACCAGATTAAGGGCGTTGAGCGCACTGCCCTCATCACCGACTCGCTGGCTTGTGCCGCGAGCGATGGCGACGTGGCTTTTGACCCACGCGTTATCCTTGAGGATGGCGTGTGCAAGCTCGCCGACCGTTCCGCGCTCGCCGGCTCCATCGCCACGATGGATCGCCTCGTGCGCACTTGCGTGCTGAAGGCCAATATCCCTATGGAGGATGCCTGCCGCATGGCAAGTGAGACCCCCGCGAGAATCATGGGCGTGCTGGACCGCAAGGGAACGCTCGAAGACGGCAAGGACGCCGACATCATGATGTTCGACAAGGACATCAACCTCACCTATGTCATGCAGATGGGCAATGAGGTAACAAACCAGCTGTAAAAATACACATTATATAATATATAACGTGTTTTTATCAGCTTAGCAATCAATCTTAAAAACAACCAAACGTTATGCTAAAGCAAATTGTCAATGGCCGCATTCTCACACCACAAGGATGGCTCGACGGCGGCTCATTAGTAGTTGACGGCAAAAAGATAAAGGTCGTGTCAAACATTGACCTGCACGTCGTGGACGCGGAAATCATTGATGCCAAGGGATGCTATGTCGTACCTGGCGGCATCGACATCAACGCCCACGGTGGCGGAAACCACGATTTCATAGAAGGCACTGAGGAGGCTTTCCGCGCCGCGGTCAACGCCCACCTCAAGCATGGCACCACCTCGATATATCCCACCTTGTCTTCGTGCACCATGCCCATGATAGAAGCGGCCTGCAAGACCTGCGGCGAGCTCATGGACGAAGAAGACAGTCCCATCCTCGGTCTGCATATCGACGGGCCGTACCTTAACCCCAAACAAGCCACGTCACAGAACCCTGAATGGATAAAGGCTCCAGTCCCCGAAGAGTACAATCCCATTCTCGACAAGTATCCGTGCATCAAGCGATGGGACGAGGCACCGGAGCTTCCCGGTTCAATAGAATTTATTAGCGCATGTCGCAGGCACGGTGTCCTGCCAGCGCTTTCGTGCACCCATGCCACATACCATGACGTGGAGGCCGCCCACAGGGCTGGCATGACCCACGCCACGCACTTCTACAATGCCATGCCCGTGGTCTACAAGGAACGTGAGTTCAAGGTCCCTGGCACAGTGGAAAGCGTCTATGCGCTTCAAGACATGACCGTGGAAGTGATTGCCGACGGCAAGCACCTGCCACCGGTGATGCTTCGAGTGGCATACAAGGTGAAGGGTGTGGAAAAGACGGCTCTCATCACCGCTTCGCTGGCTTACGCCGCAAGCGACGGCAAGGTGAACTCAGAGCCTCGCGTAATCCTCGAAGACGGTGTTTGCAAGGTGTCCGACCACTCTGCTCTCGCTGGTTCGATAGCCACCATGGACACCCTTATCCGCACTTGCGTGAAAGAGGCTGACATACCAATGGCCGACGCGTGCCGCATGGCAAGCGAGACACCGGCAAGGATCATGGGCGTGCTGGACCGCAAGGGCACTATCGAAGAAGGCAAGGACGCTGACATCATGATGTTCGACAAGGACATAAATCTCACATACGTCATGCAGATGGGCAAGGAGATAACCAACAACCTCTAAGCTCATCGCATCGCGCGACAGGCAAAACAAGATGGCCGTCATAACCACGTTTCGGAAACGAAAGGGTTATGACGGCCATCTTTTATTTGTTTGCTATCTAAACAGGGCGCGCGTGTTACTTGTAGAACTCGTGCCTTGCCGCGGCAAGGGTGTTTTTCATCAGCGAGCAAATGGTCATGGGACCAACTCCGCCTGGCACGGGAGTGATATAGGAGCACTTTGGCGCCACCTCATCGAACTTCACGTCGCCATTGAGCCTCCATCCACGTTTGCGCGTGGCATCCTCTACGCGCGTGGTGCCCACATCTATTATTACCGCGCCTTCCTTCACCATGTCAGCCGTCACGAAATCGGGATGACCTATGGCAGCGATGATGATGTCAGCCTCACGGCACTCTTGCTTCAATGTCTTTGAGTGGGAATGACACACGGTTACGGTGGAGTCGCCATATTGTTTCTGCATCATCAGCTGCGCCATGGGCTTGCCCACGATGTTGCTCCTGCCGAGCACGACGCATTTCTTGCCCGAGGTCTCAATGTTATAATGTCGCAACAAGGTAAGTATGCCGAGTGGCGTTGCCGAGATGAAGCATGGCAAGCCTATTGCCATCCTGCCCACGTTGATGGGATGGAAACCATCCACGTCTTTCTTGTAGTCGATGGCCATTATCACCCTCTGCTCGTCAATGTGCTTGGGCAAGGGCAGCTGCACTATGAAGCCGTCCACGGTGTCGTCGTTGTTGAGCCTATCCACGCAAGCCAGCAACTCCTCCTCGGTCACGTCGTCCTCATACCTTATGAGCGTCGACTTGAACCCGCATTGCTCACAGGCTATGACCTTGTTCTTAACGTAGGTCTCGGAGCCACCGTCGTGGCCCACGAGCACCGCCACGAGGTGAGGCTGTCTGCCTCCCTTGGCAATGAGGTCTTTCACCTCTTGGGCTATTTGCTCCTTGATGGCAGCCGCGGTAGCCTTGCCGTCTATCAACTGGTAGCTCATTTCATTCTTGGCATATTGCGCATCATCTGCTTCATGCCACTTCCCGTGACCATCTTCATCATCTTGCGGGTCTGGTCAAACTGCTTCACGAGGCGGTTCACCTCCTGAACGGTCGTGCCTGAGCCCTTGGCGATGCGCAGCTTGCGGCTTTGGTTGAGTATTTCCGGATTGGTGCGCTCCTTTGGAGTCATCGAGCGTATTATCGCCTCGATGCCATTGAAAGCGTTGTTGTCTATGTCGATGTCCTTGATGGCCTTGCCCACGCCAGGAATCATGGACGCCAAGTCCTTAATGTTGCCCATCTTCTTGATTTGCTCTATTTGCTTGAGGAAATCGTTGAAGTCGAACTTGTTTTTCTGAATTTTCTTTTGCAGACGCTTGGCCTCCTCCTCGTCAAACTGCTCCTGGGCGCGCTCCACGAGAGAAACCACGTCGCCCATGCCGAGGATACGGTCTGCCATGCGCTCCGGATGGAACACGTCGATGGCTTCCATCTTCTCGCCGGTACCGATAAACTTGATTGGCTTTGTCACCACCGTCCTGATGGACAGGGCGGCACCGCCACGTGTGTCGCCATCGAGCTTGGTGAGCACCACGCCGTCGAAGTCGAGACGGTCGTTAAACTCCTTCGCCGTGTTCACGGCGTCCTGACCGGTCATGG
>DAINOS010000186.1:0-4845 GCA_036743855.1 Prevotella sp. | reverse complement strand
ATGGATAAAAAAAAGAAATTTGTGACGGTCGATGGTAATACCGCCGCTGCTCATGTGAGCTACATGTTCACTGAGGTTGCTGCCATTTACCCTATCACCCCATCCTCTCCTATGGCAGAGCATGTGGATGAATGGGCTGCTAAGGGTCGCAAAAATCTCTTTGGCCAGACTGTATCAGTCCAGGAAATGGAATCTGAAGGTGGTGCCGCAGGTGCCGTCCACGGTTCTCTGCAAGCTGGTGCCCTGACAAGTACATACACGGCTTCACAGGGTCTTCTGCTGATGATCCCTAATATGTACAAGATTGCCGGTGAGTTGCTTCCTTGCGTTTTCAATGTTTCAGCACGTACACTGGCTTCTCACTCACTGTGTATCTTCGGTGATCACCAGGACGTGATGGCTTGCCGCCAGACTGGTTTTGCCATGTTCTGCTCTGGCTCAGTACAGGAGGTGATGGACCTCTCAGCAGTGCCTTACCTCTCAACACTTGAGAGCTCTGTCCCATTCATCAACTTCTTTGATGGTTTCCGCACATCCCATGAGTACCACAAGGTTGAGGAGATTGACATGGAAGATATTCGCCCGCTTGTCAATCCTGAGTGGATTAAGAGATTCCGTGACCGTGCCATGAGCCCAGAGCGCCCTGACACACGTGGTACAGCAGAGAACCCAGAGACATTCTTCACTCATCGTGAGGCTTGCAACAAGTATTACGAGGCAGTGCCAGAGATTGTGGAGAAGCACCTCGCCGAGATTTCCAAGATCACAGGCAGGGAGTATCACCTCTTCAACTATTATGGTGCCCCTGACGCAGAGAACATCATCGTGCTCATGGGTTCTGCCACAGAGCCAGCTCGTGAGGCTATCGACTATCTCACGAAGCAGGGCAAGAAGGTCGGTATGGTTGCCGTGCACCTCTATCGTCCATTCAGCGTGGAGGCTATCCGCAAGGCCATTCCTGACACTGTGAAGCGTATCGCCGTGCTTGATCGCACCAAGGAGCCAGGAGCAGAGGGCGAACCTCTCTACCTCGACGTAAAGAGTGCCCTCTACGATGATCCACGCAAGCCAATGATCGTTGGCGGCCGTTATGGTCTTGGATCAAACGACACGACTCCTGCAAAGATCGTGTCTGTGTTCAACAACTTGGAGCTTCCTACTCCTAAGAACCATTTCACAATTGGTATCGTTGATGATGTCACGTTTACAAGCCTGCCAGAGGTTCCAGAGATTCCTATGGGTGGCGACAGCCTGTTCGAGGCTAAGTTCTACGGTTTGGGATCAGATGGTACCGTAGGCGCCAACAAGAACTCCGTACAGATTATCGGTAACAACACCAACAAGTATTGCCAGGCTTACTTCTCTTATGACTCTAAGAAGTCGGGTGGCTTCACTTGCTCTCACCTCCGCTTTGGTGACGAGCCTATCCACTCAGCATATCAGGTCAACACGCCAAACTTCGTGGCTTGCCACGTACAGGCTTACCTGAACATGTATGACGTGACCCGTGGCCTTCGCGATGGTGGCACATTCCTTCTCAACACCATTTTTGATGGTGATGAGCTCCTAAACTTCATTCCCAACAAGGTTAAGCGCTACTTCGCTAAGCATCATATCAAGGTTTATTACATCAACGCTACAAAGATTGGTCAGGAGATTGGTTTGGGCAACCGCACCAACACCATCCTGCAGTCTGCGTTCTTCCGCATCACGAAGGTTATTCCTATCGACCTTGCCGTTGAGCAGATGAAGGCATTTATCGTTAAGTCTTATGGCAAGAAAGGCCAGGATGTGGTTGACAAGAACTATGCTGCCGTTGACCGTGGTGGCGAGTACAAGGAGCTTGCCGTAGACCCAGCATGGGCTAACCTGCCTGATGACGCTAAGGTTGAAGACGACGCACCCGCATTTGTCAAGGAGATTGTCCGTCCGATGAACGCTCAGGCTGGTGACCTGTTGAAGGTATCCGACTTCGTGAAGTTCGGCACGACTGATGGCACATGGCAAAGCGGCACCGCTGCTTACGACAAGCGTGGTGTTGAGGCATTCGTTCCGGAATGGAACCCAGAGAACTGTATCCAGTGTAACAAGTGCGCATTCTGCTGTCCTCACTCTTGTATCCGCCCATTCGTATTGGATGAGAAGGAAGCTGTCGGCTTCGATGGCGCTACCATCAACATGCTTGCCCCGAAGCAGTTGAAGGGTATGCAATTCCGTATCCAGACTTCAGTCCTCGACTGCCTTGGCTGCGGCAACTGCGCTGATGTTTGCCCAGGCAAGAAGGGTGAAAAGGCCCTGAAGATGGTTCCTTTCAATGTCGATGACGAGAAGATGAAGAAGGAGAATGCCAATTGGGAGTATCTCGTTAAGAACGTCAAGTCAAAGCAGTCTTTGGTAGACATCAAGCAGAGTCCTAAGAACTCTCAGTTTGCCCAGCCTCTCTTCGAGTTCTCTGGTGCATGCTCTGGTTGCGGTGAGACTCCTTATGTCAAGCTCATCTCTCAGCTCTTTGGCGACCGCGAGATGATTGCCAACGCCACAGGTTGCTCTTCCATCTATTCCGCTTCAGTGCCTTCTACTCCTTATTGCACCAATGCAAAGGGTCAAGGTCCTGCGTTCAACAACTCCTTGTTTGAGGACTTCTGCGAGTTCGGTCTCGGTATGACCCTTGCCAACAAGAAGATGAAGAAGCGCATCACTCTCCTGCTCCAGCACAAGATGGAGAGCGAGCACACGGGTGATGACTTCAAGCAGGCAGCACAGCAGTGGATTGACAACCAAAACGATGCTGAGGGCTCTAAGGCAGCAGCCGAAGTGTTGAAGCCTCTCATCGAGCGCGACGCCGCGGCTGGCTGCAAGTGCGCCCAGGAGCTGAAGACTCTTGACCACTATCTCGTAAAGCGCAGCCAGTGGATCATTGGTGGTGATGGCGCTTCTTACGACATTGGTTACGGAGGCCTCGATCATGTCTTGTCTACCGGTGAGGACGTGAACATCCTCGTTCTCGACACTGAGGTTTACTCCAACACTGGTGGCCAGTCGTCTAAGTCTACACCTCTTGGTGCTATCGCCCAGTTCGCGGCAAGCGGAAAGAGAGTCACCAAGAAGGATCTTGGCTTGATGGAGACAACTTATGGCTACATCTATGTTGCTCAGGTCGCAATGGGTGCCGACAATGCCCAAACATTGAAAGCCATCCGTGAGGCTGAGGCTTATCCAGGCCCATCTCTTGTCATCGCTTATGCTCCATGTATCAACCATGGTATCAAGGGTTCAAAGGCCGACAAGCGTAATATGGGTCGCTCACAACACGAGGAGGCTCTGGCCGTTGAGTGCGGTTACTGGCATCTCTGGCGTTTCAATCCTGAACTCGCCAAGGAAGGCAAGAACCCATTCACACTCGACTCAAAGGCTCCGCAGTGGGATAAGTTCCAGGATTACCTCATGGGTGAGGTTCGCTTCTCTTCATTGAAGAAGGCTGTGCCAGACCAGGCAGACGAGCTCTTCCAAGAGACCGAGAAGAGCGCTAAGCGCCGTTACCAGTCATACGTGCGCAAGGCCGCTGAGGATTGGAGCGAGAGCATCTAATGGCTTGAACAATAAGTTATTAGACTATATAATATGAAAAAAGGAGGTTGCCAACTGGCAACCTCCTTTTTTCATATTCGTTGTATTATCGTAGAAGATACTACGATAAGAAGTTTTCAATAGGAAGAAAAAGCTTTTAAAAATTATAGTAAAGACGGGCGCACGCCACGGTAAACTTGCCGTCACTGTTTTTTATATATTGAAAAGTGGGTTGCACGGCTATCGAATTGGTCAATTGCCTTTTCCATGTTATCTCCAGTGAGTATTCCGTGCCTTGTTGGAATCTCGCGTATTGACCGGAAATACCGCATTCGTTTTTCTCGTCGCTATAGGCACCTCCTATCTCACCATAACGATAACAACTGTTTTTGTGGCTTGTGTTTTCAGAATATTGGATCATGCACGAGATGTTTTTGTCTGCTCCCTTCCATACTTCCTGTTCTCCATACACCCACCATGCGCAAGTCGTTTTGTGTATGTCTTCTTCGGGTGGCACCATATTTCCGTCATCGTCTATTGGAAATTGACGCGTGTGTACGGCTACACCGGCAAAGTAATGTCCGCTATTGGAGCTATAGTCAAGTTGGGAGATGTTGAATATGCCGTCTCTTCTTGGACGTACTATAAATGGATTATCATGCCCTTTCCACCCATTGTATCCCATGCCGTTGTAGATACTGTTGCGGAAAGTCCAGTTGCCCTTTGACACGTCGAAATAGACGGTCAAGCCAGAGTTGGGATAGTTGGCTATTGGATAACTCGCCGCGATGGTGGGGAATATTCCGCATGAGCTGTTGACAAAAAACGAGGTGACTGGCGATACGAAGAAGTCCTCGTTCACATTCCTCACGCCTAAAAACACATGACCAGCCTTAAACGTCTGCATATAGCCCAAGACAGCTATAGCGGCTACCATGTTGTCTGCATCGAGGTTTGAGAAATCTTGCCAGTCGCCTATTACGTTTTCGCTTGTCTTTGCCACGTGCAAGGTGGAGGCTTCAACCGTGCCATTGACTTTCTTTATGGGCACGCTTAAGTTCAGACGTAGTTGGTTCACGAAATTCGTCTTGCCGTTCATGCCCCATTGCCATTCGGAGACATACTCTCCATCTATGCTCTGCGCAAAGGACACGCAACTGCCGATACATCCTAAAATTGCTATAAATGCGCGTTTCATTATTTTTTATGTTACCCTTTTTCTTTGCCAATCCTTGGATTGACTTCTCTAATCTTTTGCAATATTACAACTTTTTTTTC
>DAINOS010000185.1:3897-4852 GCA_036743855.1 Prevotella sp. | reverse complement strand
GTCTCTATAATATTCGTATTGCTGACGGCGTGCCGCTATCTCGGCTGGCAAGCCGTGCTGCAACGAGGTAGTGAGGGCTTCAAAACGGTCGAGGATGGCAACAATGCGGTTCTGCTCGGAGAGTGGAGGAATAGGGACTTCTAATTTCTTAAATTTGTTCATGTCAACAGAAGCAAATCCCGATATGTTAGTATTATTCTTGCACCATTCGTCAACAATGAACATATAATGAAAAAGATATTTTATTATTACTTTGTCCTTCAGCGATTTACGAACCGAAAGGTTCGTAAATTGCTGATTCGCAAGCGAATCAGCAATTATTAAAGCGTGTTCACCAATGGTTGCTGTTGTCGCCAAAATAAATGAATTTGCTTTGAATAAACGACCCTTCTTTACTCCATCTATAGATATATGTTGGATTGAATCAGAAAGTATGCGCCCGTTTTGCCTTATATCTTCCATTCTAAACCAGGGTATTGTTCCACCTTCCCAATATTCAGGCTTGCTTTTCGATGGTGTGTAACCATTTCTCATTTCAAACAAATCCGTTATTGGTATCCAAACTACATTACTCCTTCCGGTGGGGGGGGGTAAATTTATCAAAGCTCAACAACTGGTCGCGATAGAACTCATACTGCCGCTTGCGGCAGTCCAGCTCCGCCTCCAGCTCCGCCTCCAGCTGGGTAAAATGGTCGAGGATGCGAACTATCTCATTCTGAACTTCTATGGGAGGACATGGGATTTCTATTTGTGAATATTTAGAAATCCATTGCCGTGAATGTTCCAAGGTTTGATATTTTATACACTTCATGGCATAATATACAAATCGAAACGAAATATTCGCATCCGCTCTTGGTCTAAGCATTTTCATTGCTGAACTTTTAATTTTGAAATCGAAGTCCACCCAATGAAATGATGTTGTAAAATCATCAAATATAATAACAGGATTTTCTTT
>DAINOS010000185.1:0-3887 GCA_036743855.1 Prevotella sp. | reverse complement strand
CAGAAACGGTTGATAATTGCACTCACGAAATAGAGAAGAATAAATCCGATTCGAAAGAGGCAAAAGTTGCCGAATCTATGAATCTTTTTTCGGCTGAGAAACCAGTAGAATCAGAATCTCAAGAGTAAATACGCTAAGTTTGGAAAGGATGGTATATCTAAATGGATGCGCTGAATACACATTCAGTTTCATCTGTATAGCCAAGTATGAAAGTTTGCCCTGCTGTTAAAACTGGCAACCCTGATTCTATGTAATCCTTACACTTTACAATATACTTGGTAGGCTGTTCATAAGATAAGCATTCTCCCAGCTTCACATACTCTACCCCATCAGGGCAAAGCGTCTTTATCATATCATCGAGTTTATGCATTTTCGTTGCTGTTTTGTATTACTAAAATTCATCATCTTAAAATTCGGTCGTCACTGACTACCATTTTTGAAGAAGAATCAAACGAATGCCTCATTGAAATACCTATTAAGCAATTAAGATTATCCAGACACTGTTGCATATAGTTTCGGCCGACCGTTCAGCTATTTTTTGCGTGTAGTCCTCTGGGGCATTGTGCTTGCTACAATGGTATATTGGGCATAAAATGGCTTTATTGGATTTCCAATTCTTTCACGATAGCGTCAATATCCGTTCTCAGTTGTTGCTCTCGCGCCACAATCTCCGCAATGCGCTGGTTGAGTTCCTTGATGTCTATCTTCTCCCGTGTGTCTTCTTGCTCAACGTATGTAGAAACAGAAAGGTTGAAGTCCTCGGCTTCAATGTCGGCTGTGGTAACGACATGGCAGAAGTGGGCATCTTCCTCTTTTGTCATGTACGCATTGTAAATGCGGTCGATGTTCTCTGGCATAAGCTTGTTCTTGTTGCCCTCATGCCCGAACTCATTGCTTGCGTCGATGAAGCACACGCGGTTGTCGCTCTTGTTCTTCTTGAGAATCAACAGGCATGTGGCGATGCTGGTGCCAAAGAACAGGTTTTGAGGAAGTTGCACCACGGTGTCAACATAGTTGTTGCTTACGAGATAGCGGCGTATTTTCTGTTCCGCGCCGCTGCGGTAGAGTATTCCCGGAAACTCCACGATGGCAGCCGTGCCTTCTGCGCTGAGCCATGAAAGCATGTGCATGGTGAAGGCGAAGTCTGCCTTTGAGCGTGGGGCGAGCACTCCGGCTGGCGCAAATCGTGGGTCGTTGATGAGTGTGGCGTCGTTGTCGCCGTCCCAAGGAATGGAATATGGTGGATTTGACACAATAGCGTCAAATGGCTCTTCGTCTGTATGCAGAGGATTGCGCAGAGTGTCGCCAAGCTGTATGTCGAAATGGTCGTAGTTCACGTTGTGCAGAAACATGTTCATGCGGCAAAGATTGTAGGTCTTGAGGTTTATCTCCTGACCATAGAAACCGTCCTCCACATTCTTCGCTCCAAGCACAAGGTTGAAGTTAAGAAGCAGCGAGCCACTGCCGCAAGCAGGGTCGTAAACCTTGTTCACGGTCTTGCGGCCTGATGCCGCAATCTTCGCCAAAAGAAAGCTCACTTCGCTCGGAGTGTAGAACTCACCGCCCTTTGTACCCGAGTTGAGGGCATACATCTTTATAAGATGCTCATAGCAGATGCCAAACACGTCGAGTCCGCTCTCGATGTAGGTCGTAAAATTGAGGTCGCGCACGCTTTCGAGCAATGTGGTGAGCAATTCGTTGCGCTCTGCCACAGTCGTACCAAGTCCATTGTCGTTGGTGTTGAAGTTACTGAACAGTCCCTTGACATCGTTCTCGCTCGGCTTGCCGATAGCGCTCTGTTCAATGGCCTTGAAATTGTTGGCAAGCGTGGTATTCAGCTCCGTATTTTTTGATGCACCGTTGGCAACATTGATGAACAGTTGCGAGGGAAGAATATAGAAGCCCTTGGCATTAATGATTTGGTCGCGTGCGTTCTCCGCGATCTCGTCGCTCATGCCAGCATAGTCGGGATTGGGTACTCCGGCATCAGCCATAAGTTTGTTGCAGTAGTCGGTGATGTTCTCTGATATAAACCGATAGAACAACGCACCAAGGGTGTAGTCCATAAACTGAACAGGCGACACTTTGCCTCCATGCACAAGGTTGGTCGCCATTCGCCAGATTAGTGAGCCAAGTTCGTTTTTAAGTTCTTCCGTATTTGGAGATGTTGCCATATTGTGAGATTCCTAATATTATATCTTTGCAAAAATAGCGGTTTTTAGTTGTATTTCAAAATGTGGAAAACTGTTTAACATAAGTTCATATAAATGAAGGCTTTTGCTCCCCTATGAAATGCCATCGGCTTCACGCTTGAATCGCGTCGGCTTTACACTTGAATCGCGTCGGCTTTACGGCGTAAAGGCGATGCCTTCACGCCGTAAAGCCGACGCGATATTTATTTGATTCGCTTTGCCCTGTAAATCAGGACTTTGCGTGAAGCATCATTTCACCTCCCAAATGTCGTTGGTCTCAAGAAGCTCTGTGAAGTTGTGGTATTTCTTCTTGGCCTTGACCTCTTCTATCTGGTCGTTGACGGCTTGGTCGTAGGTGGGAGCCTCAACGTCCCTGAACACGCCGAGGGCAACGGGGAATCCGTGCTCGTTGTCCATCATGGCGAGCTTGAGCTGGAGGGTGTTGTCGGGATTATGGCTGTCGTGGACAAGGATGTCGTCTATGGTGTAGCCGTCTTTGCCTATCTCCACGACCTTCAGGCCGAAGCCATCCTGCACGATGCCGTACTCATTGTTCTCGCCGAAGACAAGCGGTTTGCCGTCTTCAAGGTATATGGCGTTCTTTTTGCGTCCGTCGCGAGTATAGATTGGGTCGTAGGCTCCGTTGTTGAATATCATGCAGTTTTGCAGAATCTCACACACAGCCGCGCCCTTGTGGTTGTATGCCGCCTTGAGTATTTTCACGGTCTCGGCGCTGTCGGATGCCACAGAGCGGGCGAAGAATCGTCCTCTCGCGCCAAAGCACAGCTCGGCGGGCCGGAACGGGTCTTCCACTGTGCCATAAGGCGACGACTTGGAGACAAAGCCCCTGGGCGACGTGGGTGAGTATTGACCTTTGGTGAGACCGTAGATGCGATTGTTGAGCAGGATCATGTTGAGGTCGATGTTTCGCCTCATGGCATGGATGAAGTGATTCCCGCCAATGGCAAGACCGTCGCCGTCGCCACTGATTTGCCAAATGGTGAGTTTGGGGTTCACCACTTTCGCGCCCGTTGCCACGGCAGCCGCACGGCCGTGGATGGTCTGCATGGCGTAGGTGCTGACATAATAGGGTAGGCGGCTGGAGCAACCTATGCCGCTTATCACGGCTGTCTCGTATGGAGGCACGCCAATCTCTGCCATAGCCTTTTGCATGCTTGCCAAGAAACTGTGGTCGCCACACCCCGGGCACCAACGGGGTTGGCCTTTCTTATAATCGCTTGCTGAATATTCCATTTTAGATGATGTTAAAAAGATTTGGGGACATGGTTAAAGGACGCGTGCGTTGAAATAATCACCGCCGGCTTCTACCTCATGGTTTATGAGCCCCTCGAAATGCTTAACGAGTTCGCTGACGTTGAAAGGCTGTCCCTTGACCTCATTGTATTGATAAGGCACGAAACCATTGACGCGTATGCGCAACAATGCGGCAAGCTGCCCAAGGTTTTGCTCCGCCACCACCACCTTGGGGTACCTGAGCAACACCTCTGCAGCGTTTTTCGGCAATGGGTTGACATACTTAAACTGCGCCAAGGCAACCTTGTAGCCATTCTCGCGCATCTTGTTCATGGTGGCGTGCAGGTGCCCGTAGGTGGAGCCGAAGCCAACGATGAGCAAGTCGGCATCGTCCTTGTCGCCCTCAACCTCAAGGTCGGGCACGGGTATGAGCGATACCTT
>DAINOS010000184.1:0-4852 GCA_036743855.1 Prevotella sp. | reverse complement strand
ACGCACGTGTGGTATACGGGTATCATCCGTCACGCCACGACGACAGACTACTCTCTATACGGCATTCCGCGCCAACACGCTTGCGTGGTAAAGGGCAAGGCTGGCTCTCCGTATGCCATTACCGATTATTACGACGTGGACCCCGACTTGGCGGAGAACGTGCCTGGGCGCATGGCCGAGTTTGAGGCACTATTGCAACGCACCCACAACGCTGGCATGAAGGTGATAATAGACTTCGTGCCAAACCATGTGGCGCGTGAGTATAAAAGCGTGAACCTGCCGGAAGGCGTAAGCGACTTGGGCGCAAACGATGACACGTCAAAGCATTTTGACCCACAAAACAATTTCTACTATTGTCCTGGTCATGCTTTTGTGAGTCCCGTGGCGCCAGCCGATGGCGAGGAGCCCTATGTGGAGAATCCTGCCAAATGCACTGGCAACGACAAGTTCAACGCCGAGCCAGGCAAGTATGACTGGTATGAGACGGTCAAGCTCAACTATGGCGTCGACTATTGCGATGCCGGCGGCCGTAGCTATCATTTCAATCCTGTGCCCGACACGTGGACGAAGATGACCAACATCCTGCTCTTTTGGGCAGGCAAAGGCGTTGATGGCTTCCGCTGCGACATGGCGGAGATGGTGCCGTCGGATTTCTGGGCCTATGCCACGGCCATAGTGAAGGAATGCTATCCTCAGATAGTCTTCATCGGAGAGGTGTACGACACAAACCAATATCGCAAGTATGTGGCGTCGGGTTTCGACTATCTCTACGACAAGGTCGGAATGTACGATTGCCTTCGCGACGTGGTGTGTGAGCGCCGTCCAGCCAACAGCATAACGTGGTGTTGGCAAAATACCGATGACATAAAGGACCATATGCTCTATTTCCTTGAGAACCACGATGAGCAGCGCATTGGCAGCGACTTCTATTGTGGGGATGGCGCCAAGGCAGTGCCAGCCCTTGTGGTTGCCGCCCTCTTGCAGAAGAATCCTTTTATGGTTTATTTCGGTCAGGAGGTTGGCGAGCGTGGCATGGACGAGGAAGGCTTCTCTGGCAAGGACGGACGCACAACAATCTTCGACTATTGGAGCGTCGATTCGGTCAGGCGAGAGTTTTTCACCTCCGATGAGCTCACGGATAAGGAGCGACACTTGCTGAATACCTATCGTGCGGTGTTGCGCATCGCCAACAAGGAAAAGGCTGTGAGGGAAGGAGAGTGCTTCGACCTGATGTATGCCAACAACCAGACATGGCAGTTTAACCCAAGGGAGCAGTTTGCTTTCTTGAGGAAGAAAGACGATGAGGTGTTGCTCATAGTGGTGAACTTCTCGCGTCCCGACGTGCGCGTCTCCGTGGTTATACCAAAGCATGCCTTCGATTTCCTTGGCTTGCCAGAACGTGATGTCGTGGCCTCGGACCTCTTGAGTGGGGAGAAGCAGACGCTGGTGCTGAAAAAGGACGGAGCCGTGACTTTGGAGTTGCCTCCTTATGGCGCAAAGATTCTTAAATTCAATATCAAGATGCGATTAGACTCATTAGCCCTTAACGAGCACGGCAAGGACGAGTTCCCGCCTGCCCACACTGCGGAGCACCTGCTCAACCAGTTGATGATAAGGATGTTCGGTTGCGAGCGATCGAGCAATGCCCACATAGAGCGCAAGAAGAGCAAGATGAGCTATGTGCTCGACCACAAGCCATCTCGCCAGGAAGAGAAAGCCATTGAGGTGGAGATGAATCGCCTGATAGAGGCCGACATGCCAGTGACCTACGAGATGGTGGATCGCAACCATCTGCCCGATGGCATATCGCTCGACCGTTTGCCCAAGGACGCGTCGGAGACCATCAGAATAGTGCGCATTGGCGATTACGACGCTTGCCCATGCATTGGCAAGCACGTGAGGTCAACATCGCAAATAGGCAAGTTCGTCTTGCTCGGTACCAACTGGGATGAGATGAGCCACACGTTCCGTATCAGGTTCAAGGTGATACCAAACGCTTGATGCCGATTGGGCGACAAGACACGAATAGATAAAACAAAAAACGCCGCGCTTAACATCTTGTTTAAGCGCGGCGTTTTTGTGTTGTTTACTTTGTCTCTATTTCTTCTTTCATGTCAATGAATTCTCCATTTGGATCATAGAACTCATATTGCAGGAAAGCGAGCTTTTGAGAGGAGTATACGTGTACTCCAAATCCATACTTCATTTGCCATTTGCGTTTAAGGCTCACGATGCCTTGGTTAATATACGCTGCGACGTATGGATGAACGTAAAGATAAAACTTCTTTATGCCTATCTTGTTGACGAGTTGGTCAATTTTTCCTTCAAGCTGATCCGTGAATAAGAAGCTGGCGCGTATCTTTCCTGTTCCTCCGCAGGATGGACAATCCTCTTCGACATTGACATCCATAGCTGGGCGCACGCGCTGGCGTGTGATTTGCATCAGTCCGAACTTGCTAAGCGGAAGGATGTTGTGCCGTGCGCGATCGCTCTGCATATCCTTGCACATACGTTCATAGAGCATCTGCCGGTCTTCGGCAAGGTTCATGTCGATAAAGTCTACTACGATGATTCCTCCCATATCTCGTAGTCGCAATTGTCGGGCGAGCTCATCGGCAGCGCCAAGATTGGTGTCGAGTGCCGTGGCTTCCTGCCCGTTTTGGTTTTTCGACCTGTTTCCGCTGTTTACGTCTACCACGTGCATAGCCTCCGTGTGCTCGATGATGAGGTAGGCTCCATGAGCGTAGTTGACGGTCTTGCCAAAGCTGGCCTTGATTTGCTTTGTGACATTGAAATTGTCGAAGATGGGCACTTTTCCAGTGTACGTCTTTACAATTCCGGCCTTTTCAGGGGCAATCATCGCCACATAGTCTTTTACTTCCTTACAAATTTCTTCATCGTTGACATAGATGTTTTCGTAAGTGGGGTTGAAGAGGTCTCTCAGCATGGCAACGGCCCTGCCAGTCTCTTCATAGATGAGTTGTGGGCGGTGCTGTGTCTTTTGCACCTTGTCTATGGCACTCTGCCACCTGCTTGTAAGCACCTTCATCTCGGCGTCGAGCTCTGCCACTCTCTTGCCTTCCGCTACAGTGCGCACAATGACTCCACAGTTTTTTGGCTTGATGCTCTGAATGAGTTGTTTCAGTCTTGATTTCTCCTCGCCGCTCTTTATCTTCGATGAAACCGACACCTTTTCCCCAAATGGGATGAGCACGAGAAAACGTCCGGCGAAGCTGAGCTCGGCGGTCATGCGAGGCCCCTTGGTTGATATGGGCTCCTTCACGATTTGCACCAATACTTCTTGCCCTACTTTCAGCGTTTGTTGCACGCTGCCGTCTTTTTGCAATTCTGGCTGGCGTGAGGCTTTCGCGAAAGGAATGGGGTGCTTTCTGTCGCTTTCAATCTGCTTGAGATACTTAGCGTAGGAGTTGAATTGACTACCCAAATCAAGATAATGCAAGAAAGCATCGCGTTCATAACCTACATCCACAAAGCATGCATTGAGACCCGGCATGAGTTTCTTAACTTTCGCGACGTAGATGTTGCCCACGGAGTAGCTTGCCGAGCGTGACTCGTTCTGGTATTCAACCAGCCTCTTGTCTTCCAGCAGAGCTATGGAAATCTCTTTGGGCTTGACATCGATAATTACTTCACTTGTCATTTCTGATGGTGTTTTTCTCTAAGTTGTCTCTCCGACAACTTGTTCAACAAATAAAAAAGGGGCAAGCCCTTAGGGCGAGCCCCTTTTGGAACTGTCTCTCGGGCTTACTTGCTCTTATGACGGTTCTTGCGCAGTCTCTTCTTGCGCTTATGAGTAGCCATCTTGTGGCCCTTTTTCTTTTTACCGTTTGGCATAATTGTAAAATTAAAATGTTGTGATATGAAAAATATTCTTGTTGTTTATTCGCCTTTCATCTCGTCCACGAAGACCTTTGCTGGCTTGAAGGCCGGAATGTCGTGTGCCGCGATGGTGATTGTCATGTCCTTGCCAATGTCGCGAGCTGTCTTTGAGGCACGATGCTTTATGATGAAACTGCCGAACCCACGGAGGTAGACGTTCTCCTTTTTCTGGAGCATGGTGCTCTTTACAGTCTCCATGAAAGCTTCCACCACTACGGAAACCTCTTTCCTCTGTAATCCTGTTTGTTCAGCAATCTCGTTGATGATATCTGCTTTTGTCATCTTGTTAATTATCTGATTATATCTTGTTAATTTTCAAACTACTATACTTATCCGTCTTACGAGTTTGCAAAATTACTAATTATCTTGGTTATAAAGAAATGTTATGCGGTGTTTTTTCTATTTTTTATATGTTTGGCAAGTCCTTTTTATATGTTTGGCAGATTCTCGCCTATCTTTTTTTGCAGCATCTTTGCCATTTTGATACCTCGGCGTGTTTGTTTGGCAATGTCGTCTTGTATGGAGTTGAGGTCGTTGAACATCTCGCAGGCCGCCTTTTGTATGGTGTTTGGCTTGCGCTTGTCCTTGTCGGCTTCAGCGTTCACCACCACTTTGATGCCCTTGGGCACAATGCTGACATCGACATCGGCTCCAGCCATGACAGGCTCACCATCGTAGTGGATGGGGCCTTCGGACGAACGGTGTATGTGCAGCCGTCTCGTGCGGAATGTCTTGATGCGTGAGCTCTTGTTCAACGTCTTGCTGAACATGTCTATCACTATTTGTGGGATTTCCATCAGGTTGAAAGGCTCTATGATAACCACGTCCATCAGCCCGTCTCGCATGCTGGCCTGTGGAGCTATGTAGGCGTTGTTGCCATATTGTGAGGCGTTGGCACATGTCACGAGCATGGCTTTGTATTCCCTGGCGTCTTCCTCGGTGGTCAGTTCGT
>DAINOS010000183.1:0-4857 GCA_036743855.1 Prevotella sp. | reverse complement strand
GCCGTGATGACGGGCGACGTGAACAAGGCATACTATTTCAGCGGCAGCAAGTTCTACAAGGAATACAACGAGGCCGACAGGACATATTCCGATGCCCTCAAGCCCCTCAGCGACCTCGTGGAGTCGCTTAACAAGCGCATACAAAGCGGCGAGTCGCAGGAGAGTATACAGAAGGAATACAGCGAGAAGGCTCCTGCCATGCAGAAGCAAGCCACAAGCGCCATCGTCGACTTCATCGCCAAGCACCCCGACTCGGAGGGAGCGGCGGCATTCATCCCCACGTTGGGTGACCTCGCCACGATGAAGAAGGCGGCTGCGTCGCTGTCGGAAAAGGTGAGAAACGGTCGCATGCACGCCTACTACCAAAAGGCCATAGACCAACTGGAGGCACGCCAAAAAGCTGAGGAAGAGGCTGGAAAGAAGCAAGCGGCTGGTGTAGTGGCTCCCGACTTCACGCTGAACGACATCAACGGCAAGCCTCTCTCGCTCGCGAGTTTCAAGGGCAAATACGTGCTTCTCGACTTCTGGGGCACATGGTGCGTATGGTGCGTGCGTGGCATTCCTAAGATGAAGGAATACTACAACAAGTACAAGGGCAAGTTTGAGATTCTTTCCATCGACTGCAACGAGAGCATGGAGAAGTGGAAAGAGGGCGTGAAGAAGCACGAGCTTCCTTGGAAGAACGTTTACCAGCCAAAGACCGGTGCCGTGCAGACAACGGAAATGTACGCCATACAAGGCTTCCCGACAAAGATTCTCGTGGGGCCCGATGGCAAGATCGTGAAGACCGTGGTGGGTGAGGACCCTGCGTTCTACACGTTCCTCGACGAGACTTTCGGCAAGTAACAGGCAAGTAAAAATACCATTTTATACTATATTCATCACGGGCGGTTTCCCAATTGGGATGCCGCCCGTTTTTTGTTCACATCCAGGCTTTGCGAGAAACACCGTCAAATGCAAGACACGAAAAAGGGGAAGAACCAGCGTTTGGTTCTTCCCCTTGTGGTGTTCTGCTCACGGCTGTGAAAGGCTCGAAATGAAGCCTTAAAAGCCGTCAGAAAGCATATTAGTCGGCAAGCTTAGCCTTGATGAACTCGCGGTTCAGGCGAGCGATGTTGGCGATAGACTCATTCTTCGGGCACTCAGCCTCGCAAGCGCGGGTGTTGGTGCAGTTACCGAAGCCGAGCTCCTCCATCTTGGCGACCATGTTCTTGGCACGGCGAGCAGCCTCCACGCGACCCTGTGGCAGGAGCGCGAACTGGCTGACCTTAGATGATACGAAGAGCATGGCAGAGCCGTTCTTGCAGGCAGCCACGCAAGCGCCGCAACCAATGCAAGTGGCGCAATCCATGGCCTCGTCGGCGTCTTCCTTGGAGATAAGGATGGCGTTGGCGTCCTGGGCCTGACCCGTGCGCACGCTGGTGTAACCACCTGCCGCGATGATCTTGTCGAAAGCCGAGCGGTCTACCATGCAGTCCTTGATGATTGGGAAGGCTGCTGAGCGCCAAGGCTCAACGGTGATGACATCACCGTCGTGGAAACGACGCATGTAGAGCTGGCAAGTGGTAGCGCCTTGCGCTGGTCCGTGGGGATGACCGTTGATATAGAGTGAGCACATGCCGCAGATACCCTCGCGGCAATCGTGGTCGAAGACGAAAGGCTCGTTGCCACCCTCAATGAGTTGCTCGTTAAGGATGTCGAGCATCTCCAGGAAAGAAGTGTCTCCAGGGATGTCTTTCATCTCAAAGGTGTCGAAGTGGCCTTCTGCTTTAGGGCCGTTCTGACGCCAAACCTTCAGTGTGAATGATATATTCTGATCCATTGTTTTTCTTGAGTTAATGAACTTAAAAACTATGATTTATAGTTACGCGTCTGAACCTTGATGTACTGATAGTTGAGGTCTTCCTTGTAGAGCGCAGGTGCTTCGTTCTCACCCTTGTACTCCCAGCAAGCCACGTACATGTAGTGCTCGTCATCACGCTTTGCCTCGCCGTCCTCTGTCTGGCTCTCCTCGCGGAAGTGACCACCGCAGCTCTCGTTGCGCTCAAGGGCGTCGTAAGCGATGAGCTCACCCATGAGGATGAAGTCGCGGAGGTGGATAGCCTTGTCGAGCTCGACGTTGAGTCCTTCCTTGGATCCAGGCACACGCACGCAGGTGTTGAACTGCTCGCGCACGTCCTTCAGCATGGCGAGGGCCTTCTTCAAGCCTTCAGCGTTGCGGGCCATGCCCACGTAGTTCCACATGATGTTGTAGAGCTCCTTGTGGATGGAGTCAACGCTCATCAGCTTAGACTTGTCGGTCTGCTTGTTCTGGATGTCCATGATGCGGTCAATCTCTGCCTGCACGTTCTTCTCGGCCTCCACGAACTCAGGAGCGTCAGTGCTTGGCTTCTTCACCTGAATCTGGTCGGAGAGATAGTTCTGCATGGTGTAAGGGATGACGAAGTAACCGTCTGACAGGCCCTGCATCAAAGCGGAAGCGCCGAGGCGGTTTGCGCCGTGGTCGGAGAAGTTGCACTCGCCGAGGGCGAAGAGACCCTTGATGTTGGTCTGGAGCTCATAGTTGACCCACAGACCACCCATGGTATAGTGGATGGCAGGGAAGATCATCATTGGGTTGTCGTGAGGATCCACGTCGGTAATCTCCTGGTACATGTCGAAGAGGTTGCCATAGCGCTGGTCCACAACGTCGCGGCCGAGACGCTGGAAAGCCTCAGAGAAATCGAGGAACACGGCAAGGCCGGTGTTGTTGACGCCATAGCCCTTGTCGGTACGCTCCTTGGCAGCGCGTGAAGCGACGTCACGTGGCACGAGGTTACCGAATGCTGGATAACGACGCTCAAGGTAATAGTCGCGGTCTTCCTCAGGAATGTCACGGCCCTTGATCTCGCCCTTCTGGAGCTTCTTGGCGTCCTCAAGCTTCTTTGGCACCCAGATGCGGCCATCGTTACGAAGCGACTCCGACATCAATGTCAGCTTAGACTGCTTGTCGCCGTGCACAGGGATACAAGTCGGGTGAATCTGCACGAAGCAAGGATTGGCGAACCAGGCGCCCTTGCGGTAAGCCTGGATAGCGGCTGTGCAGTTGCAGCCCATGGCGTTGGTTGAGAGGAAGTAGGTGTTGCCGTAACCACCAGTGGCAAGGCAAACGGCATGAGCAGAATAACGCTCCAGCTTGCCCGTGACGAGGTTCTTGGCGATGACGCCACGGCAACGGCCGTCGATGATGACCACGTCCTCAATCTCGGTGCGAGTGTGAAGCTCCACGGTGCCGTGGTGCACCTCTTTCATCAATGATGAGTAGGCGCCGAGCAAAAGCTGCTGGCCAGTCTGGCCCTTGGCGTAGAACGTGCGGCTCACCTGCACGCCACCGAAGGAGCGGTTGGCGAGCATGCCGCCATACTCACGCGCGAAAGGCACGCCCTGGGCGACACACTGGTCGATGATGTTGGCGCTCACCTCTGCCAAACGATACACGTTGGCCTCACGGGCACGATAGTCGCCACCCTTGATGGTGTCGTAGAACAAACGGTAAACGGCGTCACCGTCGTTCTGGTAGTTCTTGGCTGCATTGATACCACCCTGCGCGGCGATGGAGTGAGCGCGGCGAGGAGAGTCCTGAATGCAGAAGTTGATGACATGGAAGCCCATCTCGCCAAGAGAGGCGGCGGCGCTTGCTCCAGCCAGACCCGTGCCCACGACGATGATGTCGAGCTTACGCTTGTTGGCGGGGTTCACCAGTTTCTGATGAGCTTTATAGTTAGTCCATTTCTCGGCCAGAGGGCCTTCTGGAATTCTTGAATCTATCTGAGTCATTTTTATTATGAGTTTATAGTTGTTGGGATTATAGTCTATAGTTTGTGAGTTTTTCGTTTATAGTCTTTAATAGCGCTCGGCTATCGGTTTCATCAACTAAAAACTAAAAACTATATTTGCTATCAACTATTAGAAGCTGGGTGCGAAACCGAACCAGAATGAGAGTACCAGGAAGGCGAAAACAGCCATGAGGATGGTGACGTAGACGATGCCGATGCACTGCCAACGCTTCAACCAAATCTTGCCGCTCCAACCCAAAGTCTGCATTGCTGACCAGAAACCATGTGAAAGGTGGAACCACAGGGCAACGATCCACACGAGGTAAAGCACGGAGAACACGGGGTTGGCGAATGTCTGCTGAATCCAGCCAAAGCCATCGGCGGGAGCCGGTGTGGATGGGCAACCAGCGAGCTCGGCGAGCATCATGTGAGCCCAGAAGTTGTAGAGGTGAAGCAGAAGGCCGACCACGATGATGAGACCAAGCACCAGCATGTTTTGCGAAGCCCAAGACACCTCAGGGCGGCGGCTTGTCACCTCATAGCGCTGTGGGCCACGAGCCCTACGGTTCTGCGCGGTGAGGATGAACGCGTAAACGATGTGGCACACTGCCAAGAAGGCAAGGCCCAGCGTTCCCAGTACTGCGTACCAGTTGCTTCCCAAGAACTCGCAAATCACGTTGTAGGCATGCCCAGAGAAGAATGCGGCAACGTTCATGCAGCAGTGGAAAGTCAGGAAAAGAATGAGGCAGATGCCAGTGACAGACATCACCACTTTTCTACCAATCGGAGAATTGATTAACCACATAAATGATTGAGTTTAAAGATAATATTAATGTTATGTTTTTGTATTATAATCATTTTGGGGCATTCGCATACCTCATCTTAGGTACTGGTTGCGCCAATCCGCTGCAAAAATACTATATTTTTAGGAATTTAGCAAGTCGAAATGGCAAAAAGTACACATTATTTGCCTTGACAGAGTTGACAGAATCTTTCAAATCTTTTTAATCCATGTGAATAATCAGCAAGGAAGGCCTGACAT
>DAINOS010000182.1:0-4875 GCA_036743855.1 Prevotella sp. | reverse complement strand
GCTTCGAAGATGACGGACATCGTCATGGGCACGAATGGCGTGAAGGAGGTAAGGAGCAAGGCTTCTTCGATGTTCGACAAATACACCAAGATGGTGGAGGCTTATCATTATGCCGAGGATAGCGTTCGAGGCAACATAGAAGACTTTACTTCTTTGCGTACGGACATTGGCACGACCTATCGTGACTATGCCCTCAAACTGATTGACATTTATGGCGACTCCATCAAGATGGTTTCTCCAGAATTGTTTGACTTCAAGCGCATCGAATGGCTGGATGTGGATGAGATGCTGAAGTATGTGGAGTTGGAATACAACAAGCTCTCGGATAAGTGTGCTGCTCTGATGGGAGAGATTTCTGATAGCTTCCGAGCTTCCCTGCAAAGTTCGTTGCAGTCGTATAAGTCTTTGTCAAACGGTAACAAGTCGTTGGGCTTGGCGATGGCCGGACTGACGATGCTCGACCACTATATGGCAGCAGGCGAGAGAACCAACCGCTTGAAGGCGGACTTGTCTGTGTTCCAAACCAGCGTGAAGCACGATGCCACTCGCATCAAGGCTGATATGGGGCGACTGTTGGTAATTTGCAAGACGCTCAATGATGTCATCATCCCGAAGGCCAACGTTTTCTTGCGGTATGGTGAGAAGCTGATGGATTCCGATTTAAAGGCTATTCTTGACGGTTTGTACGCCGATGAGACTGTCCGTCCTTTGGAAGAGCGGCGCAGAGATTTGCTGCAACAATTAAAGACTTTGGACATGGAGATGAACGACCATCTTCAGAACGTCGATGTCTATGCTTCGCTCATCAATGATATTACTTCTACCTTGGAATCTAAGCGGGCAAGCTATATGGATGCTAAGTCGAAGAAGCCTGCCAAGCCTTTCTTCTTGGTAAATTGGTTTACCTTTGGCGTGGCTAATAAGAACTATTATCGCAATTATGCGGAGTGGAATGACAACTGTTTCCCGCTCATTCGTGAATATGAGAGCTATCAGGTGGACTTGAAGTTGGACAAGGACGAATTAGAATCACATCGTGAAGCCCAGACCCAGTTGAAGAGCGAGCACGACAAGTTGTCGAGCGAACTTTCAAAAGTTTCCTCTGAAATCAGAAGTAAGATAGTTTGCTCTGATGAGTTGAAACTGAAGATGCTGAAACATCTTCGTGACATGGTTGCCATGCTGAAACTCGGACGAGAAATCATGGAGAGCAAGATAGACGAAAAGTTAGTGCATAAGTTTGACATTCCTGATTATCGGGAGTCTGCAAAGCTTCCTGCCGACATAGAACAGAACCTTTCTTTGTTTACTGGCATGTTGGCGGATAATCTTCATGCTGACAGAGATATGGCAAAGGAACTGCTTGACGGCGTTGCGGAATATGCAAGAAGCGGCAAGAAGATAGAGGGTAAGAACGCACAGGGCAAACCAACCGAATATAGCGAGGAGGACTTGGCGATGACAACGTATGCGATGGAGCAATCCTTGCAACAAGGCATCGCTCTGTTTGATAGTTTCGCCCAGCTCAAGGCTCTGCAACTCAATGGTAGATTGGCTTCGGTTGCTTACGACGAGGAATTGAAGAAACATGCTGATGAGTTCAAGCGTGAGATGGCAAAGGTAGACCATAAGAGTGCCTATCTTCGTGAGGTGTTCAAGCGCATTAACTTGGCAAACAACGAGGAGGAACGCAAGCAAGCCATGTTGCTGTTGAGCGATTTGAGTGGATACTCGCTCTCAGAACAAGAGTTTACTGATTTTATGAATGGCAAGAAACAAATAGAATTGTAAAGCGTATGGAAAGTTCAAGAAGACAGCAAGCCCAAGCCGACTTGGGCATGGATTTCGCCAAGGAAGACCAAAAGCGAGAGGCTGCTCTTGCTAAGGAGAAAGAGCGGGCCGACCGAAAGGCGGCGAAACGCGAGGCGATGATGAACCGGACCTCCTACCGCGTAATGGTGAAAACAGCCAAGTATATGGACAAGTATTTCTTGGATCCAATCCTTGGCTTCATTCTCCCAGCTGGTATCGGCGATGCCTTGTCGAGTGTGTTTGCCTTTCCGTTCATTTATTACAGCCTCTGTGTGGTCAAGTCTGTTCCGTTGACCTTGGCTGTCATATACAACATCTTGATGGATGTGCTGGTTGGATCCATGCCTTTCTATATAGGAGATGTGCTGGATGTGTTCAAGCGTTCGTATATCGACAATTTGAAGTTGATTACCGGCTATATTGAGGACGACAAGGAGATAATTCACAAAGTACAGAAGAAAGCCTTTTGGACGGCTGTGTTCATCGTCGTGCTTTGCTGGCTCATCTATGTGGTCATCTCATGGGCTATCCATTTGGGAACCATGGCTTGGGATTGGATTGTTTCATTATTCTAAAGCGAAGTGCTTATGTTTAGAGGAATGACAAAATTTACCTGTGATGATTGTGGAAACAAATTCATGGGGATGGACTGCGAGTGGAATGCCACCGCATTTACAGCTCCTGTGAGATGCCCTAAGTGTGGCAGTATGCACACATATCCGTCAGGCGGCTGGCTATTTGGCGGTACGAGGAAGTCTTTTTATCGAGAGATATGGAAAAGTATAGACGAGAGAAATAAAACTAATGGATAGACTTATGAATAGCAATGTTTTCTTTCAGCCTTTCGTTGGCAAGGATTATGCCAACGGAGGCATATTCGGCAAGCGAATCATGGTGGTGGGCGAGAGCCACTATTGTGATGAGGGGTGTGCGGATTGTGGTGATTGCCGTATGCACAGGGAGTGCATGACTTTTACGCAGCATGTGCTTGGAGATTATCTTGATGAGGGCAAGGAACGGCAGAACTGGATGCGGACTTACGTGAAGTTTGAGCGTTCGCTGGTGGGTGAGGAGACCAACCAAGCGATGAGGCTGAAGATATGGAACTCGGTCATTTTCTTCAACTATCTGCAAGTGGCGATGGGTGGCCCTCGCGAGGCGGGCACTGACGAGCAATATCGCAGAGTTGGCAAGGCTTTCTTCGAAGTGCTTGATAAGTTCCAGCCGGAGTATATCATTCTTTGGGGCCAGCGATTGTGGAACAATATGCCTGGTGAACGATGGCAAAATGGCGAGGCAATAGTTGTGGATGGCAAGCGCGTAGCCACGGGCTTCTATCTGTTGAGCAATGGCAAGAAAGTGAAGGCCATGGCAGTGAACCATCCTTCCGTGGGCTATTCCTGGGATTATTGGCATAGTGCGATAGAAAAATTCTTGAAATAATTTTCCAACTTGCGCCACGATTTGGCATACCTTACTTGTAATTTTGCCATCGTAAACATAAAGACAAGGAATCATGGCACAGATTACAATGAATATCCAGACCTTGGACTGGACGATGGGTGAAACTGTAGGCTTGCGCTTGATGCTGAAGAAAGGCAGCAAGGCAAGAATCGCTTGGGGCGATGGCAAGGTGCAGGTCGTGACAGGCAAGCAGGAACCAGCCTCTGAGAAATTGGCTTGGGTTGAGGTGGGGCATGCTTATCCAGAGAAGGGGGTAAACTACACTATCACAATCTACTCGGAAGAGGAGGATGCTATTATCGGATTTAATGGCTGTGGCATGTTCGAGGTGAAAACCTTTGATGTGATACTTACAGAATGTCCCAGCTTGCGTATATTGGGATATTCTGGGTATGGCGAGGAAAAGCTCGACGTAAGCAAGAATCCTTTGTTGGAATCTATCGACTTCCATGAGATAAGAAACGAAAAGTTGGATCTCTCTGCCAATCCTCTCTTGGAGGAGTTGCATATTAGGGGCGCCAAGGACTTGAAGTCTTTAAATCTGAGCAAGAACGACAAGTTACACAGCTTAGATATCTTCATGTGTAGCAATCTTCAGCATCTCGCCTTGAGCAACCAGTCGCAGTTGAATGAGGTGGATTTCGCTTACACGCATCTTCGTCCCAAGGACTTGGAGTATTTGGAGAAGACGTTGAAGCGAAACGCTCCTTACAAGATACAGGACGGAAGTTTCGGCGACGATAAACGATGAGATAATGTAAGAAATAGAAATAAACTAAAACCAGGAGTTTAACGTCATATATAAAACGGAGAAGATTATGAAGTTAGCAGAGGCATTGAGCATCAGAGCCGACTTGCAGAAGAAAGTGGCTCAACTGAAAGAGCGTATCAAGGAAAGCGCCAAGGTACAGGAGGGCGACGAACCTTGCGACAACGTAGAGGAACTGTGCAAGGAACTGGATGAGACGCTCGTCCAGTTGGAGGACATGATTTATCGCATCAACATGACCAATGTCCAGACCCTCCACGATGGCATGTCGTTGACCCGACTGATTGCCAAGAGAGACGTTCTGTCGATGCGTGTGAAAGCTTTGCAAGAAGTGGTAAGACACGTGTCCGCCAACGATACTCGCTTTGGCAGAAACGAACTGAAATATGTCCGAACCATCGACGTAAACGTTCTTCGCAAAGAGGCAGATACCTACGCTAAGCAGTATCGAGAGCTCGACTTGAAGATTCAGAGCTTGAACTGGACGGTCGATTTGGTGGATGGATAAAGATTTTCGGAGAAAAGATAGAGGCAGCAAGAAAGCTGACATCAGACAAAAGATCTGTGTGAGTATTATTGAAAATTCATGTGTTTCATGCAAAGAGACGGATTCATTCACAGTGCATCTTCATCGCATCGGGCACAAGTGTATCGGGCATCGGAATGTGACAAAAGTCATGGACATCGGCATTTAGCATTACCATTTTGTTGGCTATCTTTTCTCCTTTTCTTTTTTAGGCATTTCTTGGGAATTGTCATTTAGTGTATCCGGAGTTGGGTAAATCTACTGATAAGGAGTTTGAGGGGTGGAGAAAAGAAAATAAACGAAT
>DAINOS010000181.1:0-4892 GCA_036743855.1 Prevotella sp. | reverse complement strand
TTGTTGTTGAAAGCGTCCTCGTTGAGTATGAGTTGGTCGCTCGGCACCACTATCATCACCGCGTCCTTGTTGAGCTTGGCCACGTGGTGACATGCCCACGCCATGCTTGGCGCGGTGTTGCGCAATATCGGCTCCACGAGAATGTTCTCAGTTGGCAATTCGGGCAGTTGCTGCCTCACGATGTCGAGATATTGCGCGTTGGTGCTGAGCAATATATGGTCGGGTGATATTATCCTCGCCATCCTGTCCCAAGTCTGCTGTACTTGCGTCCTGCCAGTACCGAAGAAATCGAGAAACTGCTTTGGACGGCTCTCACGGCTGCATGGCCACAGGCGCTGGCCCCTTCCACCAGCAAGGATAAGACAATATTCGTTGTCGGAAAATGACATAATAAAGTATAGATTTATGTTTTGTTTTGTTCAAAGCTACATATAAAAAACGACTTCGCAAAGGATTTGTTACACCTTTTCCTTATTTTAAGTTTTCTTTATCCTTTAATATTATTTGCCGTCAGCCAAAACTCAATAGAGCGCGAAAGTTGTCTTATCGTTGCCATTTTCAGCGGCGTTTTGTCGTGTTTCGGCATTCAAGCGTGAAGCCGTCGCGATTCAAGCGTGAAGCCGTCGCGATTCAAGCGTAAAGCCGACGCGATTCAAGCGTGAAGCCGACGCACGTTCAGCATGGGGCTTAAGCCGCGAAAGAAAAGTGCGGAAATCCGCAAAAATCTTTCGCGAAACAAGCAAAAAGCATTAACTTTGCGAAAGAAAAGTGCGGAAATCCGCAAAAATCTTTCGCCGATGAGGGATGTTTGGCTTCAAACCAACTCCATGCAAGATTTTTATTGTAATTTTGCACCTATAAAGCTTTATGACATCATTTAAGCCCATTCCAATTCATGGCTAAGAAAAAGATTCTTATTATCAACGACATGTGTGGTTATGGCAAGGTCGCCTCGGCTGCAATGCTCCCAATACTCTCTTACATGGGGCACGCCACCTACAACCTGCCAACCGCATTGGTGTCAAACAATCTCGAATACGGCAAGTTCAACCTCCTCGACACCACCGACTACATCACGGGCGTCTTTCCAGTGTGGAAAGAACTCGGCTTCCATTTCGATGCCATAGCGACAGGCTTCATAGCCTCTGAGCGACAGGCGAAGATAATCTCCACCTACTGTCAGGAACAGGAGAAATCGGGCACGTCAATCTTCGTGGACCCCATCATGGGCGACGAGGGCAAGCTCTACAACGGGGTGACACCATCGACAATACAAAGCATGGAAGAGATGATTGCCATTGCCGACCTCATATACCCCAACTATACGGAAGCGTGCTACCTCACGGGAACCCCTTACAGCGCGGAAGGCGTGGACAAGGCGATGGCATTCCAACTGCTCGACGAGCTCCACGCCAAGGGGTCCAAGTCGGTGCTCATAACCTCTATCATGGTAGACGGCCAACACTGCGTGGCTGGCCTCAACCACGCCACGGGTGAGCATTTCCTGTTGGGATACACGGAGATTCCCGTCCGCTTCCCTGGCACGGGCGACATTTTCTCCGCCGTGCTCATTGGTCACCTGCTCGATGGCATGGCACTGAAACAGTCAGCGAGAAAGGCCATGGACGCGGTCTATTATCTCATAGACCACAACAAGGCCATGAAAGACAAGTATGCCGGAATAACCGTGGAGAACTATCTCAACATCTTGTAGCAGAATGAACTATTTATCATCCCTTTTTACCATACATTCCTCGATACAAACGGTGGTGATAGTATCGCTTATCATCACCGTCGGCCTTGCGCTTGGCAAATTCAAGGTCAAGGGAATCTCGCTCGGCATAGCCTGGGTGTTTTTCATCGGCATCCTGGCAGGAGAGTTGAGACTGTCGATAGACAGCAATATCCTCGACTACATTGAGACTTTCGGACTCTCGATGTTTGTCTATTGCCTCGGCCTTCACGTCGGCCCCAACTTCTTCGGGTCGCTTCGTTCCGAAGGCTTGGCCTTGAACCTGTGGAGCCTCGCCGTCATAATATTCGGCACGCTGTTCGCGCTCGTGCTGATTCCGCTAACGGGCGTCAGCCTTCCCAACATGGTGGGCCTGCTCTGCGGAGCCACGACCAACACGCCCGCCCTCGGTGCCGCCACGCAAGCACTGTCGCACCTCGGGCTGCCAAACAACAGCGTGGCCCTCGCAACCGCCGTGACCTATCCGCTCGGCGTGGTGGGCGTGATAATCGCCATGATCATAATAAGGAAGGTCTTCGTGAAGCCAAGAGACATGGAGGCAAAGCCGCTCTCCGACGATGACCAGACCTACATAGCGCAGTTTCGCGCCATAAACCCTGCCATACTGGGAAAGACCATATCCGACGTGGCACACACCACAAAACTGAAGTTCATAATCTCTCGAATCTGGCGAGGAAAGGATGTCATCGTGCCAATGGCAAGCACCGTGATTCACGTCAACGACTCCATGCTCGTGGTGACCAACAAGAACGATGAGAAGTCGCTTGAACTGCTCTTCGGAAAGAGGGAGGATCATGACTGGAACAAGAGCAACGTGGACTGGAACGCCATCGACGCCAACGTGGAGAGCCGCGTGTGCGTGGTGACGCGCTCCGGACTCAACGGCAAACGCCTGAGAGACATGCACATGAGGGCTGGATACGGCGTGAACGTGAGCCGCGTGGTGCGTGGCGACATCAAGCTCCTCGCCAGCGACGACTTGCGCCTGCAATACGGCGACAGAGTGACCATAGTGGGCAAGCACGAGGACCTTGACAACGCCGAGCACTTCTTTGGCAACTCCGTGAAAACCCTTGAGGAGCCAAACATAGGAAGCATATTCTTCGGCATCGTGCTGGGCCTCGCCCTGGGCACCATACCAATAGCCATACCAGGCATGGACAGCAGCCTGCGTCTCGGCATAGCCGGCGGACCGATAATAATGGGTATCATCGTTGGCGCGTTGGGTCCCAAGAGCCACATCATATCCTATACCACGCGGTCGGCGTCGCTCATGCTGCGCAAGCTGGGGCTCGCGCTATACCTTGCTTGCCTCGGTCTCGACTCGGGCAAGGATTTCGTCACGACCATCCTGCGGCCGGAAGGCTTGGCATGGGTGGGCATCGGCTTCCTTATCACGGTCATCCCCGTGCTCATCATTGGCATCATCGCCCTGCATACACACAAATACGACTTCGGCACCATCTGCGGCATCCTGTGCGGCTCGATGGCCAACCCGATGGCGTTGGGGTATGCCAACGACAACTGCAAGGGCGACACGGCAAGCATATCCTACGCCTCGGTGTACCCAATTGGAATGTTTATAAGGGTCGTGATAGCGCAGATGCTCATCATGCTCTTCACGTGAACGGCCACGCCACATGAACAACCCTTTCTTTTATTCGCCTTCACCTGAGTGTATAGCCGCGACCAAAGAATTAGAGGCTTGGCTTGAGGGCAAGCCGTCACCATTCAGCGACACGCGCGTGGACGATGGATTCAGGAAGGAGATAGACAAGGGAAAGATGTTCGGAGTCTTGGTGGTGGACGGAAACGATGACCTGACGAGGGGAAGAAAGGTCAAATACATCGCCGGATATAGTGGGCAGATATGCGGTCGCGCCGACTGGGACGGATTCGTGCCAGCCGTGTTCGACTACCTGCGACCCGATGGCTATTTCAAACAACATGAGGCTGAAATAACCCAACTAAACAAAGACATAGAAGCCCAGTCATTACACATTATTAATATAGAGGCCGCCAGGCAGCAGGAGCGCATGACCGACAAGCGCCCAACGTCAGTGAAAGGAAAGCGCGAAGGTGAAAGCGACAGCGACTACACGCGCCGGCGACAGTTTGAAAACGCCGAGCTGCACAGGTGGAAACTCAGGCAAAGGGGAGCGGAGAAAGACGTAACTGAAGAGAAAGGCCGACTGTTGGGCTTGAAAACTCTCAGGCGACAAAAGAGCGACGACTTGCAACGATGGCTCTTCCGCCATTTCCGCATGCTCAACTCCAAGGGCGAGAGCAAAGACCTGATAGAGATTCGCGGCGGAGAGACGCCGCCAGCCGGCAGCGGCGAATGCTGTGAGCCACGGTTGCTGCAATATGCCTTTCTGCATGGCTTGCGCCCGAAGGCCATGGCTATGTTTTGGTGGGGCGAGAGCCCAAAGGGTGAGGTGCGGCATCATCTCCACTTCTACCCGGCTTGCAACGGCAAATGCAAGCCCATACTCAAATGGATGCTGCAAGGCATGGACGTTGACGCCAACCCATTGGAGAGTGATAAAGGAGACGATGACTTGGTGGCACGACTTCAAACCATCTATGACGACGATGACATCTGCGTCGTTTGCAAACCCGCCGGACTGCTTTCCGTGCCAGGCAAGAGCAAACGCGCGAGCGTGCTCTCCATCATGAGGCAAAGATTCCCCGACAGCCCATCGCCGCTCATAGTGCACCGACTCGACATGGCGACAAGCGGACTGATGATAATAGCCAAGACCGTGCAAGCCTACCACGACTTGCAGAGACAGTTCGCAAGCCACGAAATAAGGAAACGCTACGTGGCGGTATTGAGCCACCCCCTGCCCCATGGCACGCCAAACGAAGGAGTAATCTCGCTGCCCATGCGCCCAGACCTCAACGACAGGCCTCGACAGGTAATAGACCAGGAGCATGGCCACGAGGCGATAACATATTATAAACAGGTGGACAACAATCGCCTTTGGCTTTGGCCGAGAACAGGACGCACGCACCAGCTACGGCTGCATTGCGCCCATCAGCTTGGGTTGGCAGACCCCATAAAAGGCGATACGCTCTATGGCACCGACAGCGATCGCCTCTACCTCCATGCCGAAGCCATAACCTTTCGGCACCC
>DAINOS010000180.1:0-4922 GCA_036743855.1 Prevotella sp. | reverse complement strand
GGCTTGGCGCCAAGCTGGATGAGTTTCTCAATGGTGTATTGTGCCACGTTTCCGGCACCTGACACGAGCACGGTCTTGCCGGCGAGGTCGATGTCGCGGGTCTTGAGCATGTTCTCAAGGAAGTAGACGTTGCCATAGCCTGTTGCCTCAGGGCGGATGAGAGAGCCTCCAAACTCTTGTCCCTTGCCGGTGAGAATGCCGACGAAGTGGTGGGTGAGGGCCTTGTACTGGCCAAACATGTAGCCGACCTCGCGACCGCCTACGCCAATGTCGCCTGCCGGAACATCAACGTCGGGACCGATGTAGTTCCACAACTCGCGCATGAAAGCTTGGCAGAAACGCATTACCTCGCCGTTTGACTTGCCGCGCGGAGAAAAGTCGGAACCGCCCTTGGCGCCGCCCATAGGAAGGGTGGTGAGTGAATTCTTGAACACCTGCTCGAAGGCGAGGAACTTCAATATGCTCACGTTCACCGACGAGTGGAAGCGTATGCCGCCCTTGTAGGGACCAATGGCATTGTTGTGCTGCACGCGATAGCCCATGTTGGTCCTCACGTTGCCCTTGTCGTCAATCCAGTTGACACGGAACTGGATTACGCGGTCTGGTATGCACAGGCGCTCTATGAGATTCGCCTTCTCAAACTCTGGATGCTTGTTATATTCATCTTCGATGGTGCTGAGCACCTGACTCACAGCCTGAATGTACTCTGGCTGATTGGGAAATTGCTGTTGCAGTTTAGCTACTACTTCGGTTGCTTTCATCTGATTTCGCTCCTTTTGATAAGATTGGTTTAACAAATTATATATACACTCCTACAAAGTTATAATATATTTGCCAATTATCCTAACAAAAAGACAGAAAAAAGCATGATTTATTAAAATGCTGTATATTAGAAGTCACCGTTGGCTATGTCGAAGAACTTATTGAAGAAGCCTTTCAGTCTTTCGACAACTTGATGCAGCTTGCCCTCGCGGTTGGCATGTGGATCAAATGGGTTGATTGGCGGCATTATACCGTTCAACTCCAATCCGCCTTCTGCCACATAGCCACGTTTGAAAGAGGTCTCGATAAAATCTTTCGCCTCGTTGGCTTTCAGGTGCTCTTCATTCACGATAGTTTCAAACTCTTCACGCTTACGCTTGTTAATGTATTCCTGCCACTCGTCGTTTACCTCACTGTCTGGTGTCAAGGATTCGATGAATTGCTCTATGAGCTCTTTCTTGTCGCGCAAGTCGGGACTGGAATCTATGGCCTTGCTTATTTTCACCATAAGCTCAGCGTTGTCTTGGTGTCCTTGGTTGTACTGTTGCACGAGGAATAGGATATAGTCGATGTTCACCTCTACCTGTCTCACGAGTTCCATCTCAAACACCACGTCATCGTTGATGTCTGTCTTGTCGTGTTTTTCCCTGTTGTGGTATTTGTCGGCAAGGTCGATGTATATGCTTGTATAGTCCTGTATGTCGTGCTCCGAGATACAGTCGGCATCAGCGAACTGGTCAAAACATGACAGGAGATTGCGCATCTTCAGCACGGCACCGAACAAGTGGATAAACTCTTTCTCTGCTTTTTCACCAGACGGAAGTTCGCCCGGGGCAAGCATTGCACGCAAAGTGTCTATCATTTCCTTGTAGCCCATGCAATGCTTGCCATCGTAGTCGGTATAGCCATTCATGTAGTCTTCGAACGGACGGAGTATTGTCACGCCTTTTGCATTAGGGTCGCCGAACAGGGCAAGACTCTTGTTTGTGGCTTCTTCAAGGTTGCGGAAGCACACGATGTTGCCGAAGGTTTTTATTGAGTTCAGAATGCGATTGGTGCGGCTATATGCTTGCAGCAAACCATGATAGCGCAGGTTCTTGTCTACCCAAAGTGTGTTGAGGGTTGTGGCGTCAAATCCTGTAAGAAACATATTGACCACAATCAGTATGTCTATCTCGCGGTTTTTCATTCGCAACGACACGTCCTTGTAGTAGTTGGGGAACTTGTCTGCGGAGGTGTCGTAGTTGGTTTTGAACATCTTGTTGTAGTCGGCTATGGCCTTTTCCAGGAAGTCACGACTGCCTTGGTCGAGTCCTTCTGTCGAATCGTTGTTTTCATCGTTGTCACCGCAGTCGTCAACATTCTCGTTTGCGGCGTAACTGAATATTGTTGCCACGCGCAGACGCTTGTTTGCAGGCAATGCTTCCATCTGGCGCATAAACTCCATATAGTAGAGCTTGGCAAAGTGGATGCTCTGCACGGCAAATATGGAATTGAAACCTCCAAGCCGTGTCTTTTGCCTTATCTCTTCCACTTTCTTTTTCTTGTCGGTAGCCACTTGCTCTACATTGACGAGCTTGCTGAATGTGTAGGTTGAGCCTCGTTTGGTCTGCTGGTCAAAGTGCTTGAGTATGTATGCCGTGACATTGCGTATGCGGCGCGGGTCTTCGAGGGCTTTCTCTCGCTCTATGTCCCACACGTCGCTGTTTTCCACGTCTTCTTTTTCCTTGATGGTGCGAATGTATGCCACACGGAAAGGCAAAACGTTGCGGTCCCTGATGGCATCCACGATAGTGTAGGCGTGTAGGCGTTTGCCAAACACGTCGGCTGTCATGCGGCTTACGCCGTTGGCGGTGGATATGTTTTCCCTGAAGATAGGTGTGCCGGTAAAACCGAAAAGGTAGTATTTCTTGAAACGCTTGGTGATGGCGTCGTGCATCTCGCCAAACTGCGAGCGATGGCATTCGTCGAATATCATCACCACTTCCTGGTTGTAGAACTCATGCTGAGGATTTTTCCTTATGAAGGTGGCGAGCTTTTGTATGGTAGTGATGATAATCTTTACTTTGCTTTTATGGTCGTTTATCTGGCTTTCGAGTATTTTTGTGGAGGTGTTGCCGTTGGCCGCGCCTTTTTGGAAGCGGTCATATTCCTTCATGGTTTGGTAATCAAGGTCTTTGCGGTCTACGACAAACAGCACCTTGTCGATGTATGGCAGTTGGCAAGCAAGTTGCGCTGCCTTGAATGATGTTAGGGTCTTGCCTGAGCCTGTGGTATGCCAGATGTAGCCTCCTGCGTCTATGGTGCCATAGCGTCGTGCGTTGTGGGATATCTCTATTTGGTTGAGCAGTTTCTCCGTGGCCGCTATCTGATATGGCCTCATCGCCATGAGTATCTTCTGTTCAGTGAATACACAATATTTCGTAAGGATGTTCAGCAGCGAGTGGCGGCTGAAGAACGTGGCAGTGAAGTCGGTCAAATCGTTGAGCACCTTGTTGTGCGCGTCTGCCCAATAGCTCGTGAACTCAAAAGAGTTGCACGTCTTCTGCTTTGGATGCTTGCTTGTCTTCTGCTGCTCCTTGATGTGGCTCTCGCGTGTGGTATTGCTGTAATATTTTGTCTCCGTGCCATTGGATATCACGAATATCTGCACATACTCGAAGAGTGCGCAGCCAGCCCAAAAAGACTCCCTGCCGTAGCGGTTTATCTGGTTGAAAGCTTCTTTCAGTGCCACGCCTCTGCGCTTTAGCTCTATGTGCACGAGCGGCAGGCCGTTCACAAGGATGGTCACGTCATAGCGGTTGGCACGGTGCCCGTTATCAACCTCGTATTGGTTGATTACCTGTGTGGAGTTGTGGTGAGGGTCGTTCTTGTCGATAAGATAGATGTTTCGTTCTGTTCCATCATCGAGTGTGAAAGCTTTCACGTTGTCTCTCTGTATGGTTTCTGCCTTATCGGTGATGCCTTTTCCCTCGTTGGCTATCTCGCCCTTGAAGAAGCGATCCCATTCAGCGTCTGTGAATGTATAGTTGTTGAGACGTTCGAGTTGTTTGCGCAAATTGGCGATAAGTTCGCTTTCGTGCTTTATGGGTACATACTCGTAGCCTTGTCGCCGCAGTTGCTCTATCATGCCGCGCTCAAGGTCTGCTTCACTCTGATAGAATGTGTCGCATGCCATTTCGGGGCGTTCGTAGTGCGACACCACCGTGCTTTGGTTGTTCTCGGATAGTATATCGTAGGTCTCTGACATAGTGGTTTGTTTTTGTGTAATAATATGTTAATTTTACGTTTAAAGGTGGCCACTGGCCACCTTTAAACGTAAAATTAACATATTTATTCTTGTGCTGTTTTTTGTAAATCATCCAAAAATTGACAGAGTTTTACAACGTCTACCTTTGGAAATGTTATATCCTTCAATATGTCAAAATGATGGTCATTGGAAACAATGTATTTCGCATTAGACACAATGGCACAATCCACAAACTTGTTGTCATCTTCATCGGCAGATATAAGATGGAAGGCAAAGGATGGTGATTTCATTATGACATTCCTTCTGTTGATTATGGTCGAAACGACGAATTCTGCAAGAAGCGGTGAAATATTGCGTGAGATGACTTCGGAATATTCTTCAATGATTTCATTGGTTATGCACATGACATACTTGCCATCAAGAAAATCTTGCCAAACTTGATAGTATTTATTGCGTGCAGATATTGCCATGATTAGGCAATTTGTGTCAAGAACGACCCTCATGGCTTATTTGTGATAAGGGGTGCGTTCGTGCAATGTGGCAAAGGAGTCAACTCTGTCTTGTGTCATTTCGCCGCGTTCCCACATACCATCCATTTCTTCTTTCACTTTTTTCGCGAAAAAATCGGAAATGGCTTGTTTCAAATCAGCCAAAGCCTCGGGGGTCTTCACCCATTGCATCATGTTGATTAAGTCAACCTGTGCTTCATTAAAAACAGTTGCTGCCATATATGTTATATCTTTAGTTCATTTTTATGCTACAAAGTTAGCATTTTTTTCGTGCATGACGGATTTTTTCTTGTTTTTTATGCTGTCTTTCCCTTGAAATCAAGCAACTTGTCTCTATAATATTCGTATTGCTGACGGCGTGCCGCTATCTCGGCTGGCAAGCCATGCTGCAACGAGGTGGT
>DAINOS010000179.1:0-5103 GCA_036743855.1 Prevotella sp. | reverse complement strand
ACATCTTTGGCAAGAAGGGCACCGAGAAGGTGACCAAGAAGCTGAAGGACGAGCTACACAGGCTGCAAGACCAATACAACGACCCGATAAGGTTCACGCTGAAAGACAACTAAAGCATATGCCGTCTTAAAGCAAGAAGGTCTTATAATGCTTATACAGATTGGAGCTTCTATCGCATAAGAAAAATGATATAGGTCGCTAACTTAATGACCATTTTGTCATAAATAATTAATGGAGAGCGTAAAAACTCTCCATTAATTTTATAAATTCTTTTGCTCATGATGGATTATCATGATAAATCATTACATTTGTGGCGAAAATGAGAAACGGCACAATGGCAAAGCACACAGAGCATCAAGATAAAGGCGAACTGGTCACAAATTGTGACCGGTTCAATAACTTGAAGCACTCAACGACTCGTTCATACGCTTTCACCGAGCAGGGAGTGGCTATGCTCTCCACGGTTCTCAGAAGTGAAACCGCAATTCGCATGAGCATACGTATCATGGATGCTTTTGTTGCAATGAGACGTTTCATGACGACAAATGCGGAAGTTTTCCAACGCCTTTCTACGATAGAGTATCACCAACTCGAAATGCAGCAACATCAGCAAGAAACAGACAAGCGAATTGATGAGGTGTTCCGTAGATTGGACGAGGGCAATGCGAAACCGAAACAAGGTGTATTTTATAATGGGCAAATTTATGATGCCTATGCTTTCGTGTCCGATTTGATTAAGAGTGCAAAGAGACGTATCATTCTTATAGACAACTATGTGGATGAAACTGTTCTGACATTGCTCGATAAAAGAGAAGAAAGCGTGTCTGCTGTCATCTATACTCAGCAGATAAGCCGTCAATTCCAACTGGACATTGACCGTCACAACGCTCAATATGCACCAATAGATGTTGAACCTTTCCGTCTATCGCATGACCGCTTCCTTTGCATAGACGATGATGTATATCATATAGGTGCCATCCATCAAGGACTTAGGCAAGAAATGGTTTGGCTTCTCTAAGATGGAGATACTTACACCTGACGAATTAGTGGAAAGAATAAACGGCAACTCCGATAGTATGACCGCTGGAGCGCATTGAGCGTAGCTAAAGTTTGTTGCAGAAACAGTTAAGCCATACCACGACTTATTTGAGTTTTTCCACAAGAGCTGGGAAGCACTTGTGCATAGCAACAACTTCATGAGCATAGCCTCGGGCACAAAATGTCATCTGAAATCACAGAAATAACTAATAACTTTACAGTTAGAAACCGACAACTTACCCAAAACAACTTATACGTATGAAATCAAATATGAACTTCGCTTGTTTGTCATTGCTTGGCACGCTGCTCCTTGGCACGGCCTCAACAGCGGACGCGCAAACCATACACATGCGTGGTGCCGACTGGGACTGCCAGATAGCCGCCGACGGGCATATCGAGCGCATAGTCTATAAGAACAAGGCTGGCAACGACACAATACCGTTTTTCATCGGGCGCGGCAAGCCTGGACCATCTTTTTATGTGAACAGCGGCAATAATGACACGGTGGCGACATGGCACCCAGACGGGGAACTTACATTCCAGTCTGCCATCGATGGCATAAACTGCGAATTGCGATATATAAAGTGGCATGGAATGCCTGCCATGCGCGTGACCATCAGTAACCGTAGCCACACGCCGTTCCAACCAGTAAAGGCGGGACTGAAGCTGGGCATTGACACATACATGGAGAAATATCCAGAGTGGAACCACAAGTTCTTCCCAACACTCATGCGCAACGAACGCACCCATTTCTATGGCTACATGCAGACACCCGGCGGCAACGTGCTCGGCATAGTGTCGCCAGACGCAGTGGCATCGTGGAGCGTTGACTATAATCTCGGCTACCAAGACCCACCACCATTCTGGTTCATGGGGCATCGCATAGAATCACTCAATATCGACTTGATGAACGCGCTGCCGTTGCCAGACCATAATCCACAAAACCTTTGGCAGTTGAAGGATGGTGAATCACGCTCATGGACAGTGGCATTCGTTAATGTGAAGTCGCTTGACAGCTTTGAGCGCACAGTAAATGAACAAGCAGAATTGCCAATGATAGAAATGCGCAACACCGCATGCTCGGCAGACGGGAAAATAGACTTTGTAGTGTACGGCTCCAAGCCTGAGGTAAAGGTCGCCAGTGATGATGGCAAGGCAGTGGCCTTGGCACACAAGGCAGACGGGCAACGGAATGTCTATTCGTGCGTGTTACCTTCGCAGGGGCTCTACAATGTCACCGTGAATGATCACGGGCGCACGGCCACTGGCGTGCTTGTGCACCCCAAGACGTGGCGGCGGGCAATGGAGCGCGCTCGAGAAGGCGCATGGAAATACCACCAGAAAGCTACGTCGCACATAGAGAGCTGGTATGGATTCCACTCATCTTTTATTGCGGCCAAGTATTTTCCCTATGCGCCACTCGACGCGAAGCTACGCCATCGCTTCGACTATCTTTACACATTGCTTCACGACACGGTGAAGGTTGAGCCAAAATACCACAAGACGCGCATCCAGAACACTTCCGGTACGATAGGCATGCTTGTGGACAAGTATGAGGCTTACGGTGACATAAGCGACTTGCTGCACGCGTCGCGGCTTGCCGACTGGTTAATAAAGAACAACCAGCGCAAGGACGGGGCATACGTGAACCACAATACCGTGTATACAAGCGTCATATATGTAGCGAAAAGCATACTTGAACTAACACTTGTGGAAAGGCTCCTCGGAGCCAGCAATACGTTTTGGGCAAGCAAGGCCAAGGAGCATTACACGTCGGCAAAGCGTGCCATAGACCAGCTTGTGAGCTCGAATGGCGACTTTCAGACAGAAGGGGAGATGACATTTGAGGACGGCATGATTTCTTGCTCAGCCCTACAGATAGGCATGCTTGGGCTAATGCAAGACGACGCTGCCGCAAGGAAGCACTACACAGACGCCATGCTAAAGGTGCTCAACAGCCATGACTGTCTCACGCAATTGCGCGTGCCCGACGCTCGCCGCCGTGGTGGGACAATGCGCTATTGGGAGGCGCAGTATGACGTGCAGATGCTGCCAAACATGTTCAACTCGCCTCACGGATGGAGCGGATGGCGTGCATACGCCACATATTATGCCTATCTGTTGACCGGCAATGAACGTTGGCTTCGCGAGAGCTACAATGCCGCGAGTGCGTTCAGCTGCATGGCAGACTATAAGACAGGAGACTTGCGATGGGCATTCGTAGTAGACCCATACCTTAAAGTTACGCAGGCTTGCAGTCCTGACACTCATGTGACCGAAGACTCGCTCAGCTTCGGCAACCCTCACCCGATGCTATACCAGACGCGCAAGTTCACCATAGGAGAACAATACGTGAACATGATAAGCGACTGGCAAACTGTGAACACACAGGACAACGACGTGCATGAGCTGTTCAAATTTATAGGAGAGTCGATGCTCACCAACGCCTTTGTGGTGGAGCGCGAGGATGGTCGTCTTTATGGCTACAATTGCCTGGTGAAGAAGCAGGGCGACAAATGGATGGTGGAACCACTGGAAAAGCAGATGACCAACCTTCACTGCAACTTGCATCATGCACATAAAATAACATTCAGAGGCCAAACCAAGTCGCTTGGCGGTGGATACTTGGGATGGGCGTTCGGACATGATGTGTATAAGTTCCAATAAAATAAACTTAAAATGATGAAGAAACGAAATATCTTGCTGACACTAATGATCTTGTTTGTGTCGCAACTCTTTGCGGCAACCCCGATAGACGGGCTGCTGGAGCGCATCGACAAGGGAGCGTCGCGCAAGTTTGTCACGGAGACAGTGAAGTCGGACCACGACTTCTTCGAGATAGGAAACAAGAACGGAAAGGTTCTCGTGCGTGGAAACAACTATGTGAGCATAGCTTCGGGCATAAACTGGTACTTGAAGTATCACCTCGGAGTGCATCTCACGTGGAACTCCATGCACGCATCACTTCCAGCCACACTTCCGCTTGTGCAAGCCACTGAGCGTCACGACACGGACATCAAGTACAGATACTACCTGAACTACTGCACGCATTCCTACTCTATGGCGTTTTGGGATTGGAAACGGTGGGAGCAGGAACTCGACTGGATGGCACTTCATGGCATCAACCTCTGTCTCGACATCGTAGGCACTGACGTGGTGTGGCGCAATGTGCTCCTAAAACTCGGCTACACCAAAACTGAGGCCAATGAGTTTGTGGCAGGACCGGCATTCCAGGCTTGGTGGCTGATGAACAACCTTGAAGGATGGGGCGGTCCCAACTCAGACAACTGGTATCGCCAGCGCGAAGCGTTGCAGAAACAGATATTGAAGCGCATGAAGGAGTTTGGCATACACGCCTGCTTGCCTGGCTATTCTGGCATGGTGCCGCACGATGCCAACAAGCGTCTCGGACTTGACGTTGCCGATCCTGGCAACTGGAACGGAAGCTACAAGCGTCCGGCGTTTCTCCAGCCAACCGACAAACGCTTCTCCGAAATTGCGTCGTTGTATTACAAGGAGCAGGAGAGGCTTTTTGGCAAGACCGACTTCTACAGCATGGACCCATTCCATGAGGGTGGCAACGCGCGCGGTGTTGACCTACAGGCTGCCGGCAAGGCCATAATGGGTGCCATGAAAGCCGTAAACCCCAAGGCCATGTGGGTGGTACAGGCTTGGGGCGCATGTCCTTACCCTGACATGATTCGCAACTTGAAAAACGGCGACATGCTTGTGCTTGACCTCTACTCCGAAAACCGCCCGCAATGGGGCGACCCTTCGTCTACGTGGTATCGCAAGGATGGATTCAACGGGCACGACTGGGCATATTGCATGCTGCTGAACTTTGGCGGCAACGTGGGACTATACGGCAAGATACAGCACGTCATTGAAGAGTACTACAAGGCTCGCCAAAGCCAATTCGCATCTACACTGAAAGGCGTGGGGCTCACCATGGAAGCCATAGAGAACAACCCCATAATGTATGAACTCGTGAGCGAACTGCCATGGCGCGGCTCCAAATTCTCGTGGAAGGAATGGCTGCACAACTATGTTGAGGCACGCTATGGC
>DAINOS010000178.1:0-5112 GCA_036743855.1 Prevotella sp. | reverse complement strand
AAGCCATGAAAGAGGAGATAAGAAGATACCCCATTGGGATTCAGACGTTCCAGAAAATAATCGAGGGCAATTATATTTACGTAGACAAGACTAAGTACATAGCTGATTTCAAGGAAAACGGCTATCAGTACGTTTTCCTGAGCCGCCCGAGGCGGTTCGGCAAGTCGCTTTTCGCCTCCACGCTCCATGCTTACTACGAGGGACGTAAGGAGCTTTTCGAGGGGCTCGCCATCGCCGACTATGAGAAGGATTGGGTGAAGCACCCCGTGCTTCACTTCGACATGAGTGGTGCCAAGCATTTCGACAAGGCACGTCTGGAAGACTATCTTGACACGCAGCTCTCGCCGTATGAGGAAATATATGGTGAGGATGAGAGGGAGAAGCATCCAAACGACCGTCTTACAGGCATCGTGCGCCGCTCCTACGAAAAGACAGGACAAAAGGTAGTTATCATTATAGATGAGTATGACGCCCCGCTGCTCGACGTGGTGCACGAGGATGACAACCTGCATGAGCTTAGGCTCGTGATGCAAAATTTCTACAGTCCGCTGAAGATGCTCGACCCGTATCTCGAGTTCGTGTTCATCACCGGCATCACTAAATTCTCGCAACTCAGCATCTTCAGCGAGCTCAACAACCTCAACAACATATCAATGGACGACGAGTTCTCCGCCATTTGCGGCATCAGCAAGACGGAATTGACGACCACCATGCGGCGCGATGTTGAAATCTTCGCCAATAAACAAGGCGTGAGCTACGACGAGATGCTCTCACGGCTTCAGGAATATTACGATGGCTACCATTTCAGCGAAAACTCGGAGGATATATTCAACCCGTTCAGCCTGATAATAGCCATGTCGAAGCAGAAACTCGGCAGCTATTGGTTTGGTTCTGGAACGCCATCGTATATAATAAATGTGATGAGGAAGTTCCACATTGGCATTCGCGACATAGAGGGCAAGGCTGCTTCCGTGGACGACTTCGACGTGTCGCCCGAGCAGATGACAAGTGCCCTGCCGTTGCTCTACCAGAGTGGCTACCTCACCATAAAAAAATTCAATCGCATGACCAACCGCTTCGTCCTCGACTATCCCAACAAGGAGGTGCGTTTGGGCATGTTCCGCAGCCTTGCGCCCAACTACCTCTCGCCAGTGATGATGGACAACAGTTCTTTCCTTGGCGACTTCATTGACATGCTCTACGAGGGCAATGCCAATGGTGCCCTTGAGCGCATGCGCGCTTATCTGGCGAGCATCAGCAACAGGCTGTCTAACAAGAGCGAGCGTGACGTGCAGACAGTGTTCTACCTCATCTTCAGCCTCATGGGGGCCAATGTGCGCGTGGAGGAGTGCAGTGCCATAGGCCGTGCCGACGTGGTGATCTACTTCCCCGACACCATCTACGTGATGGAACTGAAATATGATGGCTCCGCCGAGGCTGCACTCCGTCAGATAGACGACAAGGGCTATCTCGTGCCCTATTCTGCCTCTGGCAAGCGCCTCGTGAAGATCGGCGTCAACTATGACAGCGCGAAGCGCACGTTAGGGGAGTGGATTGTGGAAGACACCAACGCTGATTGATAAGAAACAAGGCCAATGCACATGAAAAAATCCGCGGCGCTTCACAGCGACGCGGATTTTTTTGAGCTTGATGGCCCACGTGTATATATAATGTAGGTCAAGTTATAGGTAGTAATAAAGTTTTCTTTGGAGCAATGTTTCTTTATGCTCTTTATATGACTGCAAAATTAGTCATATTGTCAAGAAAAACAATAAAACAATGACAATATGTTGTAAACAATGTAAGCTAATTGACGATGTGTAATCATTGTTCTCTCTATTTGGTGCAATTTGTAAGGTTATGAGAGCCTATTGCTAACAGTTTGATAGAAAAAGATAATTCTTTCATAATTTTTGAAGAAAAACTTTTCGGTTACTGACATTTTGTTGTAACTTTGCACCGTGAACAGCACAAAGCGTTCATTTAAAGGAAATAGAGCTTAACAAAATGTCAATAGGCACATCGGCGACAGATAAGTCTTCAACAAGCATTGCCACGCAAAAGGTCGGCAAGATACCTTTTACGAAAATGCAAGGCGCGGGCAATGACTATGTTTACGTGAACACATTATTATATAGCGTCCCCGACCCGTCGTCCACATCAATCAAGTGGAGCGACCGTCATTTCGGCATCGGTTCCGATGGCTTGGTGCTCATAGGCGCGCCAACTTCGGGCACCGACGCCGATTTTTCTATGCGCATATTCAATGCCGACGGTTCCGAGGCGATGATGTGCGGCAACGCGAGCCGCTGCATAGGCAAGTACGTCTACGAGCGTGGGCTCTTCAAGGGCGACACCGTGCGTTTGGAGACTCTTTCCGGCATCAAGGTGCTCAAGTTGCACATTGAGGACGGCAAGGTGGGCAGCGTCACGGTAGACATGGGCGAGCCCCGTCTTGAAGCACCCGAGCAGTATACCGGCGCGCGTCCCGCGGGCACCGATGGCGTGTTCGTGTCGATGGGCAATCCCCATTATGTCAATTTCGTGGATAGTGTGAGAGAGATAGATGTTGCCGCGCGAGGTCGCGAGCTGGAGTTCTCCAGCAGCTTCCCCGAGCGCTGCAACATCGAGTTTGCCGAGGTGCGTCCTTCCGATGGCAATGCCACAGGTGACTCTTCTGCCGCCCCGCAAGCCATCCGCACCCGCGTATGGGAGCGAGGCTCAGGCATCACCATGGCCTGCGGCACGGGAGCGTGCGCCACGGCGGTGGCAGTCGCCGTCACAGGCAAGGCTGGACGGCAAAGCGACATCGTGATGGACGGCGGCACGCTGCACATAGAGTGGGGCGCCGACAACCACGTCAGGATGACAGGACCGGCGGAGTTTGTCTTCGACGGCGAGATGGAACCATGACAACAATACGATCAATAGGATAAACAACCATAAAATAAAGGAGAGAAAACAAAATGGCATTAGTAAACGAGTATTACCTTCGTCTTCCGGGAAGTTACCTTTTCGCCGATGTCGCCAAGCGCGTCACGGCATTTAAGGTCTCACATCCCAAGCAACGCGTCATCAGCCTTGGCATTGGCGACGTGACACGTCCCCTTGCGCCAGCCGTGGTGGAGGCCATGAAGAAAGCCGCCGACGAGATGGGCCACATCGAGACCTTCCGCGGCTATGGCCCTGAGCATGGCTACGACTTCCTGCGCGAGGCCATCATGAAAGGCGACTTCCTCACGCGAGGCATACATCTCGACAAAGACGAGATATTCATCAACGACGGAGCCAAGAGCGACACCGCCAACATACAGGAGCTCCTGCGCTGGGACAACAGCGTGGCGCTGACCGACCCCGTGTATCCCGTTTACGCCGACTCCAACGCCATGATAGGGCGCGCCGGAAAGTTCGTGGACGGCAAGTGGGCCGACATCACATACCTGCCTTGCACGGCAGAGAACAACTTCACGCCAGCCCTGCCCGACCACCGCGTGGACATGATTTACCTGTGCTACCCCAACAACCCCACGGGCACGGTGCTCACCAAGGACGAGCTTCGCAAGTGGGTCAACTTCGCGCTCCACAACGAGGCCATCATCCTCTACGACGCCGCTTATCAGGCTTACATACAAGACCCTGACATCCCACACTCCATCTATGAGATAAAAGGCGCGCGCAAGTGCGCCATAGAGTTCCACTCCTATTCCAAGACAGCAGGCTTCACGGGCGTGCGCTGCGGTTACACCGTCATCCCCAAGGACTTGATGGCCAAGACGCTCGACGGCAAGGACGTGTCGCTCAACGCCTTGTGGGAGCGCCGCCAGTCGACCAAGTTCAACGGCACCTCATACATCTCGCAGCGCGCCGCCGAGGCCACATACACCGAGGAGGGACACCGCCAGACCCGTGAGACGATAGCCTACTACATGGAGAACGCGCGCCTCATGCGCGAGACCCTCGTCGGCCTTGGCTATGATGTCTACGGCGGCGAGAACGCTCCCTACCTCTGGGTGCGCACGCCGGGCGACATGGGCTCATGGAAGTTCTTCGACACGCTGCTCTATGGCTGCGGTCTCGTGTGCACGCCAGGCGTGGGCTTCGGACCATCGGGCGAGGGCTATTTCCGCCTCACGAGTTTTGGCAACCGCGAGGACGTGGAAGAGGCAATGGAGAGAATCAAGAAGTTGTAAAGGTCTCTCCCCACTTCTCTCCCATGTGGTGGGAGAAATACGATAACAAACAACGCAAACACAAACCATAGCCCCCTATGGGGCTTAAATATCATTTATACAAGTATGACCAACGAAAGATTTGATGCCGTAGTGACAGCTTCCCACAAGAAGCCGGTCGAGGTGATTGCTCCCGTGGAGCGCCCCTCAGAGTATTTTGGCAAAAAGGTTTTCAACCGTGCCAAGATGTACAAGTATCTGCCCGCTGATGTCTATCAGAAGCTCATCGATGTCATCGACAACGGAGCCGAGCTCGACCGCTCCATCGCCGATGCCGTGGCAAAGGGCATGAAGCAGTGGGCCGACGAGAATGGCGTGACCCACTACACCCACTGGTTCCAGCCCCTCACGGAGGGCACCGCCGAGAAGCACGACTCTTTCATCGAGCACGATGGCAAGGGCGGCATGATAGAGGAATTTTCTGGCAAGCTCCTCGTGCAGCAGGAGCCTGACGCCTCCAGCTTCCCTTCTGGCGGCATCCGCTCCACTTTCGAGGCGCGCGGCTATTCCGCTTGGGACCCCACGAGCCCAGTGTTCATCATCGACGACACCCTCTGCATACCAACCATCTTCATCTCCTACACGGGTGAGGCCCTCGACTATAAGGCTCCGTTGCTCCGCGCGCTCCACGCCGTCAACGTGGCTGCCACAAACGTGTGCCATTATTTCTATCCCGACGTGAGGAAGGTCATCTCCAACCTCGGATGGGAACAGGAGTATTTCCTTGTCGACGAGGATCTCTACGCAGCGCGTCCAGACCTCATCCTCACTGGCCGCACGCTCATGGGCCACGAGAGCGCCAAGAACCAGCAGATGGACGACCACTACTTCGGCACCATCCCAGAGCGCGTGCAGGCGTTCATGAAAGACCTTGAGATCCAGG
>DAINOS010000177.1:0-5118 GCA_036743855.1 Prevotella sp. | reverse complement strand
CATGCCAAGATTCTTCAGCAGAAATACATGGCTCGTCAGCTCATCTCCTTTGCCAGCAAAATAGAGACATCGGCCTTTGACCCGATGGTCGATACTGACGAGCTGATGCAAGAGGCTGAAGGCTCACTCTTCGAAATCTCCCAGAAGAACATGCGGCAAGACTACACGCAGATTGACCCCGTGGTGCGTCAAGCCGTGGACATCATACAAAAGGCTTCGTCAAACAGCACTGGTCTCACGGGTCTGCCTTCTGGCTTCACCAAACTCGACGACATGACATCGGGATGGCAAAAGAGTGACCTCATCATCATTGCAGGTCGTCCTGCCATGGGTAAGACGTCATTCGCGTTGTCAATTGCCAAGAACATAGCGGTTGACTATCATGAGCCAGTGGCGTTTTTCTCTCTTGAGATGAACAATGTGCAGCTCGTAGACCGCCTTATAAGTAATGTGTGTGAAATTGAGGGTAAGAAAATCATGAACGGTCAGTTGAGTCGTGACGAATGGGAACGATTCGACAAGCGTCTTTCCAAGCTCTCGGGCGTACCACTTTACATAGACGACACGCCTGGCATGTCCATCTTTGAGCTTCGCACAAAGGCTCGCCGCCTCGTCAGGGAGAAGGGCGTGAAACTCATCATGATTGACTACCTCCAGCTGATGAACGCGAGTGGAGCTCGTTTTGGCAATCGTCAGGAAGAGGTGTCAACAATATCCCGATCGCTTAAAGGGCTTGCAAAGGAACTTGACATACCCGTGATTGCGCTCTCGCAGCTCAACCGTACAGTAGAAAATCGCGAGGGCTTGGAAGGCAAGCGACCACAGTTGAGCGACCTTCGAGAGTCTGGAGCCATAGAGCAGGATGCCGACATGGTGCTTTTCGTGCACCGCCCTGAGTATTACCATCTCTACCAAGACGAAAAAGGCAACGACCTGCGAGGGAAGGCGCAAATCATCATAGCTAAGCACCGTAAGGGAGCCACGGGCGACGTGTTGCTTTCATTCCAAGGACAATACACGCGCTTCGCCAACCCCGAAGACACCATGCTCACACCGCTGGCAGACAACTTAGGAGGAGAGATTATCGGTTCACGACTGGGCAATGACGATGATCCGCTTGGTGGTGACGTGAAGGTCCCATTCTAATAGATTATTACAAAATATCGCAAAAAAATTATAGATTATTTGTTTATATCACGACAAATATTTACCTTTGCAACCGTAAAAGAAAAGTCAAAAGAAGAAATGACAGCACTTATCGCCATAATTAGCATTATTCTATGCATTCGACTGCGTGTAACAGTTGGAAGTGAATGGGCGTGCGTGCATGCTTGATAAAACATACGATAGCAAGGCCTTTCCACTTCCATAAGTGGGAAGGCCTTTTTGCTTTCAAAACAAACAGACAAGAAAAATTTAATTACATATCACGTTAATCACAATTTAACTATGAGTGAGAGACTTTATATTTTTGACACAACGCTTCGTGATGGCGAGCAGGTGCCAGGGTGCCAATTAAACACCGTCGAGAAAATTCAAGTGGCAAAACAGCTCGAACTTCTTGGCGTTGATGTCATTGAGGCAGGCTTCCCAATATCGTCGCCAGGCGATTTCAATTCGGTTGTGGAGATTAGCAAGGCCGTGACATGGCCAACGATTTGCGCATTGACACGTGCCGTGGAGAAAGACATTGATTGTGCGGCTGAGGCGTTGCAGTATGCCAAGCACAAGAGAATCCACACAGGATTGGGCACGAGCGATTATCATATAAAATATAAGTTCAACAGTAATCGTGAGGACATCCTTGAGCGTGCGGTGCGTTCCGTGGCTTACGCCAAGAAATATGTTGAGGACGTGGAGTTCTATGCTGAGGACGCTGGTCGGACAGACAATGAGTACCTCGCCCGAGTGGTGGAAGCCGTAATCAAGGCTGGTGCCACTGTCGTCAACATACCCGACACCACTGGCTATTGCCTGCCAAACGAGTATGGCGCGAAAATAAAGTACCTCAAGGAGCATGTCGACAATATCGACAAGGCGATAATCTCAACCCACTGTCACAACGACCTTGGCATGGCTACCGCCAACACCCTTGAGGGCGTGATAAACGGAGCGCGCCAGGTAGAGGTGACCATCAACGGCATTGGCGAGCGTGCTGGCAACACTTCACTCGAAGAGATAGCCATGATTCTGAAATGCCACAAGAACGTTGGCATAACAACCAACATCAATACCCGTAAGATTTATCCTATCTCTCGCATGGTGTCATCGCTGATGAACATGCCCGTACAGCCCAACAAGGCAATCGTGGGCCGCAATGCCTTCGCTCACTCATCGGGCATCCATCAGGATGGCGTGCTCAAGAACGTTCAGACCTATGAGATCATAGACCCGAAGGACATTGGCTTGGAGAACAACGAGATCGTGCTCACCGCCCGTTCTGGTCGAGCGGCACTCAAATACAGGCTTGAAGCCAACGGCGTTGACATCAAGGATCAAAACCGCCTGGACAAGATTTATGAAGATTTCCTGAAACTTGCGGACCGCAAGAAGGAGATTACCGACGACGACGTTTTGATGCTTGCCGGAGCCGACAAGGCAGCCTCTCATTCAGTGAAACTCGACTATTTGCAGGTGACAGCAGGAAAGGGCGTCCGCAACGTCGCAAGCGTTGGTCTCGACATCGCCGGCGAGAAGTTTGAGGAGAGCGCCACTGGCAACGGTCCTGTGGACGCGGCAATAAAGGCCCTCAAGCGAATTATCCACAAGCAGATGACACTCAAAGAGTTCACGATACAAGCCATCACGCAAGGTTCGGATGACGTGGGCAAGGTTCACATGCAGGTGGAATACGATGGTCATGTATACTACGGCTTTGGAGCCAACACCGACATCGTGACCGCTTCTGTTGAGGCTTATCTCGACTGTATCAACAAGTTTCGCAAATAACACAGCATCATATTCAGCAAAAATATTATGAATACACTTTTCGATAAGATTTGGGACAGTCATGTCGTTCAGATTGTCAAGGACGGTCCCACGCAACTTTACATAGACCGTCTCTATGGCCATGAGGTGACTACTCCGCAGGCTTTTGACGGGCTCCGCCAGCGTGGCTTGAAGGTGTTCCGCCCTAAGCAGAACTTCTTCATGCCCGACCATAACATTCAGACCCATGACCAAGACAAGCCTATCGCTGATCCAGTGGGCAGAAAACAAGTCGACACACTCGATAAAAACTGTGAGGAATTTGGCCTTACAGAGTTTAAGATGAACACTGAGGACAATGGCATCATCCACGTCATTGGCCCCGAAAAGGGTCTCTCGCTTCCAGGCATGACCATCGTTTGCGGCGACAGTCACACATCCACCCACGGTGCCATGGGAGCCGTGGCCTTCGGCATTGGCACTTCTGAGGTGGAGATGGTGCTTGCCTCACAATGCATATTGCAACAAAAACCCAAGTCGATGCGTATCAGCGTCAATGGCAAGCTGAAGCCTGGAGTTACGGCAAAAGACGTGGCTCTCTATCTCATGAGCAAGCTCACCACTTCTGGAGCGACAGGTTATTTCGTTGAGTATGCCGGCGACGTGGTTCGCGACATGACTATGGACGGTCGCTTGACCTTGTGCAACCTCTCAATAGAGATGGGCGCACGTGGCGGCTTCGTGGCTCCCGACGAGACCACATTCGAGTATATCAAGGGTCGCGAGTATGCTCCTAAGGGTGCTGATTGGGACAAGGCAGTGGCTTATTGGAAGACGTTGAAGAGTGGCGACGATGCCGTTTTCGACAAGGAACTCGTGTTCAACGCCGACGACATCGAGCCTCGCATAACCTATGGCACCAATCCTGGCATGGGTATTGGCATCAACGACACGATTCCCACTCTTGCCGAGATACCAGAGGCAGAGCAGGCTGGTTTTGAGAAGAGCTTGAAATACATGGGATTCCAGCCAGGTGAGAAGCTGCTCGGGCATCCTATCGATTACGTATTCCTTGGCGCATGTACCAACGGACGCATTGAGGACTTCCGTGCCTTCGCGCAAATCGTCAAAGGGAAGCATAAGGCCGAGAATGTTGTGGCATGGCTTGTGCCAGGTTCACATCTCGTAGCCAAACAGATAAAGGAAGAAGGTCTCGACACGATACTCACAGAGGCAGGCTTCGCCATCCGCCAGCCTGGTTGCTCAGCTTGTCTTGCCATGAACGACGACAAGGTGCCGGCAGGCAAGTATTGCGTCTCCACAAGTAATCGCAACTTTGAGGGACGTCAAGGACCTGGCAGTCGCACGATTCTCGCAAGCCCGCTCGTGGCAGCGGCAGCGGCATTAACAGGTAAAATCACAGATCCCAGAACTCTTTAATCATGAAGCAGAAATTTAATATCATAACATCAACGTGTGTGCCTCTTCCTCTGGAGAACGTTGACACAGACCAAATAATACCAGCACGTTATCTCAAATTGACCCAGAAAGACGGCTTCGGTCCGTTTCTTTTCCACGACTGGCGCTTCAACGCCGACGGCACAGAGAAAAAGGACTTCGTGCTGAACAATCCAGATTTCAAGGATGCCGTCATACTGGTAGCAGGCAAGAACTTTGGCTCCGGTTCATCGCGTGAGCATGCCGCATGGGCAATTGCCGGCTATGGATTCCGTGTGGTCATCAGTTCTTTTTTCGCTGACATACACAAGAACAATGAGCTCAACAACTTCGTGCTCCCAGTTGTGGTGTCGGAAGACTTCCTGAAAGAGTTGTTCGCCAGCATCAACAAAAATCACAAGACGCAGGTGAAGGTTGACCTGCCAAACCAAACCGTGACAAATCTTGCCACTGGACGTAGTGAGCATTTCGAGATAAACGGATACAAGAAACATTGCTTGGAGAATGGGCTCGACGATGTTGATTTTCTCGTGCAGAACCGCGACAAGGTAGAGGCATGGGAAGAAAATAACAAACGATAATGGCAAATACAGAGCGCGAAATAGAGATAATGGACTCTACTCTTCGCGATGGAGAGCAAACCAATGGCGTGAGCTTCCTGCCTCATGAAAAGCTCATGATTGCGCGTTACCTGTTGTCCGACGTGGGGGTTGACCGCATAGAGGTGGCTTC
>DAINOS010000176.1:0-5209 GCA_036743855.1 Prevotella sp. | reverse complement strand
CGCCATCGAGACTGGAACAAGCCGTGAAATACGCCGACAAGGTGATAAACAGTGGCAAGTTGGCACTTGATCCCGATTTCGCCAAGCTCTACGGGCGCGACTATGAGAGCAACAAGCGTGGCACCAATGAGCACCTGTTCACCATTAAGCACGATGGCGACAAAAACGACGCGCAAGGCAACCACCAGACCCACTGCGCCTGGACTTTCCCATTCCAGAACGGGGAAAACGGGCACGCCTTCAACGAGATTCACACGGAGGTGGCAGACATCAACCTCTACGACGACTGGAAGCACGAGCAACCTGGCGACAAGCGTCTGGCGAAGACATATCTCACCAAGATAAAGAACCCAGAGGACGGTTTCACTTACACCTACTATTCACCCATTTACACGCCTATAAACGGCAAGGGCGTGGATCAGTCTTACGAGGATTCGGAGAACCTTGAGATAACCCAAAACTCAGTGGACCGCATTGAACTGCGCTATGCCGAGGTGTTGCTCACCAAGGCTGAGGCTCTCGTGCAGTTGGGACGCAACAAGGAGGCCGCCGCGCCATTCAATGAGCTTCGCCGTCGCGCGGGGATAGCGGAAGTGGACGCGCCGACATTCGACCAAATCAAGCGTGAGTGGGACTATGAATTCACCTACGAGCAAAAGTCGCTGCTCAACAGTCTGAGATGGAAAGACCTCGTGGCATCGGTAAAGAAAGTGAAAAACTATGAGCACTTCGATGACAGCTACGCCACGGAGGGCGCCACGGGACGTGATGGCAGCAAGGTGTCGTCGTTTTTCGCAAAGGTTCACAAGCACCTTGTGGCAAAGTATAACAATGTCAGGGGACGACACTATCGCCAACCAATCCCCGAGGGCTTGAAAGGCGAGAACCTTGGAATCTTGCCGCAGAATCCAGGCTACTAAAAAAACATAGGGTCTCGCTTTCCGGAGAAAAGCGAGACCCTATGATGCTGATTATTGAAATTCAATGAAGGGCTAAAGTCGTAACAAAACTATAAAAACTCATAATGTCAAAGCAATTCAATTCTAAACAAATCATCCTTTGGCTTGGTGCCTTGGCGATAGGCGCGGCCCTTGGCCTCACGGGAGTGTCATGGGTTAGCCATACTGCCGATTTCGTGGCTTCTGTCTACACGCGCCTCTTCCAGTTGCTTGCCGTGCCGACCATCGCGCTTGCCGTGGCCACCACGCTCGCCTCGCTCGGAGGTCGCGCCGACGCCCGACGCATATTCCGCCATGCCATTACCTATACGCTTCTCACCACCATCGCTGCAGCCGCGGTTGGCATGGTCTTGTTTTTGACAATCCATCCTGAGAACCTGCCCGTGGGCATGGTGGCCAACGGCGCGAAAGAGGTGCCTGGCGACCTTGGCCAGACAACCTACTATGACCACATTCTCAAAGTGGTGCCAAACAATGTAGTGGCTCCTTTCCTTGAAGGCAACGTGTTGTCCATTCTCATTCTCGCCGCCGCCGTTGGCATTGCCTTGGCAAAGATGCCAAGCTCCGATGGCAAGCAAGCCGTGCTGAATGTCCTTGGTGGATTGCAGGAACTGCTGTTCACGCTCATCCACGCGTTGATATGGGCGTTGCCATTGGGCATAGCCGCTTATGCCGCGCAACTCTCGGCTCAAGTGTCCGCCGGCATGGTCGTCGACTCGCTCGGCCGTTATACGGCTGTCATCTTGGGTGGCAATCTCTTGCAGTTTGTCATAGTGTTGCCATTGTTCCTTCTTGCCCGTGGCGTGAATCCGTTGAAAGCGTTTCGCGCCATGTCGCCCGCCGTGCTCATGGCCTTCTTCACCAAGAGCTCGGCAGCCACTCTGCCAGTCACCATGCAGTGTGCCGAGGAGCGGTTGGGGGCGGAGCGTAGCGTGTCGCGTTTCGTCCTGCCTATCTGCACCACTATCAACATGAATGGCTGCGCGGCGTTCATCCTCGTGACATCCCTCTTCGTGATGCAAAACGGTGGCGTGGCTTTCACGCCAGTCACTCTCGCCACGTGGCTGCTGATAGCCGTGGTGTCAGCCATAGGCAACGCCGGAGTGCCCATGGGTTGCTATTTCCTCACGCTGTCCTTGATGAGCGGAATCAATATGCCTGTTGGCATTATGGGTATCATATTGCCCATATACACCATTATCGACATGGTGGAGACGGCAGAGAACGTGTGGTCCGACTCATGTGTCTGCGCCATGGTAGACCATGACCTGAAATGAAAATAGATACTTGTCTTAGTATGACAGCTCAACGTAGGCGGGATAAACGCGGCATGGGTCGAAGTATTCCGCGCAGCTGTTTATCATGCTTTGCAGATTTGCCTTCACCTTGCCGCTGAACACTTGCTTGCCGTTTATCGTGATGACGACGGGCTTGTTCATGTCAACAAGCTGCTCGCAGAGATACAGTCGCAACTTGCCGCCAGTGGCTTCGGTGTAGGTGCGCTTGAACTTCATCTCGATGCCCCATTGCGGGTCCTTCTGCACGGTGGCATACGCCACGTTGCTTATCCGCAGGTCAACGTGGTTGCCGTTGATGTTCATCTCATAGAAGGCGCGGCCATCGGAAGGGCGTGTCAAGACTTGCAGGTTGTAGAAGCCAGAACGGTGACGCCCATCCATCTCGAAGTCTTCCCACAGCACTGTCTTGGGATAGGGGTTGCGCGCAAACTGCTTCAGCCATGGTGTCGTGAGACGATAATCCACGTGATGCTGCATGCCCGGCAAGAGATTGATGCGATGGCGGAAGAGCGGCTGCTTGTCGGTAGACACGGGGTGGGCCAGCTGTAAGGAGTCGAACATCGATTGCGTGTACCACGTGAGCACGTTGCGGTAGAAGCCCGTGTCATCGGCACCTGTGAGAAAAGAGAAACCGATGTTGGAGCAGTTTTCCGCCGGCGCGTTCTTCAGCGGTTCCCCTCCTGCCATTGGCCCGGCGGCAGCCCAGTAGTCGGCATAGAACGAGGCGAGGCGCTGGCTTCCGTATCCGCCCTCCGATATGCCGAAGACATACAGGCGGTTGGCATCCGCCAAGCCCTCCGCCAAGGTCTGGCGAAGCACGGTCTCCCAGGCATATTGCTTTGACAGTTGCCACCAGCGGTAGTAGCCACCCTCGTTTGGAATCTGCGGTATGAAGTAGAGGCACGGCGCGTCGTTGAATACTTGCGCCCATTGCCAGCTTGCCTCCCATTCCTGTGCCTTGGGGCCAGAGCCATGCAGGTAAAGGAATAGAGGTGCTGGAGTCTTTGCCTCCTTTTTGTTTCCAAAATAATATGGCATCGTGGCGTTTGGCTCCAATGCGGCAGGAATGCTCAACGTGCCATGCTCTTTGGCCTTCAAGTCGTGTGACGCTGCCAACTTCTCCTCCTTGAAGTCATGGTTGGCTTCACGCCATGCGTCCCAAACCATTTTCTGATAGCCAGCAATTTGTTTGCCCTTGATGTCCTGTCGCAGTTCGCTGTCGGTGGCAATGCCTTTCTTGAAGCTGTCCGCTCCCTTTGCAGCCGCCTCTTTCTGTTGGGTGAGCTTTTGGGTGAAGACCTCCTTCACCTTTTCTTGCAGGTCGCTTGACTGTGCCGACATTGACGCGGCAAACGTTGGCATGACGGCAACTATTGCCAGTCTCAATATCCATGTTCTCATTTTGTCTTTATTAATTTGTTTTGTGAAATATGCACGATTCATATTGTGCAATGTGACAACCGCTTGGAAAAATAAAACAAAAAAACAAGGCGATGCGCCTTATTTCTTGTCACTGAAACAAAGCGCGTCGCCTTTCATTGCCGCCTGGAAATAGCCGAAATGGTTGATGAGCTCAATCACACGCGGAAGGCTCTCGTTGCGGTCGCAACTGAAGTGCACGCGAGTCTGGCGCAAGGCGGCGTTGTCGAATTCCACTTGCACGTTGTACCATTTGCCAAGGTTGTCGGCGACTTCGTTTAGCGTCTCGTTGTCGAAATACAAATAGCCTTCCTTCCATTTCAAGTAACGCTCCATGTTCTCTTCCCTCACGCTGAGAATGCCGTTGCTCTCCACGGTAACGCCTTGCCCGGGATTGAGCTTTACGGATTTGCCAAAGTCATGCGCTGTGACAACCACGATGCCACGAATAAGGGCCACGTGCCCAACCTCATTGGGATAGGCGCTGACGTTAATCTCCGTGCCGAGCACGCGAGCGTCGAGCTTGTTTGTCATTACCACGAAAGGATGGTTGGGGTCGTGGGTCACGTCAAACTCGGCCTGTCCTTCCAAGAAGACCGTGCGCTCTTTTCCGCTAAAAGCCTTGGGATACGTGATTTTAGAGTCGGCATAGAGCCAAACCTTCGTGCCGTCGGGCAAAACCATGTCGGCGCTTTTGCCCGATTTTGTCGTTATGGTGTTGCTCTCTGTCGCCACGTCGGAAGGCGCGAGACCCAACGCGTTGAGCAGACGCTGGGGTAGGGCGGCACTGCTGACCTGCGTGGCAGGTGCCGTTGTTACCGAGCTTGAAGCGCGACGGTGAACGGGGCTTGACTTTATTTGTGTTGTCGTTTTTGGCGTGCTGATTGCCAAAGAACGCTGGTAATCAGCAGACCCTTTCCAAAGGGAAACGCTTAAGATAAAGGCTAAGCACACCGTGGCGGCTATCGCTGCCCACCATCGGGCCATTGTCATAACGTTAGCCTTTTTGCTCTGTTTCGCCTCGATGCGACCCATCACTTGAGAGTATGCAGCCTCCATGTCGGCCTTGGAGAAGGTTTGTCTCACGCTGTCTCGCACAATGGCTTGACGCATACACTCAGCGTCATGGAGCATAGACAAAGCATCACCCTCCTGCGCGAGTTGCGCAAGAAGTTCATCATCCTGATTGCCGTTGACCTCCAACGCGTCAACGACTTGGATCCATTGTCTTTCCTTGTCTATATTGTCCATCTTTTGCGATGTGTCTATAAGTTTGACGTAATAGTACCCCAAAAGGTTCCACTGCGTTATATTTATTTAACCTCTTTCCTCAATATTTTCAATGCCTGCACGATGTGCTTCTTCACCGTGCTGGTGCTGATGTTCAGTTCCTCTGCCACTTCAGCATAGTGTTTGCCTTGAAAATAGCAGGCTTCCAAGATGCGTCGTGTTTGTGGCGTGAGGGTTTCAATGAGTTGGTACATCTTTTCGATTCGGCTTTCAGTCTCCTTGAGCCTTGCGTCGGTGTCATCG
>DAINOS010000175.1:0-5210 GCA_036743855.1 Prevotella sp. | reverse complement strand
GCCATGGCGTTGTCGTAGCGGCTGGTCAACGCCTGAAGCTCGCGATAGGCGCGAATGCTCCGTGCCGCCGACTCCAACGCCTCGCTGTCGTGGTGGAAGCTCACGGGACGCGCTATGAGTCGCGACTCCTGTGCCTCCAGCGTCTTCACAGCCATCAGCTCAGAGGCGAGCACGGGATATTCTATCATGGTGAAATACTTGTCGCTGTCCCTGTCGGCAATCATGCGGCGCGCGTCGGTCACCTTGTCGGCAACGTCCTTGTAGTGGTTGAGATAGCGGTCGAGCTCGTTGCCAAACTCCTCGGCGTTGAAGTCGGTGTTGGCAATGCCGCCGTCACCGTTCTTGTTGTGCTTTGACGGTGCCTTTTGCATGGTGAAGTCCATCATCTCCGGTCGGCGGATGGTGGTGAGCCTGAAATATTGCGACAAAGGCTCTGTCAGTGCCCTGGCGGCACGCCTGCCGAAGTTTGTCGCGAGCCAGCCGTTGAGATGGTTGCCCACGTTGGCCCTGTCCACCGACTTCACGTTCCACGCCATGTCAAAAAACAGGCTGAGCTGGTAGGCCGCCACGTAAGGGTTGTGCACCACGCACATCCACAGGCGATTGGCGCCATGATCGAAAGCCGTGCCCATCTCGTTGACAAGCAGTCCGGGCTGCGTGGTGCAGAGCCACAGATAGCTGTGTGGCCTGCCAGCATAGGCGAGGTGATACACCGCCCCGCAATCGTCATCGGGGTCGTCTTGGGCTGGCGCCATGTAGCCGTAGTTGTCGTCGGCCCACCCTATGTTGATGTTCACGCTCTTTTTCTCGCCCTGCAACTTGAGACCGTGTGAGCCGTGAGGCGTGGCGAGCACGATGCCAAATGAGTCGGCCAGCGCGCGAAGGTCGTGCACGAAACGGCTTGGAGCCTCGCCGCGGTCCCATCCCTCGCAAAGCGTGTTGGCGCGTTGGCGAAGCATCATCTTGAAGAGCTGCCGGTAGTCGGTTTGCGAATGTCCCTCAAGCGATATGCCGCGATATTCCACCGATGGTATGTGGGTCTCGCCTTTCTTGCCGAAGTCTGCCCCGCCATTTTGCGCGAACCTCATTATGCCGTAGGCGGTTCCGCGCCCGTTGCTCCCCACGACGACGGTCTTGCCCAGACGCGAGCCAATCCAGAACGCGTCTTTGTGGGCGATGATGTCCATGGCCGGCACGGTCATCTGGCTCAAGGCCTTCAGATCCTTGTTGCTTGCCATGTCGAGCTGGTAAACCATCAAGTCGGTGGCCTTGCCCTTCGAGGCGGTCGCGGCCATGTCGGTCGCCATCAGTTCGAGAGCCTTGCCCACCACGGGGCTGTGCTTCTTCTGTACGGAGAAGGTTATGTCCTCGTCGACGTGTCGCGGCGTGGGACGCGCCCAAAGCGAAATCGGCGCGACGACAATGAGCAGGGCGTAAAGGTTATGCAGTATTTTCATTTCTCTTGCGATATGGTTTTATGTCGCTGAATGTATTTTCTGCCAAAACATCCAGATGAGACAAAGGTACTAATTATTCTTACGACATCTAAAAAAATTAGTTTTTATTTGTATTTTAACTGGAATATGCCTACTTTTGTCAATCCTATTAAAGTAAAGACATACATTTTATAAAAGGCAAATAAGCAAAAACAAGATAATATATAAAACACATTATGACATTATATCCAAAGCTTATTCGGGACATCCTTGCCACTGTCATCTATCCAGGCACGAAGAAGAACCTGGTGGAGAGCGGCATGGTGGCCGACAACCTGCGCATCAATGGCAACTCGGTGAGCTTCTCGCTCATCTTTCCCCGCGATACCGACCCGTTTATCAAGTCGACGGTGAAGTCGGCTGAGGCCACGCTGAAGTTGAAGCTCGGCAACGACGTCAACGTGTCGATAGCCACCGAGTTCAAGTCGGCTCCTCGCCCTGAGGTGGAGAAGCTGCTGCCCGACGTGAAAAACATCATCGCCGTGAGTTCCGGCAAGGGTGGAGTGGGCAAGAGCACCGTGTCGGCCAACCTCGCCATAGCCTTGGCGCGCCTCGGCTATAAGGTGGGCTTGCTCGACACCGACATCTTCGGCCCGTCTATCCCCAAGATGTTTGGCGTGGAGGACGCACGACCCTACGGCGTGAAGAAAGACGGCAGGGACCTCATAGAGCCCATAGAGAAATATGGCGTGAAGCTGCTGTCGATAGGATTCTTCGTCAACCCCGACACTGCTACGCTTTGGCGTGGCGGCATGGCCACGTCGGCACTGAAACAGCTCATTGCCGATGCCGACTGGGGCGACCTCGACTATTTCGTGCTCGACACGCCTCCGGGGACGAGCGACATACACCTCACCCTGCTGCAGACGCTCGCCATAACAGGCGCGGTGATAGTGTCCACGCCACAAAAGGTGGCACTCGCCGACGCGCGAAAGGGCATCGACATGTACACCAACGACAAGGTGAACGTGCCCATACTCGGATTGGTGGAAAATATGGCGTGGTTCACGCCGAAGGAACTGCCTGAGAACAAATATTACATCTTCGGCAAGGAAGGCTGCAAGAACCTCGCCAAGGAGATGGGCGTGCCTTTGCTCGCGCAAATACCTCTCGTACAGGGCATCTGCGACAGTGGCGACGCGGGCAAGCCTGCCGCGACCAATGCCGACAGCATGACGGGACAGGCGTTCCTGAACCTCGCGCAAGCCGTGGTGACGCGTGTCAACCTGCGCAACAAGGAACTGCCAAAGACAAAGATTATCAAGGTGAAGAACAGTTGAAGCCGAGAGTCATAACGGTGGTCTGCCTTGTCGTGCTCTTCCTTGCGTCGTGCGGAGCCGACAAGTATATGAAACAGGGCGAGAAAGAACTTGCCCTGGGTGAGTATTTCGATGCCGCCGCCGACTTCAAGCAGGCTTACCAAAAGACTCCGCCAAAGGAGCGGCGCACCCGTGGCACGATAGCCCGCCGCATGGCCTTCTGCTACGCCAAGAGCTTGCAGACGGGCAAAGCGATAGTGGCTTATCGCAACGCCATACGCTACAAGGCTGACCGTGGGGCGGATCATCTCGCCTTGGCTCAGCTGCTCATGAAAAGCGGCAACTACAAGGAGGCGGTGGCTGAGTTTCAGGTCGCGGTAGACTCCATGCCGGGCAACGACATGGCAACTATGGGACTTGAGGCGGCACGGCACGCGCCGGAGATAAAGCAGGTGGGCAGCCGCTACACGGTGAAGCGTCTCGACGAGCTCAATGGCCGCCGCGCCGACTATTCGCCGATGCTACTCGGCGACAATGCCGACGAGATATACTTCACCTCGACGCGAAAGGAAGCGGAGGGTGATGACCTCAGCGGCATCACGGGCATGAAGCCTGGCGACATATTCTATTCCACCAAAGACGACAAGGGCAAATGGACCAAGCCCATGGCGGTGACGGGGGTGAACAGTGCCTATGATGAGGGCGCGTGTTGCTTCTCGCCCGACGGCAGGGAGATGTACTTGACGCGGTGTGTCACCGATCCATCGTCGCCACGCTACGCCAAGATAATGACATCAAGTCGTGCCGACGCGTCGTGGGGCAAACCCTCGGAGGTGGAAATCTCGCGCGACACGCTTTCCAGTTTTGCCCATCCTGCCGTGTCGCCCGATGGCGAGTGGCTCTATTTCACGAGCGACATGCCGGGCGGCATGGGCGGCCTCGACATCTGGCGAGTGCGCATCACTGGCCACGGCTTGGGTGGCGTGGAGAATCTCGGCAGTCCGGTAAACACGGCTGGCGACGAGGCTTTCCCGACGTTCAGGCCAAACGGTGACCTCTATTTCTCAAGCACTGGACATCCCGGACTCGGTGGCTACGACATTTTCATAGCCCATACCGATAAGCACGGCAAGACTACGCTCTCGCACCCTGGCTATCCGCTCAACTCGGCGGGCGACGACTTCGGCATGACCTTTGAGGGCGTTCACAACCGTGGGGTCTTCTCAAGCAATCGCGGTGACGCGCGAGGCTGGGATCATCTTTACTCGTTTGTCAATCCGGAGATAGAGCAGACGGTGAAAGGCTGGGTTTATGAGATTGACGGTTATGAGCTGCCACAGGCGCAAGTCTATTGTGTCGGTGACGATGGCACCAACGAGAAGCTGACGCTCAAGAGCGATGGCTCATTCACTAAGGTCATGTCGCCAGGGGTGAGCTACCTCTTCCTCGCCGCGTGCAAGGGCTTCCTCAACCACAAGGAGGAAATCAAGGCACTTGCCAACCCGAAGGAGTCGCGCGACACCACGTTGCAGTTCGCGCTTGCCAACATCTCGGCTCCCGTGCTGATAGACAACATCTTCTACGATTTCGACAAGGCCACGCTGCGCGACAGTTCCAAGGTGGCACTCGACCAACTCGTGAACATCCTGAAAGACAATCCCAACGTGACCATTGAATTGGCCGCGCATACCGACTATGTGGGCTCCGCGGTTTACAACAAGGGCTTGTCGCAACGTCGCGCCGAGTCGGTCATACGCTATCTCATCGCCCATGGCATTGCCGCCGACAGGCTCACGCCTGTTGGCTATGGCAAGGAGAGGCCGAGGAAGGTCAACCGCCGTCTTGCAGCCAGGTATTCGTGGCTCAAGGAGGGTGACGTGCTTACCGAGCAATTCATCAAGGCGTTGGGTGATGCCAAGCGTCAAGAGACATGCAACCAGCTCAACCGCCGCACCGAGTTCAGCGTGCTCCGCACCACCTATGGCCTATTCGACAAGGACGGCAAACTGAAGCAATTGCCTAAGCCGAGAAAACAATCGCAGACCAATGGCGATGACGACTATATAATTGTGGAGTGAAAGAAACTTAGAAACACCAAATAATGCTCCCGAAGAGGTATAATTAGTTAAAGCTTGCTATAAGTTATACCTCTTCGGGTGTAATTATATATATTCTTTGTATATTTGCACCCGAAAGGGTATAAACAAGCATATTTTTATATGCTCATCATCCCCGCAATAGTTATTAACAAGGACGGAAATGCAAAGAATATGAGCAATACATTATCAACTTACATCAAGGAAATGCGCAAGCAATTCGGCTTGACGCAGGTTGACCTTGCCGCCAAATCGGGCGTAGGACTGAGGTTCGTGCGAGAGCTGGAACAAGGCAAGGAAACCCTTCGCCTCGACAAAGTAAACCAAGTGCTCCTGCTTTTCGGACACGAAGTAGGACC
>DAINOS010000174.1:0-5259 GCA_036743855.1 Prevotella sp. | reverse complement strand
ATGGTGTAACCCTTGTAGAGCAAGCCCTTGTTGTAGAGCTGCTTGAGGAGCCACCACAAAGTCTCGATATACTTGTTGTCGTAGGTGATGTAAGGGTGGTCGAGGTCAACGAAGTAACCCATCTTCTCGGTCAGTTCACGCCACTCGGCGGTGAACTTCATCACGTTCTCACGACACTTGCGGTTGTAGTCTTCTGTAGAGATATACTTGTCGGAAGCCTTGTTGTCAATATCCTTCTTGGTGATGCCGAGTTCCTTCTCTACACCAAGCTCAACAGGCAGTCCGTGGGTGTCCCATCCGGCCTTGCGCTTAACCTGGAAGCCCTTCATGGTCTTATACCTGTTGAAAGTATCCTTGATACTGCGTGCCAGCACGTGGTGAATGCCGGGGTGGCCGTTTGCTGAAGGAGGACCTTCAAAGAAGATGAACTTCGGGCAACCCTCACGCTCATCAATGCTCTTGTGGAAGATGTCGTTTTTCTCCCATTCTGCTAAAACCTTTTCATTTGTCTTGGTAAGGTCAAGACGGTCGTGCTCGGCAAATCTCTTAGCCATAATGATATTTCTTTTTACCTTTTATTTTTATTATTTAGGCGCAAAGTTAGCAAAAAAATAATAGATAATCATTATCTTTGCACTAAAAACATAAAAGTATGGAAATTAAGACAGCAGAATACACCATTTCGTCTCCTACTGTGACAATGTGCCCGAAGGACCAACGTCCTGAGTTCGCTTTCATTGGCCGAAGCAACGTTGGCAAATCGAGCTTGATAAACATGCTTTGCAACCACAAGGGGTTGGCGAAGACATCCGCTGTGCCGGGCAAGACACTTCTCATCAACCACTTCATCATCAACCGCGATTGGTATCTCGTGGATCTGCCAGGCTATGGCTATGCCAAGCGGTCAAAGACAGAGCGAGAAAAACTTGACCACATGATCCGCTCTTATATCCTTCAGCGCGATGAACTCGTCAATGTCTTCGTGCTCATCGACATTCGCCACGAGCAGCAAAAAATAGACCGTGAGTTTGTCGATTGGCTCGGCGCGAGCAACATACCTTTCTCCATCATCTTCACCAAGGCTGACAAGCTCTCTGTGGGCAAGGCTCGCGCCAACGCCAAGGCGTGGATGGATGCCCTTCTTGACACGTGGGAGACATTGCCGCCTTATTTCATCACCAGTGCCAGCAAGAAGACCGGCAAGGACGAGGTGCTCGATTATATAGGCCAAATTCTCAAGGACATAGGCCATACGGAAAAATAACACAGGATGACACCATATTTAGACATTCAAGGGTTGACGAAGAGCTTTGGTGCCCAAGTGCTCTTCGACAACATTAACATGTCGGTCGCCGAAGGGCAGAAAGTGGGCCTTATTGCCAAGAATGGCACGGGCAAGTCCACGCTCTTGCAGATTATAGCCGGCAAGGAGGGCTACGACAGTGGCTCAATAATATTTCACAACGACATACGGGTCGGGTACCTTGAGCAGACTCCGGATTTCGACCCGGAAGAGTCGGTGCTCGATGCTTGCTTCAACCACAACGGTGACCCGGAAAAGGTGCTGAAGGCTAAGCAGATACTTACCAAGCTTCATATCGATGACCTTTCGCAGCCCATGAAGGAGCTGAGCGGAGGCCAACGCAAGCGTGTCGCCCTTGCCAACGTGCTCATCACCGATCCCGATTTCCTCATACTCGATGAGCCCACCAACCATCTCGACCTTGAGATGATTGTTTGGCTTGAGAATTTTCTGTCTCGTTCCACGTTGACCTTGCTCATGGTCACTCACGACCGTTATTTCCTCGACAACGTGTGCAATGTCATATTGGAGCTCGACGATGAGACCATTTACACTTATCGTGGCAATTACAGCTATTATCTGGAGAAACGGCAAGAGCGTCTTGACAACCGTCGGGCCGAGATAGCCCGCGCCAACAATCTCTATCGCAAGGAATTGGAATGGATGCGTTCCACGCCGCAGGCAAGGAGCCATAAGGCACGTTATCGTGAAGACGCGTTTCGCGAGCTTGAGCAGCGCGCGCATAGGCGCATAGAGGAGCGGCAAGTGAGGTTGAAAGCCGGTAAGGTGTATATCGGGTCTAAAATCTTTGAGTGCCAATATGTGTCAAAGAAGTTCACCGACTCGCAAGGCAACGATAAAATCATTCTCGACAATTTCTATTACAACTTCGCGCGCTTTGAGAAGATGGGCATCGTCGGCAACAATGGTACTGGCAAGTCGACGTTCATAAAGATGCTCTTGGGTCTCGTGCCGCCCGACAGTGGCAAGTTCGACATTGGCGAGACCGTGCGCTTCGGCTATTTCTCGCAGGACGGGCTGAAGTTTGACGAGAGCCAGAAAGTCATCGACATCATCACCGACATCGCCGAATACATCGACTTGGGCTCAGGCCGCAAGATGACGGCATCTCAGTTTCTCAACTATTTCCTTTTCACGCCCGAGCAACAGCAAAACTTTGTTTACAAGCTCAGTGGTGGCGAGCGGCGCAAGCTGTACCTTTGCACCGTGTTGATGAAGAATCCCAATTTCCTTGTCCTCGACGAGCCCACCAATGACCTCGACATCCAAACGCTTCAGGTGCTTGAGGAATACTTGCAAGATTTCCCAGGCTGCGTCATCGTGGTCAGCCACGACCGTTATTTCATGGACAAGGTGGTGGATCATTTGCTGGTCTTTCAAGGAAATGGCGTGATAAAAGACTTCCCCGGCAATTACACCCAGTATAGGGAGTGGAAGTCGCTGAAGTCTGACAAGGAAGAAGGCGCGGCGAAGAAAGCCAAGGTGGAGAAGAAAGACTATCACCACGACACGCGTCGGCGAATGTCGTTTAAGGAGAAGCGCGAGTTTGAGCAGCTGTCCAAGGACATAGAGGCCCTTGAGACGGAGCAGAAGCAGATAGAGGAGATGCTCTGCAGCGGAACGCTATCAGTGGAAGATCTGACCGAGAAGAGCAAGCGCTTGCCGCAAATAAAGGACGAGCTGGATGAAAAAGAAATGAGATGGCTGGAACTCAGCGAGTTGGAATAGTATGGCTGCTGCTGTGCGTGCTATTGTCGCTATCGACAGACGTTGGCGCGAAAAAGGTCAGGAAACTCACGCTGCTTCGGCGTGTCCATACCTATGCCACGACTATTGACACCACGAATATGTCAAATGAGTCTTATTCCTATTCTCGGGCATTCATCAAGGTGGACAAGCGCAACCCCATTCTCATGCTCGTGCCTTCGGCTTACATCATTGCAAGGGGCGGCAAGCGGGAGTTTCTCACTGAGCGTTTCTCGAAAATCAGGATGAGAAACTACAACGATTTCGACACTAAGACCTTGTTGAGAATCAGCAATATCCCAGGCTATCGGGGCGCCATGAGCAGTTTCAACAGGTACATGACCCCTACCATCTACGACGAGACCATAGTGGGCAACACCATCCTCTCGCCGTTTCACCCAAACAACTTCAAGTTTTACAAGTATAAGGTAGATGCCGTCAATGGCGACGTGGTGAAACTGAGTTTCTCCGGTCGCCGAATGAACACGCAACTTGTACACGGCAATGCCATCATCGACGAACTGACGGGACGCATCATCAGTTGTAACATTTGGAGCGAATACGACATGGTAAATGCGCTCCTCTCCATGACGATGGGGGAGAGGGGCGCCATATCTCTGTTCCCGAAAGACTGTGAGGGGCTGTTGCGTTTCAACTTCCTCGGCAATAAGGTCTCGGCTCATTACAAGTCAAGCTATGGGTTGGACAACGCTCTCCACACCGACAGTTATGACAATGTGGACGCACCTGCTCTTATGGACAGTGTACGCCCTGGTATGCTGCCCGCCCAGGAGAGGAAGATTGTGGACGACATGATCGCGATGAAAAATGGCAGCGACAGCGTTGATACAGTGGCAACAGGCGGCAAGCGTGGAAGTTGGGTGAAAAGGGTGTTTTGGGACGCGGTGGGCAACAATGTCTTCAATCGCATCAAGATGACTTTCGGACAAAACAGCCAAGGCTACCTGCGCATAAACCCAGTGTTGAATCCGCTTTACATGAGTTACAGTGACCGGAGGGGATTCACCTATAAGTTTGCCATGCACGCCAACTACCAAACGGGCGAGGACGCTGAGTTGCTCGGCAACCTGCGCTTCGGTTATTCGTTCAAGCTCAAGCAGTATTATTTTCGCTTGCCGATATACTATTACATGAGCCGACGAAAAAACAGGTACTTAAAGTTTGAGATAGGCAATGGCAACCGCATACGCAACAACTTGATATATAAGGATATGGAACAGACCTTCGACAACTTTGGCAACCATTCCCTTATCAAGACTCCAGACCATTTCAATGAGTTTACCCAGACCGACGCGCGTTTGGTCTTCAACTTCGACATCAACAGTTTCATAGGCTTTCAGGTGGGTTCGCTTTACCAGCGATACAAGGCTTTCACCCCAGGTTTCTTCCGCGCCATGGACAAGCCGACGCATTACAGTGCTTTCGCCCCAGTGCTTGAGGTCCAGTACCGTCCGATAGGCTGGTCGGGGCCTATCCTGACCCTTGATTATGACCGTGGAGTGACCAATGTGCTTAATTCCAACACCAAATATGAGCGCTATGAGTTCAATGCTGAATACATCCATCACCTCAACCGCCTGCAAGCGTTGCAGATGAGGCTGGGCGCGGGATTCTATTCGCATAAAGGGCGCAACACTTATTTTCTCAACTATGAGAACTTTAAGGAAAACAACATCCCTGGCGGATGGAACGACGATTGGAGCGGCGAGTTTGAGTTGTTGAGGAGCGACAACTACAATTCATCGCCTTATTATGTCCGTGGCAATTTGACTTACGAGTCGCCTCTCTTGTTGCTCAGTTGGATTCCCGTCGTAGGCCATTACATGGAGATGGAGCGCGTCTACGTGTCGTGGCTTGACGCGCGCAATATGCACCCATACGTTGAGTTGGGTTATGGTTTCACCACGAGGTTTTTCTCCGCCGGCTTGTTTGTCAGCAATGGCAAGGGCAACCGCACGTTTGGATGCAAGTTCGGCCTGGAACTTTTCAGGCATTGGTAACTACGCCACGGTGCTTTCCCCTCTTTGAGTTTTTAGGATAAGCAATCCTAAAACTGTATCAAATCCATAAGTTTTAAGACGCTGCGTCCTAATACTTTTATAAATCCATCACTTTTACCCCAGTTCGGGATAAGGAAATGTTAAAAAAGCAAGGTAAAAAGTTGGTAG
>DAINOS010000173.1:0-5285 GCA_036743855.1 Prevotella sp. | reverse complement strand
TCGGTCTTTATGAGCACGGGCATGCCGGAGAGCTCGTTGCCATCCCAACGCGGGAACGGCGCGAGCCTCTGCAATCTCTGGGAGTGGGGGTCGATGACCACCTCGGCGTCCTTGTCCTCATGCGGCGGCACGAAGAGGCCTTCTTTCTCCAGTTGCTCCACGTTGCCTACCGTCTGGGCGTCGCTCACGGCGAAGCCCGACGGCGGGAACGCATCGCCTCGCGGCTCATCGAGCATGACCTCGTGGCCGTCGGCATCAGTGAGCTTGTCGGTGGCGGGATTGAAGTCGAGCCGTCCTGCCACGGCGAGGGCTACGACCATCTCTGGCGAGCCTATGAAGGCGAAGGTGTTTGGGTTGCCGTCGGCGCGGCGGCGGAAGTTGCGGTTAAACGATGTCACGATGCTGTTCTTGCGGTTGTTGTCGTCGGTGTGGCGTTTCCACTGCCCGATGCAAGGGCCGCACGCGTTGGTCATGATCACCGCGCCGGCCTTTCGCAGGTCATCGAGTATGCCGTCGCGCTCAGCCGTGTGGCGAATCATCTCCGAACCGGGGTTGATGATGAGCTCGGCCTTCATGGGTATGCGCTTGGCCATGGCCTGACGGGCCACCGACGCGGCGCGCGCCAAGTCTTGATACGACGAGTTGGTGCAAGAGCCTACCAACGCCACCTCCACCTTCAAGGGATAGCCTTCCCGTGGGGCCTTTGCCTTCATCTCCGACAAGGGCGTGGCGGCATCGGGCGTGAACGGGCCGTTGAGGTGTGGCTCAAGGGCAGACAAGTCGATGGTAATGAGTTGGTCAAAATACTTGTCAGGCGCGGCATAGACCTCAGGGTCGGCCTTGAGGTCTTGGGCATTGGCAAGAGCCATGTCAGCCACGTCCGCGCGGCTTGTCTGGCGAAGGTATGTCGCGGCGTTGTCGTCGAATGGGAATATGGAACAGGTGGCTCCGAGCTCCGCGCCCATGTTGCATATCGTGGCGCGCCCGGTGGCAGAGAGGCTTGCCACGCCGTCGCCGAAATACTCGAGTATGGCGTTGGTGCCGCCCTTCACGGTGAGGCGACCGAGAATCTCAAGTATCACGTCCTTTGGCGACGCCCAGCCGGAGAGCTTACCCGTGAGCCTCACGCCTATGAGCCGCGGCAGGCGCAGCTCCCAAGGCTGGCCCGTGAGCACGTCCACGGCATCGGCACCGCCCACGCCCACGGCGACCATGCCAAGACCGCCAGCGTTTGGCGTGTGCGAGTCGGTGCCAACCATCATGCCGCCAGGGAAGGCATAGTTCTCAAGCACCACTTGGTGTATGATGCCCGCGCCTGGGGCCCAGAAGCCGATGCCAAACTTTGCCGCGGCCGACCTGAGGAAATCGTAGACTTCCTTGTTGGCAGCCTTTGCCGCGGGCAGGTCTTTCTCCACGCCCACGTCGGCGCGTATGAGGTGGTCGCAATGCACGGTGGCTGGCACAGCCACATGACTTTTGCCGGCATTCATGAACTGCAGGAGTGCCATCTGCGCCGTGGCGTCTTGCATGGCCACGCGGTCGGGACGGAAGTCAACATACGACTCGCCACACCGCAACCGCCCAGAGGGGAAATCACTGAATAAATGGGAGAATAACACTTTTTCGGCGTAAGTCAACGAATGACCTGCATGAATCCTTGCCGATTTCACCTTTTCGGCGTAAGAAGCGTAAAAACGCTTAAGCATGTTCAAATCCTGCGTCATACATTTGCTCTATTACATGTATGCTTGCAAAATTAAGTATTTATTTCCTATTATCAATAAAAAACCATTATAATCTTACACTTTGCGCAAAAATCATGCAATATGATTATATTTATGCAGAAAAGACACAAACGCGAATGGGCTGCCACGTCATCCATTGAAGGATGCTGTGGCAGCCCATCTCTATGCCGTGCCTATGATATAGGCAGTATGTCTATGAAATATTAGTCAAGCCATTTCACGTAGCAGAAATCCTGGCGGTGAGGCAGGTTGGCGTTCTTCGGGAACATGCGCACGCACGTCTTGAAGCTGCCGGCGAGCTCCGGCTCCTCTTCAAGCTCGAAGGTGTAGTTGTTGCCCTCGTGTCCAACCATCTTGAACTCGTCCACGCGGAAGACCCTGCGGTCGCTGGTGTCGCTGTCCGGCTTCAGGATGACGAGCTCCAAGCCGATGGCATCGTTGAGGCCCTGCTCATCGATGACATAGCTGAGCTTGTACTTCTTGCCCGTCTGACAAGCGTCGAAGAGCTGAGCCTCATCCTTCTTGACCACACGGATGCTGTCCCAACGCTCAGCCACATTCTCCTTCCACTGTGCAATCTCCTTGGCGAGGCGGTTGTCGTTGGCCTGGAGCTTGGCGCTGCGCTCAGCTTCCTTGGTATAGAACTTAGCGTAATAGTCGTCGAGCTGGCGCTTCATGGTATAGTGAGGCGCGATTGTGGCGATAGAGTTCTTGATGACCTTGATCCAGTTCTCGCTGTAGCCCTTCTTGTTCTTGGCATAATAGAGAGGCACGATGTCGTGCTCCAGCAGCGAGTAGATGGTGGCTGCGTCGAGCGAGTCTTGATAGCCTTGGTTCTGGTAAGTGCGCTCCTGTGGGAGAGCCCAACCGGCACCCTTGCGGTAGCCCTCAACCCACCAACCGTCGAGCACGGAGAGGTTGACCACACCGTTCATCTCGGCCTTCTCGCCTGACGTGCCAGAGGCCTCAAGCGGACGGGTAGGCGTGTTCATCCAGATGTCCACGCCAGAGACGAGGCGACGCGCGAGCTGCATGTCATAGTCCTCAAGGAAGATAATCTTGCCGAGGAACTCAGGACGCTGGCTGATCTCGTAAATCTTCTTGATAAGGCCCTGACCCGCGCCATCGGCTGGGTGTGCCTTTCCTGAGAAGAAGAAGAGCACCGGATGCTCCGGGTCGTTGACGATCTTGCTCAAGCGGTCGAGGTCGGTGAAGAGCAGGTGGGCGCGCTTGTATGTGGCGAAGCGGCGGCAGAAGCCAATCATGAGGGCGTTGGGGTTGATGCGCTCCAAGAGAGACACCACACGGGCTGGGTCGCCCTGGTTGCGGAGCCACTGCTTGGTGAACTTGTCACGGATATACTTGATGAGCTTCTCCTTGAGGGTCATGCGGGTCTTCCAAATCTCCTCGTCGGGGACGTTGTAGATGGCATGCCATATCTCCTCATTGCTCTGGTCACTCATGAACGAGGGGTCGAAATACTTGTCGTAGACCTTGCGCCACTCTGTAGCGCACCATGTGGGGAAGTGCACGCCATTGGTGACGTAGCCCACGTGGTTCTCCTCGGGGAAGTAACCCTTCCAGATGGGCGAGAACATCTTCTGGCTCACCCAGCCATGGAGCTTGGACACGCCGTTGACCTCCTGGCAGGTGTTGCAAGCGAAGATGCTCATGCAGAAACGCTCGCTGTGGTCGTCGGGGTTCTCGCGGCCCATGCCGATGAACTCGTCCCAGCTGATGCCAAGGCGCGCGGCATAGCCGCCCATGTATTTGCCGAACAATCCCTCGTCAAAATAGTCGTGACCTGCCGGCACCGGCGTGTGCACGGTGTAGAGCGAAGAGGCACGCACGAGCTCAAGGGCCTCGTTGAACGACATGCCGCCGTCAACGTAGTCGACCAGGCGCTGCAGGTTGCAGAGCGCGGCGTGACCCTCGTTGCAATGGTAGAGCTGCTTCTTTATGCCGAGCTTCTTCAGCATCAGCACGCCACCCATGCCAAGCAATATCTCTTGCTTGAGGCGGTTCTCCCAGTCGCCACCATAGAGGCTGTGGGTGATGGGCTTGTCAAACTCTGAGTTCATGTCGTTGTCGGTGTCGAGGAGATAGAGCTTGACACGACCGACGTTGACCCTCCACACGAGGGCGTGAACCTGATAGTTCATGTAAGGCACGTCGATGACAACCTGGTTGCCGTTCTCGTCGAGCACGCGCTCGATAGGCAGCGAGTTGAAGTCCTGCGCGTCGTATTTGGCTATTTGCTGACCATCCATGCTCAAGCTCTGGGTGAAGTAGCCATAGCGATAGAGGAAACCGATGGCGCACATGTCCACGTTGCTGTCGGAAGCCTCCTTCACGTAGTCGCCGGCGAGCATGCCAAGGCCGCCTGAATAAATCTTCAGCACCTGGTTCAAGCCATACTCCATGCAGAAGTAAGCCACTGAGGGACGGCTGCTGTCGGGCTTCACGTCCATGTACTTGCGGAACTTGGCATAGACCTCCTTGACCTTCTTCATGATGGCCTTGTCCTTGACAATGGCCTCCTTGCGGTCGTAACCGAGGCGGTCGAGCAACAGCACGGGATTGTGTCCCACTTGCTCGTAGAGCTCCTCATCGAGACTCTTGAAAAGGTTGCGAGCCTCGTAGTTCCAAGCCCACCACATGTTGTGGGCAAGCTCGTTAAGGCACTCCAGTTGCTCAGGGAGGCTCGACTTGATATTGAGCTCTTTCCACTGAGGGGCATTCGTGTAATCAGCTTTGATTTTCATATTTTATTATTAAAAGATATTCTATTCTTTTTGCGCATACCATATCACGACTTTGCCGCGCGCTCCGCAGCCTTGCGCAGGGCGAAGTCGTAGGCCTTCTCATAATACTTGATGAAATGGCTCCACAGGGCTTTCCTTGACAGCTTCTCGGCCTTGGTCCTCACGGCTTTCACTTGGTCGGCGCTCATCTCGGAGAACTCGTAGATGGTCTCCTCGATGGCATTTGCCACGCCAGCGTAGTTGCTGTCGGTGCGGTGCACCACTTTCACGCCGTCGGCGAGGTCACCATAATGGCCGAGCTCCGAGTTGACCCAAAGGCCGAAACCGGCGAGGTCGGTCGTGACGCAAGGCACCTTGAAGGCTATCGACTCCAACGGGGTGTAGCCCCATGGCTCATAGTAGGACGGGAAGACGCAAAGGTCGTTGCCGAGGATGATGTCGTAGTAGTTGGAGTTCACTATGCCGTCGTCGCCTGTGAGATAGCAGGGTATGAAGACAATCTTCACCCTGTCGCCCTTGTCGTTTGACATACCGAGGGCGCGCATCTTGCCGAGCGCGTTGTCAGAGTCCATGTTGTTGAGCCAATGGGTTATCACTGGCGTGTCGAGAGGCGTGCCGTCGTTGAACACCTGCTCCATGCGCTGTTGCAGGTCCTTGCGAGGCTCGCGCACCCAAGCGGGCACGTCGATAAACGCCACCACGTTGCGTTTCAGCCTGGCATCGTGGCGCAAGAGGTTGATGGCGTCGATGAAGACATCGATGCCCTTGTTGCGAA
>DAINOS010000172.1:0-5306 GCA_036743855.1 Prevotella sp. | reverse complement strand
TTCGCCTCGACAAAGTAAACCAAGTGCTCCTGCTTTTCGGACACGAAGTAGGACCTGTACCTATCAAACGAGATTAAAAGATGAAACAAGGAAAGATTTTTCTCTACGATCTATTCGTTGGCTTATTAACGGAAGACGAAACAGGCTTCACCTTTGCATACGATGCAGATTACCTCGCATCGCAAGATGCCGAGGCGGTGAGCTTGACACTCCCCTTATCCCCTGAGCCTTACCACGACTCGGTACTCTTCCCTTTCTTTGATGGACTGATTCCCGAAGGATGGCTACTGAACATAGCGGAGAATAGCTGGAAGATAAACCAGAGAGACAGGATGTCGCTTCTGTTGGCTTGTTGCAAGGATTGCATCGGAGCCGTCAGTGTCATACCAGCAGAATCGAATACAAATGATGATTCCTTAGGGAAATAAAAGAAAGGAGCATGAACATGAACAAAACCACTCACTCTTTGAACTGTTCCAACGATTCAAAATGCTTATATTGCTATAAACCCCTAAAGATGGGACAAACAGATTATCACCCTACTTGTGCCAAGAAGCTCTTTGGTACAAAGGAGGCACCCATCCTTCCCTACGTGAGAAACGACATAGGTGATTTGGCCAAGCAAGTAGTGCGCAGTCAAACCACCCTGACAGGCGTGCAAGCCAAGCTTTCGCTCGAAGTCAACCCTGGCGGCAAGAACGAGCCCTCTCGTTTTACCATTGTCGGATTATGGGGAAAATATATTCTCAAGCCTCAAACCGACCGCTATCGTTGTCTTCCAGAAATCGAAGACTTGACGATGCACCTTGCCGAAGCGGCAAAGATTGCTGTAGTTCCACATGGTTTGATACGTTTTGCTGATGGTGAGCTATGCTACATCACCCGACGCATTGACCGCATGGACAATGGCGAGAAAGTGCCCATGGAAGATATGTGCCAATTGTCAGAACGCCTTACCGAATACAAGTATAAAGGCTCGTACGAACAGATAGCCAAACTCATCAAGAAGTACTCCGCCTTCTCCCAATTGGACCTCATCAACTATTGGGAGGTGGTCATCTTCTCGTGGATTACGGGCAATGCCGACATGCATCTCAAGAACTTCTCGCTCTACAACAACCGCAAGTTAGGCTATGCACTCACCCCTGCATACGACCTTCTTTGCACCAAGATTGTTATGCCCGAAGACACAGAGGAATTGGCATTGACACTCCATGGCAAGAAGCGAAAGATTCAGAAGAGTGACTTCGTTAAGGTCATGACCGCCTCTGGGCTTTCAGAAAAAGTCATCGCCAACATCGCCAAGAAGTTCCGCCGAAGCATTGTAAAGTGGCTCGACCTGATAGATGCCTCCTTCTTGCCCGATGGCATGAAGAAAGAATACAAGAAACTTATTCTTAGCAGAGTGTTGGCATTGCGATAATCTAATTTATCTCATGATCTATACAGCTTGCTCTTCAGCCACGCTCTCACCGGAACGTCGTAGAGCTTGTAGGTTCCCCATGCCATGCCGATGGCAATAAGGAAGATGCTGATTGCCACAAGCACGTGCATGCCAAGAGGCGCGTCCTTGTGGTTTGCCGCCCACGCCATCTGAACGTAAATCAATGGATAGTGGGTGACATAGAGAGGATAGGACAGTTCGCCAAGCCATTTGCATACGGCGACACTCCGCTTGCCTGTCACGCTGCTTCCGGCTCCCATCGACACGATGAGCGGAAATAAGACGAGGATGCACAGGGCATTGTAGATGCCATTGGCGCACGTCCACGTGCCACGCTCTCCACCTGGGACGCAAGGCATGCAGAGCAGCGCCGCCACCATAAGGCTGCACCACCAGAACCCGCCTCTCACACGAATCAGCCTATTGGCGCGAGAAAGCAACAAGCCACAGAAGAATGGATAAAGCAAACGGGTCAAGCCAATGTAGCCTTGTTCGGCATCAATGCTCCAACCTCCTATCACCGTGTTGGCAGCATACATGCGCCCCTCCAAGAGATGGAATACATCGAGGTTAAGACAAATATCAAGCGTGAGGAAAGCCGAACAAGCCACGAATATCGCCAACACCGTCTTGGAGAATCTTCTGATGAAAAGGGCGTAGGCTATGTTGGCGAGATATTCCCACATCAGCGACCACGTGGCTCCATTCAGTGGATTAGTTTCCGTCCAACCACGGATGTCCCACGACTTTGCCGCGGGCAACATGGTGCAGCAGAAGAGGGTGAGCGCCACCACCTTCCACCAAGGCGTAGTGCCAATGAGCGGAAAGTTGGCACTGTCGCCAAGATAAAAGAACAAGGCACCTATCAAAGTGCCCATTACCAACATCGGATGCAATCGGATGAGTCTTCGCTTGAAGAAATTCCAAGTACTCATCTTGTTCCATCGGTCATCGTAGGCGTATCCGATGACGAAGCCAGACAATACGAAGAAGAAATCCACCGCCAAATAGCCGTGGTTCAGAATCTGATGGTCAGGTCCTGCCGAATAAGTCTCGAAGAGATGGAATCCGACCACAATCATCGCCGCCACACCTCTCAGTCCATCCAATATCTCATATCGCGGCTTGGATGCCAAATATGCATTGTTGTCCATGCTTTTTGCTGTTTGTTGTTGCCTTGAAAACCCACAACGTGTTTTCATTGTTTCATGTCCGGCTGCAAAGTTAATGAAAAAAATGTCGCGAATTTATTGTTTGGCTTCAAAAGTTGGAGAAAAAAGTGAAACGCCTATCTGTAAATAATATTACCAGGACAAAGCTAATGAAAACGCGCCGATTCACATACCTTATAACAAGAGCTTCGTCTTTGGCAAGGCTGTAGCGGAAGGCTTTTTGTCATGTTTTTTCCTGTAGCTCAACGTGTGACGTTCAAAAAAAACGAGAAAAGGCTTGCCTTATTGAAATGTTTTCCATAACTTTGCAATGTTGCATGCTGAAAGCCCCAACGGGACTGAGGCGGGCAACATATACATAATGAAGGCGTAACTGTACGCTTTGGTTTTGACTGTAGAAGAACTTCGCAAACTCATCTGTTCGTCAAAAACAAAGCAACGGGAACGCCCCTTGGGGTGTATTGTATACATACTGGATTCATGGAAGTTTATCCCATCAATCCAGACTTGGTATATGCATCTACGTGGGGCTTTCAGCGTTGCTCGTTTCGACGAACAGGGCAATGCGAAGGCCTTTCTACAGTGGAACGAGCAAACAGGCTGGCTCCACGTTTTTGTTTATGTATATCCCGAACCTTAATCGTTAATCGCCTTTGGGAGCCTGGGCACAAAGTCTGAGAACAATGAGCATCTCTACTTCGCTTGGGAAAAATGTTTTTCATAGACTTCCTTGCCACAGGAAGCCTATTATCGCTGGTTTTCGCACCATTAAAACCAGTTATCTTATGGCACAAAAATCTAAATTGATATAATTATGAAAAGATTGATGTTCTTTTTAGCTTTTGTATTGATTTCGTCTCTGTCCTTTGCCCAGACACCGACCATTCAGTACAAGAATGAGCTTACAGACGACTGGCAAAACCTTGATGTCAGCAAGATTGAGCCCAAGTGCCTCAGCAAGGCAAAGATTTTGAAACTGTCTGGTGACTTTTCCAACTTCAAGGTCACGTTAAAGAAGAGCAACGGACAGTCTGAAGAATATGAGACTGGACTGGTCATCAATTCCTGTCTCAATGGCTATCCTGACAGTATTCTTAATGAATACCACGATAATCACCTTGTTATAAAGGACACCTGGAATCATAACCTGAGTGAAGTTGACATGTCTGATGTAACAGGGACTAACTCCTTGAAGTGTTTTCTTATGGGGTGCGATTTTCTTAAAAAAATAGACTTTCCAAAGTCAACCATAAAAAATAAGGTAGATCTTGAAGCAGCATTTTTCGAATGTCAATCGTTGAAAGAAATTGACCTTTCGATGTTTACAAATATTCAAAACCTCGTTCAGTCATTCCTTATCTGCAAAGAATTGACAAAAGTGACGTTCAATTCTAATAAGATGGATCTTGGTGGCGGAGGAATGTACCGTGCTTTCAATGGTTGCAGAAAACTAAAAAGTGTAGATCTTTCCATGTTCTCCATCAAAAAGGATGTGGTAAATGGCTTCTATTCAGTATTCAAGGATTGTTACAGTCTTAACTATGTGTTTTTGCCTAATGACTTTGTCGTGACTGTTCATGAAAATACGAGATACCCGGAGCAAGACTTTTTGCAAGCTAATCCTAACTGCATCAAGATTCTTAGCACAGACGATAAAGAGCAGGTGCCAGCCCATGTGGACGAGTGGACAAACGTTGTCTATAAAGGAGGAAAGGCATACACCAATTTTGTTCTGGAGGAGGGCAAGTTCATTATCGGAAACAATTTCTACTACACTTACGAAAGCCCTATGGACATAGATTTAGGCGATAAGAGAGCCACGTTTACCCCTATTGTAAATACTTACGGCAACGGAGTTGGGGGTTGGAACACCATAACCCTTCCTTTCACGGGAGCACTGCAAGTGAAGGGTGACGCGGATGACGATTACAAGACCGTGTATCCCGCAACAAGCTCTTTCCAGGGCTTCTATTGGCTTAGGGGTTACAAGGGTGGCACGGGAAAGGCGGTGAGCTTCGGTGTCGTCAACGATGTCGACAAAACCACTGGTGAGGCTTTGCAAGCCAACACTCCTTATATCATCGCCTTGCCTGACAGCACCTTCGGGGACGACAGCATGGAAGGCAAGCAGGTGAGATTCATAGCCACATCAGCTAAGCTTCCTATGACTAAGGCAACAGACATTAGGGTTAATGGTGAGAACGGGAACTATGCTTTTCAAGGGAACCTTAATGCAGACCATGTAGTTGGCACGGCCTACAAGCTGGTCAATCAAAACAATGGGCGCGACTATTTTGAGGAAACTACCGACGCCAACGTGCCTTTCCATGCCCAAATCATTTCCACCGCGGGAACAATTTCCAACGCCAAGCGACTTTCCATATCGTATGGTGAAACCACAGGCATCGTAGGCGTGAAGAATAAAACATCGCAAGAAACTTCAACGTATTTCACGATAGACGGCGCAAACACTGGCATTAAGGATGCCAAGTTTCTGAAGAAGGGTATATATATCCATGGTAACAAGAAAATCATAATCAAATAGGACAATGAAGAAGGATACAACCGAGGTAAAACGAATCAAAAAACAACCTTACGTAAAGCCTGCCACAGAAGTAACTCACTTGACCGAAGACCTTTGTTTGGTTTCCGTCAGTCAACAACAGCCGCCAATGGATGATGGAGACAAT
>DAINOS010000171.1:0-5340 GCA_036743855.1 Prevotella sp. | reverse complement strand
TAAATGCATTATATGAGTTTTAGTTATCTTTGACACGCCAGCATGACAAAGCGTTGATTTTTTTTCGTAAATTTGCACCGAACCAAATAATCCCTTTTTAGATATAGTGATTGCCATATAGAATAGTAGAAATCTTTAAAACTCAAGATTATGAAAGACAAATTGCTAAGCGCGGCAATTCTTGCCGTGGGAATAATCGTCATGGGATTGTGCTTGAAGGCTGGCATGGACAACTTCACGGAAAAGGATCGCAAGGTGACAGTCAAAGGACTTGCCGAGAAGGAAGTGAAGGCCGACAAGGTGACATGGCCTATCGTGTCGAAAGAATTGGGCAATGACCTTCCAGAACTTTACAATCGCATAGCTGGCAAACAGCTCACCATTAAGCGTTTTCTTATTGCAAACGGCATCAGTGAGAAAGAGATTACGGTAAACGCGCCACAGGTGATTGACCTATCGGCTGACCAATACAACGAGAATCGCCGCGAATATCGCTATAATGTCACGATGGTCATAACTGTCACGTCAAACCATGTGGACAGGGTGCGCGGCATCATCGCGCGTCAGGGAGAGCTATTGAAACAAGGTGTGGCAATAGTCTCTGACGATTACAATAGCAGTAACAGAGTGACATACAGCTTGGAATCGTTCAAGGCCATGAAACCAAAGATGATGACGGAGGCCATAGAAAACGCTGAGCAAACGGCAAGCCAGTTCGCGAAGAACAGCAAGTCTACGCTCAACAAGATTGTCAGCGCGGACCAAGGGCAGTTCTCCATTGATGACCGTGACGCCAACACGCCGTGGATAAAGCGGGTTAGGGTAGTGACCACGGTGACATACTCTCTAAAAGATTGACACCAAATAACTTAATGATAATGAACATAGACGAAATAACAGAAAAGTTAAGCATCACCATGAGCCAGATGCAGCGAGCCGTAGCAGCCGCAATAGTTGAAGGCTCTGGCAATGTGGAAGTGCTAAGCCCAACGGGTAGCGGCAAGACACTCGCTTATTTGCTACCACTTGCGCAACTTATTGACAATACATCTGATGAGCTTCAAGCCATAGTCATAGTGCCAGGCAGGGAACTTGCCATACAATCGGCTGAGGTGTTGGCAAGCCTTAAAGTTGGCATTCGGGGTTACGCTTGTCATGGTGGACGGTCGGCCATGGATGAACATCGCGAGTTGCGCAAAGTGATGCCGCATGTGGTTTTCGCGACACCTGGAAGGCTCAACGACCATCTTGACAAGGCTAACATTGATGCAAGTGGCGTGAGGTGGATAGTGATAGACGAATTCGACAAATGCCTTCAAATGGGTTTTGCCGATGAAATGAACCGTGCCATGGAACGTATGCCAAAGACTGCACGGCGCATCTTCCTTTCGGCTACAAATATGGTTGATGATGACAGGGCAAATGGAGAATTGTCGCCAGTGGGGTTCAACGTCGTGGATTTCCTTGACAGCGGTGATGAGAACGAGCGCGTAAAGATAAACATCGTGCACAGTCCAGACAAAGACAAACTTCGCACGCTGGCCGACCTACTCGCCTGTCTTGGTGACGAGAGCACAATCGTGTTTTTGAACTATCGTGACAGCGTGGAACGTACGGCCGACTTCCTCAGGGACGAGGGCTTTTCCTTGACCGCTTATCATGGCGGCCTCGACCAGCGCCAACGCGAAGAGGCTATCTACCGTTTTGCCAACGGTAGTGCTAACATATTGGTAAGCACCAACTTGGGAAGTCGTGGACTCGACATCCCAAACGTGAGAAATATAGTGCACTATCATTTGCCCGAGACGGAAGAAGATTATACGCATAGGGTGGGGCGCACCGCACGATGGGACAAAACCGGTGAGACATATTTTATATTAAGTGAAGGTGAGACCCTCCCTGATTATGTCGATGCCAACACATGTGACTTCGCGTTTCCTGGAAAGCTGCCGGCACCAGCCAAGTCGCGCATGACTACATTATATATTGGCAAAGGCAAAAAAGACAAAGTGTCGAAAGGCGACATCTTGGGTTTCCTATGTAAGACTGGGGGACTGAAAGGCTCCGAAATAGGACGTATTGACGTTTACGACTATTATGCATACGCCGCGGTGAACAGCAGAAAGCTAAATTCTGTGCTTAAAAACGTTCAAGGGTGCAAAATAAAAGGTAAACGCACGAAAGTGGAAGTGATGAGGTAACAAATCATAATCTTTTTGCAGGACTACGAAAAAGTCAACTGTTTGGGCACACAAGCGAATAAGAATCGCATATTTACAATCTTTCTGTTTGTTTCACGCATAATAGCAGTTGTTTTTGTATAAAAAATTTGCATAGGTCAAAATAATTGATTAGGTTTGCAGTCTAAAACCATGAATAGTATCTAACCTTTTAAAATAGAAGATATGAAGAAGTACAATTTTAACGCGGGACCTTCAATGCTTCCACGTGTGGTTATCGAAAACACAGCCAAGCAAATCCTCGACTTCAATGGCTCTGGGCTCTCGCTCATGGAGATTAGTCATCGCGCCAAGGACTTCCAACCTGTCGTTGACGAGGCTGTAGCCCTAATAAAAGAACTCCTTGATATCCCCGAGGGCTATTCCGTCATCTTCCTCGGTGGTGGCGCAAGTCTTCAATTCATGCAGATTCCTGCCAACTTCCTCATCAAGAAGGCTGGATATGTCAATTCCGGTACATGGGCCAAGAAGGCCATGAAGGAGGCTAAACACTTCGGCGAGACAGTGGAGGTGGCTTCTTCAGCGGCTGACAACTACACCCATCTTCCACACCATTATGACATTCCGTCAGATCTTGATTATCTTCACATAACAACAAACAACACGATTTTCGGAACGGAAATTCGCATGGAGATTGATTCCCCAGTACCGCTCATAGCCGACATGTCATCAGACATCATGAGCCGTCCTGTTGACGTCTCGAAATATACCGCCATCTATGCTGGTGCGCAAAAGAACCTTGCCATGGCAGGTGTGACGGTGGTCATAGTCAAAGACGATATGCTGGGCAAGGCTCCACGCGAGTTGCCAACCATGATAGATTATCGCACGCACGTTGAGAAGGGCTCTATGTTCAACACTCCTCCTGTGGTGCCTATTTATTCATTGCTTGAAACCATGCGTTGGGTGAAAGAGCAAGGAGGTGTTAAGGAGATGGATCGTCGTGCTCATGAGCGTGCAGAGGTGCTTTATGCCGAGATTGATCGCAACCGCTTGTTCCGAGGCACTGTGGATGCTCAAGACCGCTCTCTTATGAACATTTGCTTCGTGATGAACGATGAGTACAAGGATTTGGAAAAGCCTTTCCTCGATTTCGCTGTGTCTCAGGGTATGGTGGGCGTCAAGGGGCATCGCTCGGTAGGAGGCTTCCGTGCAAGTTGCTACAACGCCCAGACCATGGAAGGCGTGAATGCGCTCGTTAAGTGCATGCAAGAGTTTGAGGCTAATCATTAATCTAAATTTGACAAAGTAAAAACATGAAGATACTTGTTGCAACAGAAAAGCCATTCGCTGCGGCAGCGGTGAATGGCATCAAAAAGTCGGCTGAGGCTGACGGTCACGAGGTGGTATTGTTGGAAAAATACACAGACAAGCAGCAACTGTTGGATGCCGTGAAGGACGCTGACGCAATGATTGTGCGTTCCGACAAAATCACGAAAGAAGTGCTTGACGCTGCCAAGAAATTGAAAATCGTGGTTCGCGCTGGTGCGGGTTACGACTCTATCGATACGGCATACGCAAAGGCAAAAGGTGTTGTCGTGGAGAATACGCCAGGGCAAAACTCTAACGCCGTGGCTGAACTCGTATTCGGCTTGCTCGTATACACTGTGCGTAATTTCTTCAATGGCAAGTCAGGCTCAGAGCTTAAAGGTAAGAAGCTTGGCATCCTTGCTTTTGGCAATGTGGGCCGCAATGTTGCCCGTATAGCAAAAGGGTTCGACATGGAGGTCTACGCTTTCGATGAGTTCGTGCCTGCCGATAAGATTGAGGCTCAAGGTGTCCATGCCGCAAAAGACAGGGACGACTTGTTCAAGACTTGTGACATCGTGTCTTTGCATATCCCCGCTACCGAGGAAACTCGTAAGAGCATCAACTATGATGTAGTTTCCCAGATGCGAAAAGGAGGAATTCTCATAAACACGGCGCGTAAGGAAGTGGTAGACGAAGATGGCTTATTGAAATTGTTGGCCGAACGCGAGGATTTGAAGTACATTACAGACATCATGCCTGACAAGGATGAGGAGTTCCGCAAGTTTGCCGGACGTTACTTCTCCACGCCTAAGAAGATGGGCGCGCAAACCGCGGAGGCCAATATCAATGCGGGTATCGCTGCGGCCAACCAAATCAATGCGTTCTTCAAGGATGGCTGCACAAAGTTTCAAGTGAATAAGTAATTACTAATTCTCTAATTACTAATTTGTTATGGCAACAGTAAAACCTTTCCGTGGCATTCGCCCACCAAAGGATCTTGTCGAGAAGATAGAAAGCTATCCTTACGATGTGCTTTCATCAGAAGAAGCTCGCAAATCCGCAGATGGCAACGAGATGAGTTTTTACCACATCAATATGCCTGAAATCAATTTTCCGGCTGATGTCGGCGCGGAAGATCCGCGAGTTTACGAAGAGGCCAAGAAGCAGTTCAAGTTGTTTCTTGATAAGGGCTGGCTCAAGCAAGATCGAGATGAGTGTTATTATCTCTATGCCCAGTCGTTGTCGCCAGGCAAAACACAATATGGGTTGGTGGTAGCCGCATCTGCTTCTGATTATCATAAAGGAATCATCAAGCGGCATGAACTGACACGCCGTGAGAAAGAGGACGGACGAATGAAGCACGTGCTTGCGACCGATGCCAATGTAGGCCCCGCGTTCTTGGCCTATCCTGACAACGATACGCTAAACTCCATAATATCACACTATGCTCACACCGAACCAGAATACGATTTCGTGGCTCCGGAGGATGGTTTTCGTCATCAATTTTGGGTTATTGACAACAAGAAAGATATAGACACCATCACGCGTGAGTTCGCGAAAATGCCTTCGCTATATATAGCAGACGGACACCATCGCTCAGCGGCAGCTGTGCGTGTGGCAGACGAGAAAGCGAAGGCCAATCCTAACAATACTGGAAAGGAAGAATACAATTTCTTCATGGCCGTGTGCTTTCCTGCAAGCGAGTTGACAATTCTTGATTATAATCGCGTAGTGAGAGACCTTAATGGTTTGTCGACAGAAGAGTTTCTTAAGGCTTTGGAGAAAGACTTCATCGTAATGCTCATTGGACAAGAAGAATACCGTCCACGTCATCGCCACGAATTCTCGT
>DAINOS010000170.1:0-5350 GCA_036743855.1 Prevotella sp. | reverse complement strand
CCGTGTTAGCGCATGCTGCGTAAACATCCCAGCCATCCTGGGTCAACTTCATTACCGTATATGATGTATCGAGACCGCCGCTGAAGGCGACTACTACTTTCTTCTTGTTTGCCATAACCTATGTTGTTTTGTTCTTGTTGTTCTGTTATTTTCAATTGGCCACTCCGTCAATCTTTTTTATTCTCGCCACCACGTCATCTGGCAGGCGCACGGGCAGGTGCTCAGCGGGGTCGAAGAGCATGGCTGTGCAGATGCAATACTGGCGGTTGGTGCGGTGCAGGATGTCGGAGTTGATGCAACCCTCGCAGCCACGCCAAAACGACTCGTCGTCGGTGAGGTCCTTGAACGTCACGGGCAGATAGCCGAGCTGAGTGTTCATCTTCATCACCGCCGAGCCACTCGTCAGCGAGAATATCTTGGCATGCGGCCAGCGCGTGCGCGCCAAGGTGAAGGTGAGGTTCTTTATTCGCTTGGCAAGTCCCAAGCCACGATAGTCGGGATGGACTATCAGTCCGGAGGTGGTGACATAATGCTTGTTCCCCCAGGTCTCGATATAACTGAAACCGGCGAACTTGTCACCATCGAGGGCGATTACTGCCTTTGCCTCGCGCATCTTCGTCGCCACGTAGTCGGGCGAGCGTTTCGCTATGCCCGTGCCACGCACCTTGGCGGCATCGGCAATGGTCTTAAGAATGGTGTCAACATATTTAATATGACTCTCGTCGGCAACCAACACTTTTACGTCTTTCATTTTCTTTTTGTTTCTTCTTTCTCTTTTTCCTTTGGATATTCCCGACAAATCAGAGTATCATGTTCTCGCGCAAGGCATCAATGATGGCGTTGTGGTCTGAGCCTTCGCGTATGACGATAAAAATGGTATCGTCGCCGGCTATCGTGCCGAGAATCTCAGGTATGTCGCTGTTGTCAATGTTGTAGGCTATGCTGCTGGCATATCCCGGACGCGTATGTATCACCCCGATGTTGCCAGAGAAGTTGATGCTTTGAAAACCCGGCACGGCCATCATCTCGGTCGCCCTGAGCGGCGTGTGCACGCGCTTGTACATGGTCTCGTTGGGGAGAACGTATACATAATGGCCGTTCATGCTTGCAGCCTTGGCCACTTTGAGCTGCTTCAAGTCGCGACTCAGTGTTGCCTGGGTCACGACAAATCCCTCTTTCTTCAGTTCATTGAGCAACTCTTCCTGGCTACCGATCTCGTTGCTCGACAGGAGCATCTTTATGGTGTCTAAGCGTTGACCTTTTACTTTCATTTGTATATTTATCCTTTATCCAGTGCAAAATTAGCATGAATAATTGAATATTGCAAGCATTTATGCAGTTATTTAGCTTTTTCCCATGAAATAAAATACACAAAGCATATTATTACGGTATATATGCAACAATAAAAGCGCGACATCCACCAACCGCGTTGGTAAATGTCGCGCTAAGAATATTTGAGCTAATAGGATATTATTTTACTTCATCCACGACCTTCCAGTCTATCAGTCCCTTGCCCTCGCTGTCGAGTTCAACGCCTGCCGCACCTCCTCGTTTGGCATACCGAGGCAGTAGCCGAACTCGTCGACCGACTTTATCGTGAGATAGCCCGATTGGTAAAGGAACAATTCAGGACCGCCACCAGTCACGTCGGACGATTCGAGGGTTACGCGGTCAATGCGGCAATTGTCAAAATCGTTGAGGTGAATCTCCATGTCGCCCACGAACTTGGGCAGCATGGACGTAGAGCCGGAAGAAGCCCAATAGCTCTTGAGGTCTTTTTGATAGAGCGCATTGACGAGACTGAAGGGGTTGTAAACGTCCACCATGTTCCTACGACTGAAATGGTAGCCATCGTAATAAGCCTTGAGTTTTGCCAATGTCTCGTCCACAGTCCAACCATTATCCTTCGCCATTAGCTCTATCTCGGGCATGAAATTGTCGAGCAACTCCTGCTTCGTGATGCCGCAAATGGACGCGTATTCAGGCTCAAAACTGATGTTGGTCAGGTTGTTGAGCACGGAGAAGAGCGATATTTGCGTGAACTTGGTTATGCCCGTGATGAAGACGAAACGCTCCATCTCGTCATCAGCCTTGAGTATGGCGAACACCTGACGATAGAGGGCAGTGCACGCCTCGTGCTCCGGCGTGTGCCATGAGTGTTGCAAGGGAGAGTCGTATTCATCAATGAGTATTGCCACCTTCAGACCAGTCTGATCGTAGGCCGTTTGAATTATCGTGTCAAACCTATCTGCCAATGATGCATTAGGCAGGGGCGTGATGCCGTATTTTTTCTCTTCTCGCGAGAATGTCATATTGAGATAGGAACGTATGGTGCTTTCCGATGCCCCACCACGGCTCATGTCGAGCCTTATGACCGGATACGCCACCCAGTCTGTCTCCAAGTCCATTATCTTCAGACCCTCGAACAGCTCTTTCCTGCCCTCCAAATAAGCCTTGAGCGTATCGACAAGCACCGACTTGCCGAACCGTCGCGGACGGCTCAGATAGACATATTGCATACCACTGTTGACAAGATTCCAAACCATGTCGGTCTTGTCAACATACAGGTATTTCTCTTGCCGTATCTTCGTGAACGACTGTATGCCTACGGGCAACAATCTCCTTGCTGGTGTTGTCATGGCGCGAATTGCTTAAAAACGTTTAGTTGTCGTTTCTCCCGAATATCCTGAGCAGGTAAAGGAAGAGGTTGATGAAGTCGAGATAAAGCGTCAAGGCTCCGAGCAACGCCACTTTCTGCGCGCCCTCGTCAATGCCGACCTGCATGGAGAGCATGCGCTTGATTTGCTGACTGTCCCAAGCCGTGAGGCCAACAAACAGCACCACGCCGATATAGCTAAGCACGAGATCAAGCGTGCCGCTCTTGATAAACATGTTGACAACCGTGGCGATAATGAGACCGAAGAGCATCATGAGCAGGAGATTGCCCATCCTCGACAAGTCGGCCTTGGTGACATAGCCATAGACAGCCGTGGCACCAAAGGTGGCGGCGGTGATGAAGAATACCTTGGCGATGGTCGCCGTGGTAAAAGCCATGAAGATGCACGACATGGTGACACCGTTGAGCGCGGAGTAGATGATAAACAACGTGGTGGCGGTGGAGAGCGACAGGCGGTTGATGCGAGCCGTGGTGTAGAACACCAAGCCAAGCTCAGCTATCAAGAGCACCCACATGGCAGCGCTGTTGCCATAGACAAGCTGCACCATCGACGGACTCGTGGCTACGCCCCAAGCGCAAAGGCCAGTGATGACGAGTGCCATGGTCATCCATATATACACCTTGCGCATCAACACGGGAAACGCGGCAGAGCGTGACAAGTCGCGCTCCATATTTGACATGGAGCCTTGCTCCTTGATGATTTTCTCTAAATCTTGAACTTCCATAATTGTGTAATAGTTATAAATAATAATTGGTTGCAAATATAGCCATTTATTTCCAATCCTACAACAAGCATGCCATTTTTAATTTGCGATGCGCGACCATATCAACGTAAAGATTTCTTGCTGAAATTTAACACTTTGTGGCGATGGCATTTAGAGAACGGCAACGGGGTCTTGGCAATATGTCAGACGCCTCTTGGCACCTAATGGCCGCCTCCGCACGGCAATGACGGCGCGAATGAAGCGCAAAGGCAACGCGGTCGCGGCGTGGGGACAACGCGATTGCACCACGATGACGACGCGATTACGGCGTGAAGGCAACGCGATTACGGCGTAAAGGCGACAAAGGAATACCGATTTTTGCTACCCCAAGAAACAATAAAGCCGCAATTGCTTAACAAACAACGTGTTACGCAATTGCGGCAAGAGAGCCCGCGAATCGGGCAAAGGGGTAAAGATTTTCAATCTGGCGATTCTCAAAGCTCCATTTGTAATGGTTTTTCATCGCCTTTAACATTTCAGCGTTTCAAGAAAAAGCGCACGAGGATGAAATTGATGGGCACGCAGATGCAAAACATCGGTATTGGAGCCAACTGCTTGGACATTCCGAGCCAAAGAAACAGGTTCAGCGTGAGCATCTGCAACGTATAGTTGACCACATGGCTGAAAAGGAAACCCGCGCCACGGCGCGCGTTGGCCTTCACGCGGAAGGTGAAACGGGTGGAGGCGATGAAGTTGAACACGAAGCTCAACACGTAGCCCACCGTCATTGCCACGGTGGACCACAAATGAGAGTCGGCCTTTGACGCGCCCGAGCCTATGAGCTGTATCAGCCCATAGTAGATGGCATATTGCAGCAGCGTGGCTGTGGCTCCGACAATGGCGAAGCGCACCACCTCGCCCAACTTACCCGACATAATGGCTTTCATTCGCATAAGCAAGCATTTCCTTGTCGCCTCGGCTGTCGCCGTAGGCTATGATATAATAATGTGAACGGGCGGTGTCAAGGTCTGGCAGCTTCTCCTTGAGCCGGCGCACCTTCTCCGCCCCATAGCAGTTTGGCGTGAGGAACCGTCCCGTCAGCCTGCCGTCGACGCTCTCCACGCGCGTGCCCACGACCGTGACGGAAGGGGGAAAGAACGGCGACACCCAATTGTCCACGCTCGCGCTGACCACGTAGACGGCGTTGCCATCGGCCACGGCCGTTTCCATCATGCTCCACGTGGATTGCCTCCTGATGTTCTGCCCCTCGGTGGCGGCGAAGCGACGGCACAGTTCATCGAAACGGGTTGTGGTCATGCCCTTGAAGCACATGGCGAAAAGACGCTCCTTGGTCCGCCCGTTGTCCACGAGGCCCATCTTCATCAGCACGAGGCGAGGCAAGAGCAAGGCGAGGCAACGCACGAGCCACGCCGTGCCACGGGCAAAGCGTATGAAGGCTATGAGCGTGTCGCGAGTGGTGAGGGTGCCGTCGAAGTCGAAAACGAAAATCTTATTATCCAACATAAATGATGAGCACGAATGTAACGAGCCACGCCAGCACGTCTATCTGTATGAAGCGGTCGTGAATGATTACCTTTGTGGGGTTGCCGCTCTTCTTGTCGACCACGGCAATCTGGAGATAGCGAAGCAATCCCAAGAGCACGTAAACGCTCGTCAGGTAGAGGTATTCCGATTGGAAGCGCGCCACGGTCTCCGGGCTCACGGTGTACATGATGTAGCACACGAGCGTGACCGAGGCGGTGATGGTGAGCGCCTGGTTGATAAAGGTAGAGTTGTAGCGGCTGGTGTTTCGGCGTGGTGCCTCACCCGTCTGCTCCATTCGCAACACGTCGTCGCGCCGCTTGGCGAAACTCATGAAGAGCGTGATGAGAAACGTCATGAGCACTATCCACTTGCTCAAGTCGATGCCAGTGGCGGCACCGCCTGCCATCATGCGGAGCACGAAGCC
>DAINOS010000169.1:0-5385 GCA_036743855.1 Prevotella sp. | reverse complement strand
TGCTGGCGGCAATGTTGGTGTTTTTCATGCAGCCAGGATTCGCCCTCTGCGAGGCAGGTTTCACGCGCAGCAAGAACACCGCCAACATCTTGTTCAAGAACTTTGTCGACTTCATGATAGGCTCCGTGCTCTTCTGGCTCGTGGGCTTCGGGTTCATGTTTGGCAGCGATGGCCAAGGATTCATCGGCATGCCCAACTTTGGTGACCTCTCGTTTTACCACAACGCATCGGGACTGCCCACCGAAGGTTTCCTGATTTTCGAGACCGTGTTTTGCGCCACGAGCGCCACGATAGTGTCAGGTGCCATGGCAGAGCGCACCAAGTTCTCGATGTATTGCGTCTACTCGTTCTTCATCTCCTTGATAATCTACCCCGTTGAAGGCCACTGGACGTGGGGTGGAGGTTGGCTTTGCGACGCCACGGCAACCTCGTTCATGACGCGCACCTTTGGCTGCGCGTTTCACGATTTTGCCGGCTCAGCCATAGTGCACAGCGTGGGCGGCGTTCTCGCCCTGCTTGGCGCCATCTGCCTTGGCCCACGCCTCGGCAAGTATCGCAACGGCAAGAGCACCGCCATCCCCGGTCATAACCTCATGGCAGCCGCCCTCGGCGTGTTCATCCTGTGGTTCGGATGGTTCGGCTTCAACCCCGGCTCACAACTCGCAGCCTCTGGCGAGGTGAACCGTGTGGCGATAAGCCACGTGTTCCTGACGACCAACCTCGCCGCCGTATGCGGTGGACTCGGCACCATGTTCACATCATGGATAAAGTATGGCAAGCCCTCGTTCTCATTGACACTGAACGGCATCCTCGCCGGCCTTGTGGCCATAACCGCCGGTTGCGACTTGGTGAGTCCGCTTGGCGCGGCGATAATAGGTCTCTTGGCAGGCATCATACTCGTGTTCTCCATCGAGTTCGTTGACACAAAGCTCCACATCGACGACCCAGTGGGTGCCAGTTCCGTGCATGGCGTCTCCGGCATATTCGGCACGCTCATGACCGGTCTCTTCGCCGTCAACGGTGGCGCGCTATATGGTGGCGGCTTTGGGTTCTTCGCGGCGCAGTGCTTCGGCATAGTCGTCATTGACGCATGGGCTGCCGCCATGGGCTTCTTGCTCTTCTGGGGTATCAACAAGATTTGCGGACTCCGCGTGGACAAGCGCATTGAGGAAGAAGGCCTCGACATCTACGAGCACGGAGAGAGCTGCTACAACTGATAGTGAGCTTTCACAATACGACCTATACAACAAGTACCAAACAAACAGCTTTATGCCCGTAATGTTGTGTACTTGTTGTTTAGGTTGCTTTTGTTGATTTTTCATATCTTTGTATAAAACCATCTTCATTTTTGCATAAAGGCGTGTCAGGTGCATCAAAATAAGTCTTTCATGCAAACGATTACACAATAATTTGAAAAAAAAAGCACATTTTCAGAACCACGTATTCAACTATTTACTATTTTTGCCCATATAACATATAAACCCAAATTTATAAACCTTCAAATCTACTGTCTATGGGTAAAACGTTAATCAAAAGAGCAGCCCTTCTTGGAGTTGGAGTGGTTTGCACGATGAGTGCCTTAGCACAATCTGTTGTGCAAGGCACAGTGAAAGACAAATCCGGAGAGCCCCTAATGGGCGCTACCATCCAGATCAAGGGCCAGCAAGGCGGTACGGTGACCGACCTTGACGGCGTTTGGAAGCTCGCCAACCTTAAACCAGGACAGACAATCGTCGTCTCTTATGTAGGCTACACCAACAAGGAGATAACGATTGGCCAGCAACACAAGTTGAACATCGTGCTTGAGCCCGACAAGCAAGACCTCGACGAGGTCGTGGTGGTGGGCTACGCCGTTGGCACCAAGCGCACCGTGTCGGGTGCCGTGGAGCGCATTGGCAAGAAAGACATGAACCAAGGCGTGGTGACGAGTGCCGCCGATGCCTTGAAAGGCAAGGTGAGCGGCGTGGTGATCTCGCAGAGCGGCGGCGACCCGATGGGCACGACCAACATCCGCGTGCGCGGCACGTCATCGCTCTCTGGCGGCAATGACCCATTGGTTATCATTGATGGCGTGTATGGCGACATGACAATGTTTACCTCGCTTCAGCCCAGCGACATAGAGAGCATGACCATACTTAAAGACGCCTCGGAGACGGCACAGTATGGCAGCCGAGGCGCCGCCGGCGTGATAGTGGTGACCACGACGAAAGGCAAGAACGGCACCAGTTCTATAACCTACAACGGCACCTTCGGCGTGAACAAGGTGTTCAAGAACATCAAGATGCTCGACGCCGACGCTTATCGCGCCACGGCGAAGAGCATGGGATTGAGCTTCACCGACCTCGGCGCCAACACCAACTGGCTCGATGAGATAGAGCGGTCCACGGGCATCACACAGAACCATAACGTGGCATTCTCTGGTGGTAACGACACCGGCAACTATCGCGCCTCACTCGGTTTCGTGCAGAAGCAAGGCGCGCTCCGCAACTCGGACATGCGCAACTACACCGCAAAGATAGACGCGCAGCAGTTGGCCTTCAACAAGAAACTGAAACTGGAAATGGGCGTTATGGGCTCGGAATATGAAGGCAAGCAGCAGTATGACATGCAAAAGATATTCTATTCCGCCGCATCCTACAACCCCACATATCCCAACACCAAGAACGCCACCACGGGCAAATGGGACGAGGACATGCTCGCCAACGAGATATACAACCCATTAGGCCAGTTGGAGATTGACAACCGCTACAGCGTGGGCGTGCTCATGGCCCATGGCAAGGCGACGTGGACTATCGTGGACGGTCTCTTCCTCTCGGCATTCGGTTCCTATACCAAGGCCAACGTGGAGCTGAAACGCTATATTCCCAATGACATACGCCAAGGCGAGCTCAATGGCAACGGCTGGGCTTATATCAACAACATCCAGCGCAACGACCTCATGGGCAACGTGCAGCTCACGTTTACCAAGGACTTCGGCAAGCACCACATCGACGCCCTCGCCGTGATGGAAGGCCAACGCTACAAGACCTTCACCCACATGCAGCAGGCCAAGGGATTTGAGACCAACTACTTCAAGTACAACAATCTCCAGGCTGGTGCCAACGTGTCGTGGGGCGACGTGACCTCCAACTCGAAGGAGTATGTCCTCAGCTCTTACATGGCCCGTGTGAACTACATGTTCGCCGACCGCTACATCCTCACTGCCAACCTCCGTGCCGACGGCTCTTCAAAGCTCGGCTCCGGCCACAAGTGGGGCTGGTTCCCATCAGCCTCTGCCGCTTGGGTCATCTCGCAGGAAGACTTCATGAAGAACGTGAAGTGGGTCAACAACCTCAAGCTCCGCGTGGGCTACGGCGTGACCGGTAACCAGGACGCCATTGACCCTTACACATCTCTCGCCCTCTATGGTCCTAACGGCGTGACACCCGTCAACGGAGTCAACACCACGACCTTCGCCGTGCAGAGCAACGACAACCCCGACCTGAAATGGGAGACCAAGAGCACCTTTGACGTGGGTCTCGACATGTCGCTCTTCAACAGCCGACTCAACATTACCCTCGACTGGTACACCTCGAAGACCAAGGACTTGCTGTACAACTACACCGTGCCAGTGCCACCGTTTACCTACGAGAACCTTCTCGCCAATATGGGCGAGATGAGCAACCACGGCTTTGAGATTGGCATCCGCGGCGACATAATCAAGACCAAGGACTTCACATTCAACTCAGGCCTTAACCTCAGTTTCCAGAGCAACAAGTTGAACTCGCTCTCGGGCAACTACAAGGGACAGGAGCTCACCACCTCCGAGCACATTCAGGTGGCGCGTATCAACGCAGCAGGCTTGACACAGAACTATGGCGTGACCTACCTCATTGAGGGCCAGCCCATAGGCGTGTTCTATTTGCCTCATTGCGAAGGCATAGACAAGGACGGCAAGTATATCATCTCCGACCTCGACCAAAACGGAACCGTTGACACAGGCGACTCAGGCGACCGACAGGTCTGTGGTCAGGCAATACCTAAGGCATACCTCGGTTGGGACTTCACCTTCAATTATAAGAACTGGAGTTTGGCCATGCAGTTCAACGGTGCCTTCGGTCACAAGATTTACAACGGCACGTCGATGACATACAGCGACCTTTCCAACTTCCCGACCTACAACGTCCTCGCCGACGCTCCGGCACGCGGCATCAAGAACAAGGTCATCTCCGACTACTGGCTGGAGAAGGGCGACTACGTGAACTTCGAGTACATACAGCTCAGCTACACGTTCAACAAGCAGCAGCTCAAGACCAAGTACATCCAGAACATCAAGCTCGGCTTGGCAGTGAACAACGTGTGCACCATCACTGGTTATTCAGGTCTTACCCCGATGATCAACTCGGCCTCACTCGTGCAGCAGGCGGAGGGTACCACCACTTACGGCACATTAGGCGTGGACGATAAGCGTATCTATCCTCTCACACGTACGTTCTCATTCAACGTAGGCATCACATTCTAAACCTTTTAATGAACAGTCACTATGAAAAAACACATATTAGGCATAGCCCTCCTTTCAACGGCACTGCTCGCTGCTTGCTCTCTCGATGAGAACCCCAAGAGCTCGTTCAGTGAGGAAGAGGCTTTCAAAAATGCCACGCTGACCTACGTCAACTCAGTGGCCAACGTATATTCAGCCATCGGCGACGGACTCTACGGTGGCACCGACAACGTGCAAACCCTTGAGGAGTTCATCTCCGACGCGACGATGCTCCCAGGACGTCAGGGCGACTGGGTTGACGGCGGCAAATGGCAAAACATGTTCTTGCACAACTTCGAGTCGTCGGTAGACATATACGCCACTGTGTGGAACCACCTTTTCAAGATCATTGGCTTGTGCAACTCCAGCATCGACAAGCTCACGCCCATGCTCACCGCGCATCCCGACTACAAGACATATATAGCCGAGCTCCGCGCCCTACGCGCCGTGTATTACTATTACGCCATGGACTTCTATGCCCAGGTGCCAATCGTGACTTCGTCACAACAGTCGACAAGCGACGTGAAGCAAAGCAACCGTAGCGACGTGTTCAAGTTCGTCACCACCGAACTCGATGCTGCCTTGCCCGACCTTGGCGCTGCCCATTGCCAAAACACGGGTGAGTATTATGGCCGCGTGACTAAGGCCGTGGCTTATATGTGCCTTGCCAAGTGCGCCATCAACGCGCCAGTGTTCACCATCGACGACACGAGCGTTGACAGTTATAGAATGTTCGTTGGCAACGATATGAGCAAGAAAGCCCTTGCTGACGAAACCCTCGGCGAAGCCGTGTCGGAGAAGGGAAAGACCATCATGATAACCGTCGACGGCAAGGATCGCAACTGCTGGGAGACCGTGAAATACTG
>DAINOS010000168.1:0-5392 GCA_036743855.1 Prevotella sp. | reverse complement strand
AATTCAAGTGCTGTGACGGATGAGAAGAAACTCGTTCGCTGCCTTCCTTTCGACCGCATCAGTTTCTTGAAGGTGATTTGCGAGAAGCATCCGATGTCGAAGGAGATGAAGAAGTTCTTGACTCCTGAGCGGTATTACGAGGATTGCTATGGCATCTATCGCATGGAGGATGTGCCTGTGGAGCAGATTCGCATTCGTGCCTTCTATCCTGAATACAACTACATCGAGGAAGTACCATTGCATGAGAGCCAACAGAAAGTGAAAGAGGCGAAGGATGGAATGTATCGGGAATATACGCTGACCGTTCGCCCAAGCCGTGATTTCCTGCAAGAACTGCTGTGGCATGGGCGTAACATCATCGTGTTGGAGCCTGAGAGCCTGCAACAGGAAATGATAAGCATTCTCAAGGATATGCAAGAAAGCTACGAGGATGGTGAGTGTAGGAATGGGGAATGACGCAAGCCGTAGTAAAAAAAAAGCAAGACGGATAAGGGTAATGTCCAAAAGTTTATGTATCTTTGCGACTGTTAACCAATTGACTTAATGTATGAAAAGAATACTAACGCTCCTATTTGTATTGATTTGTTATGCACTCGCCACGAAAGCGCAAGTCACCAGTTTGCAAGAAAGTAATGAAGACTCTGTTATCAATGTTGTCGCCTATTTCTGCAAGGGCGATACCATGAAGTACACTTATACGGATGCGATGTATACGGTGACACCGAAAGATACCATAACTTCCAGCTACTACACACGCGACTGTATGATCGTTGTCACCGACTCAACTTCCAATGGCTACAATATGGAAATGACACCATTGGAGGTGAAGTTAGGGGACGACTCGACGGCGCAATCGACAATGATGAGGATGAACGCCGCCATCTTGCATGCGTTCAACAACGTCAAGATAAAGTTTCACACCGATGAGTATGGCACTATAGAGTCCATCGACAACTGGCGTGAGGTGCGAGACCTCTGCCTGCAAGGAGTGAAGTTGGCATTTGACACCATATACCAGAAAGCCCCCATGATGGATTCCGTCATGCCGAGAAAACGATTAGAGGGACTTATAAAATTGTCATTGGGCAATGAGGCTGGCGTAAGGAAAAATATAAAGGAGCTTCCACTTTTGTTCGGTTGTCATGGGAAACAGTTTAATTTAGGCGCCACGGCAATTACCGATTCCACTTCCACCGTTTTCCCTACCAAGATGCGGATTTTGGCAACTTATGCTAAAGAAGAAGAGGAAGATGGGTTGGATGACGACTATTCCATCTCTTGTAGCAGTGTCACAGCCATTCCACCGAAAGATGCCATTGAGCTGACAGGCAATGTATTATACAATCTGTTTTCGGGAGAAATGTCGGATAAGGTGGATGCCCTTGTAAAGGACTCCCTGTCCCAATATATTAAAGACGACAGCCTGAAAGTGGAACTCATGGAGGATTACTACTACTTTGGCAATGGTTGGCCAGCTCACATACGGCTGATGAAAACGTCAGGTCTTTCAATACAAAAGAAAGTGGTGTACAAGTCCATAGAGTGGTATTACCGTTCATGGAAGGGGTTTGCCGTAAAGGAAGATGACGCGGACAAGAAAGAGTTGTAAGGCTGGAAACCCATGGCTGTTTGGGTTTTCAACAGTAATTGAGCAAGTTCATTTTCTCTCCTGTTGTGGTGTGACTCCAGTATGCTTCTTGTAGTAACGGCAGAAAAAGCTGGCGTCGGCGAAATGGTATTCCCATGCTATCTCCTTGACGCTCTGCGTGGTGCGTTGCGTTCATCTTAGAGGCGTAGTAGCTCACGTCGCGCGACAGCTTGTAGTCGCGTTCCATGAGGCTCATGAAGAGGTTGAACAGTTTGCGCACGCGGTATGACTTGTTGGGAAATGCAGGTGCAGTCGGCTTGGTCGAAATAAACTTTCAACAAGGTGAACATACGCATCGATGATGCGTGTTACGATGGGCGTGTTTTGCCGGCAACGGTCCTCACGCAGGGAGGAATAAACGGTTTGCTCCAGTTGCAGACTCGCCTCGCACAAAAGTGACGGACTGTAACTTAGCATTTCCACCTCGAAAAGTGATTCTTCACATATTATTTCCACCACGTCGTTTGGGAACACCGTGATTACGGCATTCTCAAACACCAGCTCTGCAATACGCTGGGCATGGCGCAAGACACTATCATAGTGTCCGATGCTAAGGTCATAGACAAGATTTACGGCAAGGACAGCGAGGCTTACTGGCAGAAGGCAAGCCCCCTGAGCTCTTCCCTCTTGGAACAAAGCTCCAACGCCGTGCGCATCGCCGAATAGAAGGAGATGATTGCCAAGAGCGACTTGCTCCCAAAGGTGGCATTCGTTGCAGCCGACAACTTCGACGGTCGTATCCTCTTCGAGCTTCCGCTCGTAGACAAGAACCTCAACGTATGGTACGTGGGCGTGGAATACTCGCTCAGCTCGCTCTTCAAGAGCAACAAGCGCATCAAGCAGGCTGCCGTCGATACCCGACAGGCAAGGGAGAACCACGCCGTGCAGATGGAGCAACTCAACAACCAGGTGCAAGCCGCCTACGTGCAGTACCAGCAAACCTACGTGGAACTGGAGACGCGGCAGAAGAGCGTGGAACTGACAAAGGAGCTTTAGCGGATGGTGAAAGGATATCCTTTTAAATTATGAACAAGAAATTAATCAAGCGAATCTATAATGTAGTGATTATTCTCCTCTTGGTGGGAGCCGTGGGTTGATGCTTCAGCCATTTCCATCATGGAGGCGACGTGGAATACACCGACGACGCACAGGTTTATCGACAGATTACACCTATTAACACCCGTGTGCCTGTCCGCATCACGCTCACCAAGGACAACGACCCGAAGCAGATTGCCCTCTTGCGTGCCGGCTTGAATGTCGAGACCAAGGTTCGCATCAAGTAATTTAAATCAAAAGAACAATGCCAGGACTGGTGCGCAACGGACCTATCGGAACGATGTGTTCGGGTCTGTACAGCTTCGGCTTGCGCCATCAGATGGCCGACAACATGGCGCGAGGCTTGCCCTACGATGCCACCCAACTGCTCATGATCAGCGTGAAGCAGCTCTACGGCTTGACCTGCCTCATCGGCATCGCCGTGCTCCTCATCTTCCTGGTTTGGGACATCCTGCCTGTGCGCAGCACACTGAAGAAGATGCCTGCGTGGAATTTCGTGGGGAGGATGATGAAGAAGAAAGCTTGAACACCTTTACCATGTCCTTGTCGCCACCTACAAGTTGGCTGCATCTGTTCAGCAAGCCGGTATCCACGAATCCGCATTTCCTCATTACTCTTCCCGAGGCGGGATTGCCAATAAAATGGTCTGCCCAGATGTTTTCAAAATGCTTCACGTGGAGGCAGTAGTCAAGCATCAGCCGCAAGGCCTCGGTGCAAATGCCTTTGTTCCAATAAGGCTTCCCAACCCAATAGCCCACCTCGCAATCGTTTTTCCCGATATGGATGTTGCTGGTCTCGGGCGTATAGTAACCCATGCAACCGATAGGCTCGCCGGTCTCTTTGAGGACAATGGCCCATGTGGTGTCATTGTTAAAGTAAGTTTGGATTATCTTCAGGCTGTCTTCCGCCGATTTGTGTGGAGGCCAACCGGCACGAGGCCCTACGTCAGGGTCGGACGCATACTTGAAAAGGCTTTCCGCGTCAGACTCATGCCAATGGCGAAGGAGTATTCTTTCGGTTTCCATAGATTTCCGCTTTTCAGTATGCAAAGTTAAGAATAAATATTAGGAACGGCAAACTAACGGACCGTTCAATCTCCTGCCGACAAGGCGACCAGACTGTAATCGTCAGCATCGAGCACATGCTGATCGTGCAGCTCTTTCATGAGCGACGTGAATTGGCGGTCAGACGCCAGGCTTTCCTGTAGCCGCTGCATGACATCGTGTCCGATGTCTATGTCTTTGTTTTCGGCAGCCAACAACAGTTGTGAGTTGGCGGTATGCTTTTTGAGTTCCTCCTCCAGTTCATCGCGATATTCGTTGTGCCTCGACAACTCGTACATCATCATCACATAGTGTGCCAAGGCATCGCTTGTGGCAAACACCACCGAGGTGTCGTCCAGATGGAACACGCCGCTGCGGAAGCCAACTTCCTCCAGTGGATCCTTACAGCTGACGAGCCGTGGCGGATTGCTGAAGTCGGCAAGCCGTGTAAAGCTGTGCTCCAGCCGTTTGGTCTGCCTGCTATAATGAAACATCACGCTGTCGCCGTATGCCATCCATCGACACTCGGCATCGCCAGTGAGCCAAGCTGCGGTCAGGGTGGCACACGACCCCTCATTGTAAAACTTGTTCAAAAGGATGCCGTCACTCTCCTTGGCCCGTTCCTCATGTTCGTTGTAGAACGTTTCCCAAATGCCGTCCACCCATTTGTCAAGCTCAGCGTATGTGCCGATGGGCTGCTCCTTTGGCAGTTTGTCTATCAGGTATTGCGACCACTCGTCGGCATACAGGCCGCAGCCGCCCGCGCCGTCAGAAACGGCTATGCAGCGGTCGCTGTAAAAAATGGCATCCTCGTTCGGTCCATTGTCGCCAAATTTGGCTATGCTTCTTCCTTCGCTTCTCATCTCGCGGTCACTGGATTTGGTTCACGAGCATGCTCGACAGCGTGCCTATCTTCATCATCTTCACCAGCCGCTCCATGCCCGTGTTCACGCCCATGGCATGATAGCGTATATCGGTCTGGCGGTCGCCGAACAGGTCGCGTATCTGCTCGTTGTAGTTCAGCGGCAGCAGACTCGACAGGTTGTACAGCTTCTCGCCATAGCCGTTGCCGTTAAGTTCGCCCGTCGTGGCAGGAAACACTACCGACTCGGCATGCCCAGGCACAATGTGTATGTTGAACAGCAGCACGTTGCCATCGTTGGTGAACATCGATTTCAACTGGTTGGCCAACTGCTGCATTTCGCTGTCTGTCGTGCCGTTGTATTCGCCGTCTGTTATGTTTATGACGGTGGGTGGGTAGCAGTCCTTGTCGTGGTGCTGGCGCATCCAGTCATTCAGCAGTCCTTCGGCGCGGCGCATGGCCTTGTCCATGCGCGTCCAGCTGCCGTCGTGGCGGGCCGTCATCCACTGTTTCTTCTCCACTTCCTTCACGGTTATGCCCCTGCGGGTACGCACCTCCTCCTTCACCATCTTCTTGGCAAAGGGGTTGTTGCGTATCTCCTCAGGTGTCACGAAGTCGCGCCCCTCAAGGTTGCCATTCCATGCGCTGTACGCCTCTTCGCCGTAGCCTATCATGGCTATGTCGAAATAGTGGCGCGTCTCGTTGTTTTTCACGCACCGCTCCACCAGTTCGTTGTATGCTCGGCATGAGCTTATTCTAATGGGTGCAAGTCCCTAACAAGCC
>DAINOS010000167.1:2519-5478 GCA_036743855.1 Prevotella sp. | reverse complement strand
CCTTGAAGCGAGGACGCCAGTCAAGTGCGCCACGCTGTGCGGTAGTAGAGCAGTTAGCGTACATCCAGTCCATACCCTTCTCGCCGAACAGAGGGCCAAGGCTTTGTGTGAGCTCCTCAACAGTCTCGTTGAAAGCCTCAGAAGGTGAGTGTCCATGCTCACGCAGCACTTGATACTGAGCCTCAAGCAGACCCTCAATGGCACCCATCAGTGAGCCACGCTCACCAGTAAGGTCAGAAGTAGCCTCCTTGTTAAATGTTGTCTCGAACAGGTAGCCAGAGCCGATACCCACGCCCATGGCCAGAGTCTTTTCCTTTGCGTTGCCAGACGCGTCCTGATAAACAGCGTAGCTTGAGTTGATGCCACGACCCTCCAGGAACAGTGTGCGGAGAGACGTGCCTGAACCCTTAGGTGCGACCATGATCACGTCAATGTCCTTTGGAGGAACCACGCCTGTGCGGTCGTTCCAGTTGATGGCAAAACCGTGGCTGTAATACAGCGTCTTGCCCTTTGTCAGGAATGGCTTGATTTTTGGCCACTGTGCTATCTGACCAGCGTCTGAAAGCAACATTGCGATGATTGTGCCTTTCTCGGCTGCCTCCTCGATAGAGAACAAAGTCTTACCAGGAACCCATCCGTCGGCAACTGCCTTGTCGTAGCTGCGACCCTTACGCTGACCAACGATTACGTTGAAACCGTTATCACGAAGGTTGCCTGCCTGACCAGGACCCTGAATACCATAACCAATGACCGCGATGGTCTCATTCTTCAGCACTTCGCGTGCTTTCTCTAATGTGAACTCCTCTCTCGTGACGATGTTCTCTTCAACGCCACCAAAATTCATTTTTGGCATAATACTAATACTTTTAAGTATAACTTGTTGTTCTTTTCTTCTTTTTGTTGGGTGGTTCTTTAATTGGTTGCAAAGGTAACGGTTTTATATAAAACCGCCAAAGATTTCTTTCAATCTTTTACAAATTTAACCTTACACCTTACAATCTCTACTTCTTTTTCTGCCAGTTTTGTCATTTTCACCACATATACGCCTTCCTCCACCTGTGCTTTGTATAGGCGTACCACGTCGCCCACGTGAGCCTCCGCCACATAAGCTATGTCTATACGGCGCAGATGATGAGTGCGATAGTAGTCAATGTCGAAGAGGTCAAGCACATGGTCAATATACTTTACCGAGTTGAGATGGCCATTGATGTCTATATCATTATAATATATGTGTATCTCTCTTGCCAACTCCAAATCTTGACCTATGACCACTCTCGCTGGCGGAGCAATCGGGCACTCTTTGCCAGCCTCTACATATCTTTCTATGAGTCCGTCGTGCACGGAATATATGTCGGTGGGCTGGCGAGTATCTATGTCTATCATCGCCCAGATGCTTCGTCCATAGGCATAAGGCTTTGTGCCATCTGGACTGACAACGGCATAGTTGCGACTGGTAAAAAACTTTTTAACCGACTCAACCCACGTCTGCACTTCCACCTTATCGTACGCCTTAGGCATATCCACTATCTCTATGGCGAAACGTGAAAGCACCCACGTCTTCCGACTGCGGTTCAACTCAGCCACGCCATACCCCCTGTCGCCGCTATGATAATCGGCGGCATTGAGCATTCCATTGCCTAAATGTCCAGGGAACAACCTGTTGCTGAAGTCGCAATGGAAGGGCTCCACCTGGAAGAGGTACGCGCCGACCTTGGGCAGAAGTTCCTTACTCTCCATGCTCTTGAAGATATTTGGTGACTGGCTCCTCAAAGCTGCGCGTCACGGCTATGCGGCCCGAACGCGTGTATTGTAGCAGGCAGTCGAAACTGTTGAGCTTGGAGTAGAGGTCTGTGATGTCTTCTGTCAGCCCGGCAAGCAACACCGTGGCATAAGTCGGGTTCACCTCCATCATCCGTGCGTTGTGCTGGCGTATGGCACGCGAAATCTCCGGATTGTCGAGAAGTATAGGCGTAGAGATCTTGTAAAGGGCGACCTCATGGATGAAAAGCTCATCATCAGTGTAATAGTCTGCCTTTATCACGCTTATCTTCTTCTCTATCTGCTTCTTTATTTTCAATATTTGGTCAGCGTCGCTCCAGCAGGTTATGGTGTACTTATGTATGCCATCGATGCTCGACGACGACACGTTGATGCTCTCGATGTTTACTTGGCGACGAGTGAAGACTCCCGTAATCTCATTGAGCACGCCTGCCACGTTCTCACTGTAAACCAATAGTGTATAGAAATTGTTTTCCATTGAATTTCAAGCTTATATCAGCGTTATTTTAACATAAGGTCTTCTTTAGATGTCGAGATGCAGCTGCATTTCATCCACAGAACTGCCTGGTGTCACCATCGGCCTCACGTTCTCATCTTCCTTTACCGCGCACTCAAGGATGTAAGGGCCATCGGTCTTTACCATTTTCTCCACCTTCGCCTTGAGTTCGTCACGATTGGTCACCACGTCGTAGTTTATGCCATAGCCCTCGGCTATCATCTGGTAGTGTGGGTTCAGCATATAGGTGAACGAGCGGCGGTGGTTGAACATCAGGTCTTGCCACTGGCGCACATTGCCAAGGTAATGGTTGTTGAGAAGGATAATCTTCACTGGAGCCTGCTGCTCCATGATGGTGCCGAGCTCCTCGATGCACATCTGGAAGCTGCCGTCGCCCGTGAAGAGCACCACCTGCCTGTCGGGAGCGCCAAATGTCGCTCCTATCGCCGCTGGCAAGCCGAAGCCCATGGTGCCGAAGCCGCCGCTGCTTACCACGCTGCGCTCTTTCTTGTACTTGAAATATCGGCATGAGAACATCTGGTGCAAGCCTACGTCGTTGCACATCACCGCCTCGCCGTTGGTGGCGTCCGCCACGGCGTTTATCACCTCTCCCATCAGCAGTTCGCCTTCCTTGGGATGCACCGATGGGTCAATCACCTCGCGCTTTTCCTCCTCATACAGGGG
>DAINOS010000167.1:0-2419 GCA_036743855.1 Prevotella sp. | reverse complement strand
TAGTTGCCGTGCATTCCGAGCATTCCCATGTCAAGGGGATGGTCTGTCGGCAGTGCCGAGAGGCCCAAAAGCGTGCGCGCTGCCGGTATGTCGGCTTTCTCAAGAAACTCGCGCAGCTCCTTTTGCGCGTTGCCGATTTCCACGCCGTGACCCACGAGGGCGAAAGGCTTCTTGGCATTGTTGATGAGCTCTGCCGCGGCTTCCACGGCTTCCTCGCTTATCTTTGGATAGGGGTTGTACGAGCGCACCGTGTCGGTCTTTCCGGGCATCCATTTCGCCTTGCCCACTTGGGCGTTGCGTGGGAAGTCGAGCACCACAGGGCCCGGGCGTCCACTCTTGGCTATGTAGAACGCGCGGTTCACTGCCCACGCCACGTCCTCGGGACGGCGAATCTGATAACTCCACTTGGTGATAGGCTGTGCCATGTCCACGAGGTCAACCTCCTGGAAGGCATCAGTGCCCAGCGCCTTCACGCCCACCTGACCGGCTATCACGACAATAGGTATGGAGTCCATCATGGCATCGGCCACGCCCGTAAGCGTATTGGTTGCTCCAGGGCCGGAGGTCACGATGGCCACGCCCACCTTGCCACTCACACGGGCAAAGCCCTCAGCGGCATGCGCCGCGCCTTGCTCGTGCCTCACGAGTACGTGTTTGAACCAAGGGTCTTTCTTGTGCGTATATGTATATAAGGCATCGTAAACGGGCATGATGGCACCACCGGGGTAACCGAAAATGGTCTTCACGTCTTCTTGGTACAGGGCACGCATCAGTATCTCCGCACCGCTCACTTCCTCGCCTATTTTCACTCCCTCCCAGGGTGCTATAGGCTCATTGCTATTTTGTTTCTGCATATTATTCTTATTTTCCAAGTACACGTATGCCGCGTGAATCCTTAGTCGATAATTCTCACGCCGCCTTTGTCTGCCGAGCTCACGCTCTGCGCGTAAGCACGTAGTGCCTTGCTCACCACGCGTTTGCGCTTCAGCGGTTGCTGCGGACGGGCGTTAAGCTCCTCGTCGCTCAGCTTCACGTTGATGCTTCGGCTTGGTATGTCTATCACGATTATGTCGCCATCCTTTATCTTTCCTATGTTGCCACCAGAGGCTGCCTCAGGACTGATGTGGCCAATGCTCAAGCCCGACGTTCCGCCCGAGAAGCGGCCATCGGTGATGAGAGCGCACTGCTTGCCGAGGTGACGGCTCTTGATATAAGATGTGGGGTATAGCATCTCCTGCATTCCTGGGCCTCCCTTAGGTCCCTCGTGGGTTATGACAACGCAGTCGCCGGCTTTCACCTTGCCGCCGAGAATGCCCTCACAAGCGTCTTCCTGTGAGTCGAAGCACACGGCAGGACCTTCAAAATGCCACAGTTCGGGAGCCACGCCTGCCGTCTTCACCACGCAACCATTCTGCGCTATGTTGCCGAAGAGCACCGCCAAGCCGCCGTCCTTGGTGTAGGCGTGCTGCAGGTCGCGAATGCAACCGTTTGCCCTGTCGGTGTCAAGACTTTCCCATTGAGCGTCCTGGCTGCCCATCACGGTAGAGAACTTCCTGCCTGGCGCGCTATGATATATACGGTCGGCCTCAGGGTCAATCTGCGAGCCCGTGATGTCATATTTCCTCATCTGCTCGTCGAGGGTCTTGCCGTCAACACGCTTCACTGACCCATTGATCAAGCCACCCTTGTTCAGTTCGTTCAATATGCCCATGATGCCGCCGGCGCGGTTGCACTCCTGAACGCTGTATTTTTGAGTGTTTGGCGCCAACTTGCAGAGGCAAGGCACCTTGCGGCTCAACTTGTCGATGTCTTCCATCTTGAAGTCCACTCCACCCTCTTGCGCCACGGCAAGCAGATGGAGCACGGTGTTGGTGCTGCCTCCCATGGCTATGTCGAGCGTCATGGCGTTGAGGAACGCCTCGCGTGTGGCTATGCTGCGTGGCAGCACGCTGTCGTCGCCGTCCTCGTAGTAAGCGAACGCGTTTTTCACGATAAGGTGTGCCGCGTCCTTGAAGAGCTGAATGCGGTTCTTGTGTGTAGCGAGGATGGTGCCGTTACCGGGCAGGCTCAAGCCAATGGCCTCGGTGAGTGAGTTCATGGAGTTGGCTGTGAACATTCCTGAGCAACTTCCGCATCCAGGGCAAGCGCACTGCTCTATCTGCCTCATCTCGTCGTCCGACACGCTCGTGTCGGCACCCTTTATCATGGCTGTTATCAAGTCGGCGTTCTCGCCTTTCCAGCGTCCAGCCTCCATTGGGCCACCAGAACAGAACACAGTCGGGATGTTAAGGCGCATGGCTGCCATGAGCATTCCTGGCGTCACCTTGTCACAATTGGAGATGCATATCATGGCATCAGCCTTGTGGGCGTTGACCATGTATTCCACCGAGTCGGCTATGATGTCGCGCGAGGGAAGCGA
>DAINOS010000166.1:0-5491 GCA_036743855.1 Prevotella sp. | reverse complement strand
GATATATGGAAGGATTTGAGGCTGACCGCTGATATTGCAGTTGGTAAGAGTTACCGTTTTTCCTGTATTTCAATCGGACATTCGGGATGAAAAACGATGAGTGAGTCCGCAAATCGTTTTCTCCTCCGCTCAATATGCTGTTGTCGTATTCGTATCGCAGTCCAAGCAGGATGGAAAGACCGTTTTTGAACGTCTTTCCTCCTTTAAGGTACGCTGCGACCCACGTGTCGTTGCGACGTGACAGCTGCTCCACGCCATTTGTCGTGTAGGGGTTACGGTTGAGAATATGCCCGAAATGCGCTCCTACCGTTTCCATGTCAAGGTTTTTGATTTTAAAACTGTAATCTCCGTCAAACGTATAGAAGTTATACACGTCACGGGAGACGATACCAGTTTTTGACGTCTCTTTCGCGTTGACGATATGCTCCATCATATACTTGTCATAACCATACGTCTTGTGCGTGTAGCTCGCGGTCATGTTAAGGGCCGACGAGGCATCGCGTGTGTAAGTGTAACCGGCAGTATAGCTATTGTCCTTTGTATCGGAATACCTGAAAAAGCTTTCGTCATCTTTTTCAATGTTTACGCCACTGTCGGATATTGAATGGCGCGTCATTGAATATGGATGACTTCTGTGATGTCCGCCAGAGTATTGCACGGCCAACATGCTCTTCTTGGACAGGTTGAAATTCAGTCCCGTAAAGAGGTTGTAATAATTGCCGCGACTCTTATAGGTCTGACGCGACGTGTCATGGTACACGTTGTTTGGAGAATGTGTTATCGTGTTTTCCTTGTCAATGTATGACAAGGAACGATCATGGTCGAATCCCAAGGAGATGTTGCCAGACACTATGCCCTGCTTGCCGTTTATGTCAATTGTCGAGCTGTTGCTCGCTTTCCTGTTTATGGTTGTCCTGTTATACAAGGAAGCTCCCAAGTAGTCTTGCACGGGGCGGCGGGTCGTGATGCGTATCACGGCATTCGTGCTTCCACTATACTGTACGTCAGGGTCTCTTATAATCTCGATCTTTGTCACGAGGTTGGATTTCTGCCCGCGCAACTCTGCCGATGTCTTCACCTTACGCCCATTTACATACACGTCAGCCTCGCCACGTCCCAAGACACTAAACGACTCTTCCTGTCCGTTTCTGCTGACAGTCACGCCAGGGGTCCATTTCAGCATATCCACGAGATTGCCGGCCTCTCCAAGATGAGTGCCTTGTATGTTGCTTATCGTATAGTCTCTGCCATCTCGGCGTATGTTTATCTTTTTCGCGTTCACCTTCACTTCAGCTATCTCCACTGTCTTCATTGGCCTTATCTCGCCAAGGCTGACGGGCGTGTCCGCCAACACGAGGCTGTCGCCATACACCACTTTGCCTTGCTGCATTATCTTGAACGTGCAGCGTCCTTTGTTCCCTGTGCTTATGTTGAAAGAAGGCTCATAGAATGTGCCCTCAACCTTCCATTGGTTTAGGGTGTCGCAGCTTTCCATCACCACTTGATACGGCAACGATGATGAGGAAGACGCGAAGTGCCCTTTTATATCAGTAGCTTGTATGCATAACGGCGACATTGCCATTAGCATTACAAGAAATATCGTCTTTATATTTTTCATAGAGTTGAAATTTAAGGCTCGCTAATTAAAAATTAACTTGATAATTGTTTGGCAAACGCTTTTGCTTTTAGTTATGAAGCAAAATTAGCGTTTTTTGACAAAACATAGAAGGCAAAATCGTTCAATATTATGTCAAATTCAATCACGCGCTTGTTTTTCTCATATATCATCGTATAATTTATATACCTTTTTGTTACTTTTGCAGCGAAAAGAACGAAAAAGTATTATTTGCATGAATCAAACTGAGAATAACGAAACCTGGAAGATTGAAGTGCTTTCTACCAAAGACAAAGAAACGGCATGGGGGGGGGGGGTAAATTGCTTGAAAGCGGATGAACATTCGCACGATTACTTTCAAATAGTATGGATAAGGGAAGGACGAGGACTATATACTGTCAATTTTGAAAGCAAAGAGGTTGCCGACAACTCTCTGCTCTTTATTGCGCCTGGTGTTATTCACAGTGTGCATATATGTGGCGAAATGGACATTGTGAATATCACTTTTTCCGCAAGCTTCCTTGGGAACTTATGTCCGAGTGTGGAGGCGTTGGTCAAATATGACCTGTTTTGCGCAAATGCCGCATCCGCAATGGTTACCGTTAACTGCCAAGTGGCCAACAAACTTAATCATATTTTGGAGGCAATGCTGGATGAACAAGAATGTAGCAAATACCCCATATCAAAAATGTTGAGCATAGGCTCTCTTTTTACTCTTTTCATAATAGAAATCAAACGGCAACTTATGGCTCCCATGCATATTAAGAAGCCGTCCTATGCATATTCAATGGCATTGAAATTCAGAAAGGCACTGAAAGAGAATGTGTACAATGCGCACCATGTGAAAGATTACGCCGACTTGCTTGGCATTTCCCAAGCCTCTTTATATAGATATGTAACAGCCACATTTGGGGTAAGTCCATTGGAGGTGATACATGAAGAATTGGTCGCGCGCGCCAAGCATCTGCTCATGTCCTCCTCACTTACCGTAAAGGAGATTGCCGAGGAATTGGGGATTTACGACGCGATGCATTTCGCAAGAATCTTCAAGAACGTCACTGGCGAATCTCCATTATCGTTTAGAGAAAACAATTCTGATTGAGTTATTTACCTATGCTCGGGATAAGCAGCCAATTCAAGAACCATTGATAATTCAAAAAAAATAAGTAACTTTGCACTTGGTAATCTCCATGACCATATATGTGTACTAATAATCATGGAGATTACTAACGCTTATCGCATTTTACTCATCCCGAGTTCAGGTTAATAAATTATCAATCCCAAAATGCCACAGGCGAGCATGACGAGGATTGGATTGGCGACCTTGTAGCGAGTGGCGAAGAAAGCCGCCAGGAATATGAGGACGCTGATGATAAACTTTGGCATGTCGGTTGATGGCGAGCCAAAGTTCTCGGTGTTCATCAACAGCAACGCGGCAGCCGCTATGAGACCGATGATTGCCGGGCGCAGAGGCTTGAAAATGTCTTGCACAAAAGGCGCGTCCTTATGGTGAATGAGATAGCGGCTAATGGCAATCATCAGCATGAACGGCAACCACATTATTGACAACGAGGCCATGACGGACGCAAGGCACGCCGCCCAAACCGGATAGCCGGCGTTGATGACGGCGGTGTAGCCACAATAGGTCGCGGCATTGATGCCGATAGGCCCTGGCGTTGACTGGCTGATGGCGACAATATCAGTGAACTCGGCATTGGTAATCCAATGGTAATGGGTCACGACCTCACCGTAGATAAGCGACAGCATGGCATAGCCTCCGCCAAAGTTGAAGATGCCTATCTTGCTGAATATATAGAATAACTGTAGAAATATCATTTCCGTCTTCTTTGAAGTTTACCATACAAGAATCCTCCCGTGCCTGCAAGGATGATTATCCATACGGGATTGAATTTCAGCCGCCATATCAACAGGCAGCTCACCGCCACTATCCAAATGTTCTTCCAACTGATGTTGGCAGTCTTGGCCATCTTGAAACACGGTGAGGCGATGAGGGCCACCACGGCAGGTCGCACGCCCTCAAAAAACTTCTCCACCCACACGTTATCCTTGAAGTTGTGGAAGAACATGGCTATGATAAGAATGGCTATGATGGACGGAATGGCTATGCCCAAGGCACCAACTATTCCGCCCCACAATCCTTTGAGCTTGTACCCTATATGGCTTGCCATGTCGATGGAGAATATGCCTGGCGTGGTCTGCGCCACGACCATGATGTCGACAAACTCCTGTTTTTCCAGCCAGTGGTTCTTGTTGACAAACTCTTCCTCCATGATTGGTATCATGGCATAGCCTCCACCCAAGGTGAAGGCCCCTATCTTGTTACAGGTAAGAAAAAACTTTAATAACATCTACTTACTATTCCGCCAGTTGTATCTCCTGGGGTTATCCTTGCTTTCTACTTTTGCTTCTCGTGCTCAGGCACCACGGCGAAATAAACCACGTCGTGGTCGGTGAGGTTCTCCATGTAGTGGCTATGGTTCATGGGGCAATAGTGGCACTGGCCGGCACGGCACTCTTCCACGGTGTCGTCGTAATGGAAAGTCAACGTGCCGCTAATGACGAAGATAATCTCCGAGTTGCCCTTGTGGGTATGCAGGCCGCTGGACGCGCCCGGACGGAGAGTGGAATACATTATCTTCACGTTGTCATCCACATAGTTGCGCGTGTCCAAATGACCCTTACCGCCCTTGAAACCTGTGAGATGAGCTTCTGGAATCTTCTCGAAATCAATAATCATGGCTAATTGTATTTATGGTTTTGTGATTTGATTTTAACTGTTGACGGCATCGCCAGAGGCTGGGGCTGAGAGCTTTGCCACCTCGTCGAGCCACAACGTGGCCATGGCATCTGATGGCATGCGCCAATCGCCGCGTGGCGACAGGGTCACGGAGCCCACCTTGGGGCCATCGGGCAAGCAAGAACGCTTGAACTGCTGGTTGACGAACCTGCGGCAGAACGTGCCAAGCCAATGAAGGATGACATCGTCGGAATAGTGGTCCACGCCATCCTCAGTGGCAACACCGTTGCCAAACGCCTTCTTCGCGAGCATGAATATCTTGCGCGGACTGAAGCCATTGCGGAGGAAATGGTAAAGGAAGAAATCGTGAAGCTCGTAAGGACCCACGAGGTCTTCCGTCTTCTGCTGTATGTTGCCCTCCTCGTCGGCTGGTATCAGCTCCGGCGATATTGGAGTGGCTATGATGTCGTAAAGCGTTGACGCCGACTTGTCGTCGACAGTCTGCGCAACGAACTTCACCAAGTATTTTATCAGCGTCTTTGGTATCGACGTGTTGACACCATACATAGACATGTGGTCGCCATTGTAGGTCGCCCATCCAAGGGCGAGCTCTGAGAGGTCGCCCGTGCCGATGACCAGTCCGTTGAGCTTGTTGGCGAGATCCATGAGTATCTGCGTGCGCTCGCGTGCCTGTGAGTTCTCGTAAGTCACGTCGTGCACGTCAGGGTCTTGACCTATGTCCTCGAAATGTTGCATCACGCTCTTAGATATGTTCACCTCGCGCATGTCCACGCCAAGGCTTTGCATCAGGCTCACGGCATTGCGATGGGTGCGCCCCGTGGTGCCAAAGCCTGGCATGGTGACACCCACGATGCCCTTGCGGTCGAGCTTGAGCTTGTCGAAGGTCTTCACGCACACAAGGAGCGCGAGCGTGGAGTCGAGTCCGCCACTGATGCCAAGTACCACCGTCTTGGCATGGGTGTGCAAGATGCGCTTGGCGAGACCCATCACCTGAATGTTGAAAATCTCGTCGCACGACTTCTGCATGTCAACGTCGGAGGGGATAAACGGATGCGGGTCCACATGGCGCTCAAGCGTGAAATCGTGAGGCACGGCGG
>DAINOS010000165.1:0-5496 GCA_036743855.1 Prevotella sp. | reverse complement strand
GGCAAGCCATGCGGCTTGCCCCTCCTTTAGCGTTTATAGGGAATATTAATAATCCATCTGCTGGTTACTCACCGTAACCAGTATTTTGCTTGATATTAGGATTAGCGTTGATTTCAGCCTGTGGAATGGCAGCGATAGCCTTGAAGAAATCACGGTTGAAAGACTGAGCTTCCTTGCTCAAAGTCTTGTGCCAGCCCTTATCAGCCTCGCTTGTGTAACGAGTGATGGTCTCGTTGTTGCGCAAAGCATCGAAGTAACGCTGTCCCTCACCAATCAGCTCCTTGCGGCGCTCAATCAAGATGCGGTTGAGTGTGATGTTATCCACTGTTGCCAGAGAAGCCTCAGTAGTTGTGCGGTTCTTCACCAAGTCGTTCAAGTACTCTACGGCCTTAGCCTTGTCGCCCGTGCGGAATGCGCACTCCGCGGCGGTCAAGTAAACCTCAGAGAGGCGGATGATTGGGATGATAGTCACATTACGAAGATTACCGCCTTGACCACGAAGTTTGTTCAAATAAACCTTGTTGGTACCAAAAACCTTAAATTCCTTCTTTTGTTTTGCTGAATCCGCAGCTAAAAACATATCGTTGCGAACATCATTAGAATCGGAAGTCAGCATGTTCACAAACTTCTTGGTAGCAACCATTTCTTTGTAACCATCGCGCTGTTGAAGGTTACCGATGCCATTCAAGTCGTTGTTGTCGGTGGAACCTGTCACGTTAAGACGGAACAAGAACTCGCTCTCGTTAGGAGTAGAGGCATCCCATGCCTTGAAATACTGGTCGCGAGTCCACAATTTGGCACCAGAGTTCTTGATAATGTCCTCTGCTGTGGTCAACGCGTTGGCATAGTCACCCATGTTCAAATATACACGAGAAAGAATGGCCTTGGCACCCCATACCGTGACATAGCCAGGGTCAGCCTCTGTCTCAAGGGCGTTAGAATTGATAGCCTCGGTCAAATCCTTAATTACTTGTGTGTAAACTTCCTTCACGGTACTACGTGCAGGCTTAGCACCCGATTCCAACACCTCTGTTACCAATGGCACGCCAAGAGACGCGCCCTGGTCCTCTGTATATGGCTTACCATAGATACGAACGAGGTCGAAGTGAGCAAGGGCACGGAGCACCTTTGCCTCTGCCGCATACTGATCGATAGTGGCCTTGTTCTCTGCCGCGTCAGTCAACGCACCGCTCTCAGCGGCGGCAATTATACGGTTGGCACGACCGATGACAATGTATGGAGACTTCCAAGGCACTGTGCTGGATTCAGTGCTGGACGTGAACTCAGAAGCTGTTTGGTAGTTCATGTCATAATAGAAGCTGGCACGATTGGAACCGCCAATGTAATTATATTGGTAGTCATCGCCAGCGTGAACATCACCATAAACAAAGAACTGCATGCCATAGTAGTCTACCAAGGTGCTGGTTCCTTTCAGGGCCTTGTACATACCAGTTCTCGCCGCACCCAGATCGGAGCTGTTGGTCAAGGCTTTGTCCGCATCTGCGCCATTGGATGGAGCCACGTCCAACCAATCGTTAACGCAAGATGCCAGGCTGGCTGCCAAGATAGCGCAGCCCATAGCCTTATATATTGATTTTAATACTTTCATTGTATTTCTTCCTTTTTATAAATTAGAAACTAAGCTCGATACCGAATGTATAAGTTCTCAACGCTGGCATCTCGAATGTGCACAATCCATTGGCTGGGGTCTCTGGGTCAACATAGAGATCCTTAGACTTCCAAGTCAACAAGTTGTTGGCTGAGAAATATACACGAGCCTTGCTCAAACCAAGGTTGCGAACCCACTCCTGTGGAGCTGAGAAACCTAAGGTGAGGTTCTTCAAGCGGAGATAATCGTTTGGCATCAACCAACGAGAAGACAAGATTCTCTTGCCATAACCTGCCTGGAACTTAGGCAACTTGGCGTTGTCGCCTGGCTTTTGCCACATATCCTCCAGCTTGTAGTAAGAAGGGATGGCACCATAGAGGGCGTACATACCACCATTGTCATGCAACCATGTAGCATAATCGTAAGAGTCGCCACCCAGCTTATAGGTCAAAGTGAAGTTGAAGTCGATGAACTTCCACTTGATGAAGTTGGACAAACCACCCTCAATCGCTGGCTCATGATGACCGACGATAGTCTTGTTTGCCTCAGCCACGTTGGTTGTGGTCTTGCGGGCATTCTCTGTACCATCGTTGATATAATAGCTCTCCAAACCAGTCTCTGGGTCTACACCCGCGTACTCATACATATAGTAAGAATAGTAAGGCTTGCCTACCTGATGAATCATGGCACCGCTGATGATCTTGTCATCGTCACCTGTCAACTCTGTCACCTTGTTGGAGTTGTGACCGAAGTTTAAAGATGTGGTCCAAGTGAAATCCTTCTTCTGGATGTTGGTAGAAGAAATCGTCACCTCAATGCCTTGGTTGCGCATGGAGCCAACGTTCTGTGCCACGGTAGCCAAGTATGAAGAAGAATCATAATATCCAGGAACCATGGAGATTGGACGGTCCATGATCAAGTTGGATGTGTTACGAACGTAGTAATCCAATGTCAAGGAGATGCGGTTCAGGAATGTCAAGTCGAGGCCGAAGTTCCAAGCCTTGTTCTGCTCCCACTTCAAGTTCTTGTTGGCGACACCTACGATACCCATGCCATTGCTGCCGTTGTAGTACTCGCCATACTTATAGAGGTTCATATAGTTGTACAATCCCGAAGGAAGTGTTCCGTTCACACCGTAAGACACACGGAGCTTACCGTCACTCAACACGCTCTTGATAGGTTCCATGAACTTTTCCGTGCCAAAACGCCATGCGCCAGACACTGACCAGAAAGAACCCCAACGATTCTCACGAGCCATGCGAGAGCTACCGTCACGACGATAGCTTACACCAGCATAGTACAAGTCGTTGTAGTTGTAGTTGACACGACCCAAGAAAGATGTCATCTTGGAGTCATACTTATAACTCTCGGCAGAGGTGTCACCTGAGTTCGCGAGCTCATACAGGTCGCCAGGGAAATCTGTACCAGAAGCATACGCGTTGTTGTTGTGCCAATCCTCGGTCTCAAAGCCGAGCAAGGCATCAATGTTGTGCAAACCAAATGTCCTGTTGTAAGTCAACTGGGTCTGAGTGTTCATGGTAGTCCACTCATTGTAAGTGCGCTGCATCACGCCATTTGACTTAGAACCATTACCACTCAACTTATCCCAAAGCACATCCTCGGTGGAGTTGATATAATCGTAGGCAATCTTCTCACGCAACTTCAAGTTGTCCCAAATATTCCATTCAAGAGCTAAAGTGCTATAAGAACGAGTGGTGTTGGTCCTGTCATACATGTGTTGGTTCTCATAGATTGGGTTATAACCATTGTTATAAGCACCATCTGTCTTCGTCAACAAATTACCATTCTTGTCATAGATGGCATTAGAAGGACTAAGGAACCACACTGCGCTTGGAAGGGCAGCAGCGAAAGAAGCGCCACCATCCTGTGCGGAGTTCTGATGCATGGACGAAATCATTGTGCTTGCATCTATCTTGAACCTTCCAAAAGTATGTGAAACGTTGGCATTGCCAGTCATGCGCTCCAAGCCTGAGCCTTCAACGACACCGTTTTGCTTTGCGTATGACAAGGAAGCATAGAACTTCGTCTTGTCGTTACCACCCGTCACGCTTGCTTGATAGTTCTGGTTGGAACCATTTTTGAAGAGAGCGTCACGCCAGTTGGCCCAACCATTCTCTGGCTTTGCCGCGTAATCATCGATATTGGCATCGGCAAAAGCGGTAGCTGAAGCATCGGTCGTTCCTTCCACATTGTCCCAAGCATAGTTCTTCAAACCCTGATAAATCAAGGCGCGACGATCGTCACCGCTCAAAGTTGGGCGATAGTTGATGGCCATGTTAGAGAAGCCCCAGTCGCTACGGAAATCTACCTGTGTCTTGCCTGCGCTACCGCTCTTTGTCGTGATTACGATCACGCCGTTTGCCGCACGAGAACCATACAGTGAAGCAGCGGCAGCGTCCTTGATAACGGTGATAGACTCGATGTCGTTGCTGTTCAATGTGGAAAGCGCGTTGGTACCAGAACCATTGTAACCACTACCTGTCTCACCATCGTTGAAACCACTCAGGTTGCCTGAGTTCATTGGAGTGCCATCAATGACAATCAATGGATCATTACCAGCGTTGATAGAACCCATACCACGAATTTGGATGTAGTTCATTGCACCTGGCTGACCAGAGAATGAAGAAATGGAAACTCCTGGAATGTTACCGGACAGTTTGTCCTCGATGGACATTGATGGAACATCACTCAACTTTGCCGTTGACATTGAAGCAGCTGCACCAGTGAATGACGACTTTTTGAAGTTACCATAACCGGTAACAATCACCTCGTCCAAGGTCTTGTCGTCTGAAGTCAGCGTCACCTTCATGTTTTGTCCTGCCTTCACCGTTTGCTCCCTCATGCCGAGGTAGCTCACCGTGAGCTTCGAATTTGCGGGCGCGGAGATGGAGAAATGTCCATCCACGTCGGTCACGGCACCAGTCTTGGTGCCATCGACTCTTACCGCCGCTCCCACGATTGGGTCACCGTTCTCGTCGACGACGGTACCGGAGACCGTGGACTGTGCCAGTGCCGCTCCAGTCATCAGGAACAGACCGGCTAAAAGCATCGTAAGTCTTTTTACCATAAATAATCTTGATTTTTAATATAATATAAGTTGTCTTTTTTTGTTCTCTCTCTGTTTTTCCCTATTATTCCATCTGGGATGCACACCTCGGGGCCGGAGGTGGGCGTTTTTCTTAAACAAATTATCATAACCATGTTTAATAGCATTTTTCGTTATTTCAGGTCACGCCGCGTCTCGTTTCATGCTTTTGCCACGGGTCTCGCGGAGGAATACAAGAGGAAAGGTCATTACAGCCGCGTGGCCAACTATCTCACCGCCATGCGCTCGTTCACCATCGCCGAGGGTGCCATGCCCCTGTGCAAGATAAACCCAGCGGTGATTGCCGACTACCAACAATGGATGAGGGAAAGGGGAATATCCGCCAACACCGCCTCGTGCTACAACCGCACGCTGAGGGCAATATACAACAAGGCGGTGAGCCGTGGCTTGACCAAGGACAACCACCCGTTCAAGGATTGCTACACCGGAAGGGCGAGGACGCGGAAGCGCGCCATCGACGAGGACAGCATACGCGTGTTGCGGCAAGCCGACCTCCATGACCAAGTCGGTCTGCGGCTCGCGCGCGACCTTTTCCTCTTCTCGTTTTATGCCATGGGCATGCCGTTTGTGGACATGGCATACCTCCGCAAGTCGCAAATCATCGACGGCACGCTCTCGTATCATCGTCACAAGACGCTGCAGCTCGTCACGGTGCCGCTATGCCACGATGCCTTACACATTATTAATATATACGCCGCCAAGTCTCCATCTGCCTATGTCTTCCCCATTATCAGCTCAACGCGAGAGCCCATGGCTTATC
>DAINOS010000164.1:0-5532 GCA_036743855.1 Prevotella sp. | reverse complement strand
CCGAGACCGACGCTCCCGTGCTGGTGATGTGCGGCGTGCATTTCATGGCAGAGACCTGCAAGTTGCTGTCACCAAACAAGATTGTGCTTGAGCCCGACCCGTCGGCTGGCTGCTCGCTTGCCGATAGTTGCAGCGCTAAGGACCTCGCACAGTACAAGAAGGAGCATCCTGGATACAAGGTCATCAGCTATGTCAACACCACGGCGGCGGTGAAAGCCCTGTCCGACTGTTGCGTCACCTCTGGCAATGCCGTGAAGGTCATCAACAGCCTGCCCAAGGACGAGAAGCTCATCTTCGGTCCCGACTACAACCTCGGCAACTATATCAACTCCATCTCTGGTCGACAGATGCTGCTGTGGAATGGCGGTTGCCACGTGCACGAGAAGTTCTCTGTCGGTGCCATACTCGCCTTGAAGAAGAAATATCCCGAGGCCATCGTCATGGCTCACCTTGAGTGTAAGGCTCCCGTGCTCGCCTTGGCAGACGTGAAAGGCTCCACGGCAAGCATGCTGACCTATGCCAAGGCCCACCCTGAGCAGAAGCAGTTTATCGTGGCTACCGAGGCCGGCATTCTGTTCGAGCTGAGCAAGCAATGCCCCAACCAAGAGTTCATTCCCGTTCCGCCAGAGGTGACGGAGGGCGAGAACGGCATAGGCACCACGAAAGCCGAAGGTGGCATACCAGCCTCTTGCGCTTGCAACGAGTGCGAGTTCATGAAGCTCAACACGCTGGACAAGATCATCTCATGCCTGGAGACGCTCCAGCCGCAAGTGACCATCCCCGAGGACGTGGCACGCGAGGCGGTAAAGCCAATAGAGAAGATGCTGAGCCTCTCATAACATTCTTTTATTAACCAGAAAACAAAACTCATCCACATGAACTACAAGCAAACAGAAAAAGAACTCACCGACCGCCTCATCGACCTTGCCTTTGCCGAGGACATAGGCGATGGCGACCACACCACCCTATGCTGCATCCCTGCCGATGCCATGGGCGAGAGCGAGCTTATGATAAAAGAGGAAGGCATCTTCGCGGGCGAGCGCGCCGCAAAGGAAGTGTTCCACCGCTTTGACCCCGAATTGAAAGTCACCATGCACATGCACGATGGCGACCACGTGCGCCCGGGCGACATCGTGCTCTCAGTGAGCGGCCGCGAGCAGAGTCTCCTCACCACCGAGCGTCTCATGCTCAACATCTGCCAGCGCATGAGCGGCATAGCGACCATGGCTCACCGCTATCAGCAGGCTCTCATCGACGCCGGCACTAAGACTCGCGTCCTCGACACCCGCAAGACGACACCAGGCATGCGCATGCTGGAGAAAGAGGCAGTGCGCATAGGTGGCGGAATGAACCACCGCATCGGACTCTTCGACATGATTCTGCTCAAGGACAACCACATCGACTTCTGCGGTGGCGTGCACAACGCCATAACTCGCGCGCGCCAATATTGCAAGGACAAGGGCCTCGACTTGAAGATTGAGTGCGAGGTGCGCGACTTCACCGAGCTTAAAGAGGCCATCAAAGACCTGCCCGACCGCATCATGTTCGACAACTTCACCCCTGCCGACACCGTGAAGGCCGTGGAGCTCGTCCACGCCGCCAAAAACGCCGATGGCACACCTGCCCACATAGAGACGGAGTCGTCGGGCGGAATCACTTTCGACACCATGATCCCATACGCCAAGGCCGGAGTGGACTTCATATCCTTTGGCGCGCTCACGCACAGTGTCAAGGCGCTCGACATGAGCCTAAAGGCAAAAGGCTCGTCGAAGCTCACCGTCTGAGCTGCCACTCACGAAATTGAAATGAATTAAAACAGGAAATGAGACTAAATTATCAGATGAGGTCAATGCTTGCCGTGGCACTGTGCGTGCTGTTGACAGCTTGCGGAGGCAAGGAAGGCAAGAAAAGCGTAAAGAAGGTGGAGAAGCCCGTGGCTGTGGCTGTGGACACCGCGCTGCAGTCGCGCCTCAAGGCTTTCTGCTCACAACCGCGAGTCAAGGGCAAGTTCGGGCTTTACGTCTACGACCTCACCGCCGACAAACCTGTCACCGCCGAAAACATCGACCACGCGCAGCCAGTGGCCTCGTGCACGAAGTTGCTCGCCAGCGTGGCAGCGCTCAACAAGCTCGGTGCCAACTATTCGTACCGCACCACGCTCTACACCCGTGGCAAGGTGGACAAGGATACGTTGCGTGGCGACGTCATGCTCATGGCTGGTCTTGACCCGTTGCTCAACGCGCAAGACATGACAACGTTCGCGCGCCATCTGCGCCGGATGGGCGTGAAGTATGTCGATGGCAAGTGTTTCCTGAACCTCAAGTTGAAGGAGAAGGTGAAAGCCGAACAGCACTGGTACCCTTGGGATCTTTCGTTCTCCAATTATGGCATACTGTTCAAGGGGCCAGACGGCGTGGAGAAAGCCCTAAAGACCGCTCTCACCACAACTGGCATAAAGGTGAAAGACGGTTTCGAGCAAAGCGTGCCAATGAGAGACAACGCCAACAAATGGAGAGGTCGCTTCAGGCTGACCCGCCCTGTCAGCGCTGTCACGAAACTGATGTGGAAAAACTCCAGCAACACCAAGGCCACAAGCCTCCTCTACACGCTTGGCAACGCCGTGAAGCCAAACAACAACGGTTCTGCCGATGCCCTGGCCTCAGCCGGAGTGGGCTATATACGAGCGTTCATGCGCGACTCGCTGCACCTCACCGACACGGCGCTGGTCATCCACGACGGTTGCGGCCTGTGCACCCACAACCACCTGTCGCCAAAGGCCCTCGTCGCTGTGCTGCACTTTGGTTATCATCACGAGCCCATCTACAAGCAGCTCATGCGCAACCTCTCCATCTCGGGCGTTGACGGCACTTTGCACAGGTTGCTTTATGACCCAAGGCTGAAGGGACTGATACACGGCAAGACCGGCACGTTGTCGCATCCTTACGGCATATCGTCGCTTGCCGGCTACTGCAAGGGAGCCGACGGCCATGACCTGTGCTTCGCCTTCCTCAACTCGGAGATGTCGGTCCTTGATGCCCACGTGCTTCAGCGCAAACTCTGCCTCGTGCTCGTGGGTGACAACAAGACGCGAAAATAAGTATTTTTATCGAATAACCCCTTGATGACTTTTACGACATGAAGAAGATTTTAGCAAGACATATTTCCGAAGACAAGATGCCAACGCATTTGGAAGACGTGCCAGCCATGCTCGACGCGGAAGGCGTGCAGTTTGTCGCTATCGACACCAACGACTGGTCAGCTGAATATCCCTATACTCCCAAGGCGGAGTTTCGCATTGCCCACACCGGCAAGAGCATCGTGATTAACTATCGCGTGGAAGAGGACTCTGTGAGAGCCGTGGCGGCTGACAACGGCAACGTGTGGGAAGATTCCTGCTGCGAGTTTTTCTCCATACCTGCTGGTGATGGTGTGTATTACAACATGGAATGCAACTGCGCCGGGCAAATGCTCATAGGCTGCGGCAAGGGACGCGAGAATCGAGAGCGCGCACCGAAAGAGGTGCTCGACACCGTGAAGCGTTGGTCTTCGTTAGGGCGCAAGCCTTTTGAGGAGAAAGACGCGCCTCAGCAGTGGCAGATGGTACTCGTCATTCCCACTTCTGCATATTTCAAGCATCACATTACCAGTTTGGCAGGCAGCACCATCCGCGCCAATTTCTACAAATGTGGCGACAAGCTCCGAAAGGTGCACTTCCTGTCGTGGAATCCAATAGACTTGCCAAGCCCAAACTTTCATTGCCCGGAATACTTCGGAGAAGTCTCGTTTGAGCGGTAACACAAAGCATAAGGGATGGTCATCCATAAATAATTGGACAACCATCCCTTTTTTGTTTATGCAACAGTACACGCCTAATGTTACATTTTTATTGTTTTATAGTCTAAATATTAAATAAAACCATTAACTTTGCAGTCACAGGTTGCATTATGGAAACATTCTGATATGTTTACCTAACAAATAGCACACGACAAAACGCAAAGATTATGGATTCACTGAACGCTTTTTTCGCCTCTCTCAGTAGTCTTCTGTGGGGTTGGCCCATGATTGCCCTCTTGCTTGGCACGCACATATTTCTCACCATACGGCTTCGCTTTCCGCAATTGAAAATACTGACCGCCATCAAGTTATCAGTGAAACATGACGACGACGCATCTGGCGACGTGTCACAGTTTGGGGCCTTGGCAACGGCGCTCGCAGCAACCATTGGCACGGGAAACATCGTGGGCGTGGCCACGGCAATAGCATTGGGCGGTCCAGGAGCGGTGTTCTGGTGTTGGCTCACGGGTGTCTTCGGTATGGCCACGAAATACGCTGAAGGGCTGTTGGCAATAAAATATCGCGAGACGACACCCGACGGCAGGATGCTTGGAGGCCCGATGTACGCTCTTGAGAAAGGGTTGGGCTGGAAATGGATGGCAGTGCTCTTTGCCGTGTTCACGGCGTGCGCGTCGTTTGGCATAGGCAGTACGGTGCAGGCCAACGCCATAGCCACCATCACGCATGAGACTTATGGCTTGTCGACGACCTTGGTTGGCATAGCGGTCAGCCTGCTTGTTGGCGCGGTGGTGTTGGGCGGTGTCAAGAGCATTGCCAAGGTGTGCGGGTTCTTGGTGCCTTTCATGGCACTCTTCTATGTCCTTGGGTGCCTCTATATACTCATCGTCAACAGCAGCTTTGTGTGGCCCGCCATAAAGCTGATTGTCGTTTCAGCCTTCTCACCCCAAGCCGCCGGTGGCGGTTTCGCAGGCTCATCGGTGATGTTGGCAGCCCGATACGGCATATCTCGCGGACTTTTCTCCAATGAGTCTGGCCTGGGCTCTGCGCCTATCGTGGCGGCTGCGGCACGCACTCGCAACCCCGTGAGACAGGCGTTGGTATCGAGCACCGGCACGTTTTGGGACACGGTGGTCATCTGCGCCATGACGGGCATCGTCATAGTGAGCAGCATCATAGCCTACCCCGACATTTCATACAGCGACGGCGCGGCGCTAACCAAGATGGCCTTTGAGAAAATACCTTATGTGGGCAAGCCACTGCTGAGCTTCGGTCTTCTCACCTTTGCCTTCAGCACCATTCTCGGATGGAGCTACTATGGTGAGCGAGCCGTGGAATATCTAAAGGGGAAACGCTGGATGTTGGTCTATCGTGTGCTATTCATCGTCTCGATATTCATTGGAAGCGTGGCCAACCTCAATGTCGTTTGGAACATATCCGACTGTACAAACGCCTTAATGGCAATACCAAACCTCCTATCCCTACTCCTCCTGAATGGCATCATCGTGCATGAGACAAGAAAATACTTGTGGCGCAACAGGTTGGACCGCAAGATGTGAGTTCAAGTCAGTTGAAATCATGGGCAAGAACATTGCGGAGATCATCTGTCACCGTTTCCAGATATTTCCTGATTTCCGTCTCCCCTATCTCCCGAATGCGCTCTGGTGACAACGCCGTCAACGCCGCCACGCACCCCATTTGCATCATCGAGGCGATGGGCAGGAGCTTATGCGCCGCCTT
>DAINOS010000163.1:0-5536 GCA_036743855.1 Prevotella sp. | reverse complement strand
GGCATGCCGGCAGTGGCGAGGCGGTTCACCTCCTCCACGGAGAACATGGGGTCGTACATCGAGTTGTCGAGGATGTGGTCGTTGACCTCCATCTTGTTGATGATATACGCTGCCATGCGCAAGCAGTCGTTGAGCTCGTCGAAGGCGGGCAGGAACACCTCTTTTATTATTTGCAAGTCGCGGAAGTAGCCCACGGGCAGGTTGTTCATTATCATCATGATCTGCTGTGGCAGGCTCTGCAGCTTGTTGCTCTTGGCGCGTATGAGTTCAAACACGTCGGGGTTCTTCTTGTGCGGCATGATGCTTGAGCCTGTGGTGCACTCCTTTGGAAGTTTCACGAACTGGAAGTTCTGACAGTTGAACAAGCAGGCGTCGAAAGCCATCTTTGCCAGTGTGCCAGCCACGGTCGCCATGGCGAAAGCCACGTTGCGCTCCATCTTGCCGCGTCCCATCTGCGCGTACACCACGTTGTAGTCCATGGAGTCGAAACCGAGGAGGTCGGTAGTCATCTGCCTGTTGAGCGGGAAGCTGCTGCCATATCCAGCGGCGGAACCGAGCGGGTTGCGGTTGGTCATGCGCCAAGCGGCTTGAAGGTAGAGCATATCATCGGCAAGGCTCTCGGCGTAAGCGCCGAACCACAGGCCGAAGCTCGACGGCATGGCTATCTGCAGGTGCGTGTAGCCAGGCATGAGCACGTCCTTGTATTGGTTGCTCTTTTGTATCAGCTCGTCGAAGAGCACCTTCACGTTGTCGACAATCTCCATGAGCTCATGGCGCGTGAAGAGCTTGAGGTCCACGAGCACCTGGTCGTTGCGTGAACGGCCAGAATGGATTTTCTTGCCCATGTCGCCGAGTTTGCGCGTCAGCATGAGCTCAACCTCAGAGTGGACGTCCTCGACATCTTTCTCAATGGTGAACTGGCCGTCCTCACAGAGCTTGTAGATATTGCGGAGCTCGGCGAGGAGCTTCTCCAATTCGTCTTTCTCAATAAGGCCAATGCTCTCAAGCATGGTGATGTGAGCCATGGAGCCGAGCACGTCGTATTTGGCGAGATACATGTCCATCTCGCGGTCGCGACCCACGGTGAACCGCTCTATCTCCTTGTTGACCTCAAAGTTCTTTTCCCAAAGTTTGTTGGACATAAGTTTGTGTGTGGTTTCTTGTCAGTATCTTATCATCTGCAGCGCGTCGGCAATCTTCTCAATGCCTTGCTGCAATGGTTTCTTCACCATTGTGGCCATGAAGGGGTTGATGTCGGCCTTGATGGTGAGTTTCATCTTGCTTGTCGTCTCTGTGACGGGCAGGATCTGAATCCAGAAGTTGAAGGGCAGGGGGCTCTCCGCTGTCTCAAACTTTATGGTCTTCGGCTCCTCGCGGTCAACGATGACCAGCTTCACGGCACCCATCTGTGTCTTTATGGAGATGCTGTCGTGGTCAAACTCCAAGTTTTCGATCTTGTCTTCCGGTATGCGGTCTCTCACCTTGTCGATGTTGCTGAGGTCGCTCAAGAGATTGTATACCGCCTGTTGCGGATAGCCAATCTCGCGAATGCTGCTTTCTATCTTTGTCATTTCTTCCAGTTGGCAGGGTCTTTTCTCCATTCCTTCAGCACCTCGATGTCTTCCTTCGACACGTAGCCGGTCTCTGCCGCTATCTCGATGGTGTGCTCATAGTCGCCGAGAGTGACGAGCTTGAGGTTGGCATCCTTGAAAGCCTGTTCAGCCACGGGGAAGCCATAGGTGTAGCTTGCCACCATGCCCACTACCTCGAAGCCAGCCTTGCGCAAGGCATCGACAGCCTTCAGCGATGACGAGCCTGTGGAGATGAGGTCTTCGATGACCACAACCTTGGAGCCTTCGGGCAGACGGCCCTCAATCTGGTTCTTCGTGCCATGGTCTTTCGGTTTCGGGCGCACGTAGGCGTAAGGCAGTTGCAGCAGGTCGGCCACGGCCATGCCCATGGCTATGGCTCCCGTGGCGACACCGGCCACGGCGGTAGCCTCAGGGAAGTTGGCGATGACGGCGTGGGTGAGCTCTGTTTTTACGAATGCCCTTACCTCGGGGTAGCTCAGCACCAGGCGGTTGTCGGTATATATTGGTGAGTTCCAGCCGGAAGCCCATTGGAAAGGTGTGTTGGGTTGCAACTTGATGGCTTTGATGCCAAGAAGTTTCTCCGCGAATGCGTGTTTCAAGTCGTTCATGTTAATATCGTTTTTGCTGTTTGTCTATATATGCAAAGATAAGGAAATTGTGCGACTTGGCAAAGAAAGTATTGCGTTATTGACCAAAAATATCGTCCTCATCTTCCTTGTCGTTGTATTTATCGTATATTCTTTCACCGGCGAAGCCTATCGCCGCCACGCTTACCCTCACCCCGGGCATTTGCGTTATCTCTTTGGCCATGGCCACGATGGTAGCGCCCGTGGTAACGATGTCGTCCACTATGAGCACGTGTTTGCCGATGACGCTCTTGCCGTCTTTCAGTTGAAAGGCGTTTTCCACGTTCTCGGCCCTCCCTTGGCGGTCGCGTCTCGTTTGGCTGCCATGAAACGACAGTCTCCTCACGGCGTTGTCCACCACCTTGATGCCCGTAGCGTCGCTGATGCCTTGGGCTATCATCGCGCTTTGGTTGAACCCTCGTTGCCGCTCGCGCTCCTTGGCGAGTGGCACGGGCAAGATGATGTCGATGTCGTCGGTGAAATCAGCGTCTTTCATCTGCCTGCCCATGAGATAGCCGATGTCAACTCCAGTGTCTGGCATGTCGAAATATTTCACCTGGTACACGCCTCGTGCCGAGTCGGAATGGGGCTGGTGGTAGATGAAGGCGTAGGCTTTCTCGAAATGGCTCACTCGCCCCCAGAAGGTTTGCGCCATCTCGTTGTCGAATGGGTGGGCGAGGAAGTGGGTGCGCGGAAGCCGCATCAAGCACGTGGCGCAAAACGCCAGCTCGTCGGTGTTGAGCCGTCTGCCGCAAGCGCAGCACACGCGTGGCGCGACAAGGTCGAGAAGTTGGCGCAACAGTCTCAGAGGCATTGCTTTATCTCGTCTACGCTGAATCCGCGCCCAAGTGCGAACTTCATCAATTTCATCTTTCGCTCATAGTCGCTCTCGGCTTTTACCGTGGGGCTCTTCGACGCGAGCAAAGGCTTGAGCACTTTGATATACTCTTCTTCGGGCACGGCGTCAAGTATTGCGCCAGACACGTTCTCCGGCATGCGCTTCATCCATAAGGCTTGCTCTATCTTGCGCCGTCCCCAGTGGTTATAGGCTATCTTGTCGTTGACGAAAGCCTTGCAATAGCGTGCGTTGTCGATGTATTTGTTGTCAACGAGATACGTTATGTTCTCCTCGATGTCGGTACCGCTAAGCCCCCATCGCCGCATCTTGTCCTCCATGTCTCCGGTGCAATATTCGGATTTGGCGCATAGCGCGGCGAGCTTTGACAGGGCTTTCTCCCTGCTCATTGGTTGGTGCTTGAACATGGTTTCTACGATTTTGGTGTGGCTCCTTTTCTGCATTTCGTGAACCGCCGCTTGCCAAACTGGTCGTTGACTATGGTCACGTCGGCAAATCCCTTTTGCGTGAGCATCTGGCTCATGTCATCGGCAAAGATAGGGTTTATCTCAAAATAAAGTCGTCCGTCGCGACGGAGCGTCATCGCGGCGTAGGAGGCTATGGCTTTGTAGAAGCGCAGAGGGTCGTCGTCGGGCACGAACAGGGCGAGGCTTGGCTCGTGGTCGAGCACGTTTGGCTCCATGCCGGTCTTCTCGCGTTCCATGACGTATGGCGGGTTCGACACTATCACGTCCCATTCGCCTTGGCTTGCTTCCAAAGCAGATGCCGTGGTCGCGGCTTGCAGTATGTCTTGCTTGCTGAAACTGACGGTGGCGTGCAGCCTGTTGGCGTTTGCCGAAGCTATCTCCAGTGCTTTGTCGGAGATGTCCGTTGCCGACACGTTGGCGTTGGGCAAGTCGAGCGCGAGGCTGATGGCTATGCAGCCGCTGCCCGTGCCAATGTCGAGAACCGACAGCGGCTTGTCGTTTCGTGTCGTGTGGTCTTGGCTTAGGTCATCGATGATGGTTTGGCATAGAACCTCGGTCTCAGGACGGGGAATGAGCACGCCGGGCGCCACACCGAACTGCCTGCCACGAAACCATGCCTTGCCAAGCACATACTGCACTGGCTCGCCCTCGCCCAGTCGCTTGACTATGCCCTTGAGCCTCTCACGCTCACTTGTGGGCAAGTCGGCAATGGCTCCCATGGCAATGTCGGTGAGCGATAGGCCATAGAGGTCTTCCAGCACAAGCCTCGTCATGGCTTGCGCCTCGCTTGCAGGGTAGGCAGGTGTCAGCTTGCGCCAGAGTGTGGAATAATTAAACGTCTCGCTTTCCATTGGCGCTAATTTAGATGAAAATTCTGTAACATGAGTTCATTTACAGTTTAGCCAAATCTTCCTCGGAGAGTCCCGTCAGTTTTGTGATGGCATCCTTGTCCATCCCCATCGCGAGCATTTTCTTTGCCATCTTCGCGCGTTCCTCCGCGCGTCCTTCCTTACGTCCTTCTTCTCGTCCTTCCTCAAGTCCTTCTTTTCGGCTTATGTTGTTCGAATCCACGATAAGCAATCGCTCCGCGCCGAGCTTGTCCCAAAAGTCCTCATAGGCATCCATCTCGTGTTCGGTATAAGCTGATTCCTCAATCTCTTTTAGTGCCTTTGATGTCTCGGGATTTTGCAGCAACTCCTTGGGCACGACGGTCGTGTCCTCATTGATTTCGGTGAGGAAGCGAAGCCAAAGCACTGCCATCTTGCGCTCGGCGATTGTCTGCGGCTTAAACTTGGGCAGCTCGACAAACGTGAGGTGAAGACCCTCTATTATCTTGTCGCTGTGGAGCTCATGCACGATGTTGTAGTTGTGGATGAATTCATCGGGGTAGTCGTTCATGAATGTCTCGTTGACAAGGTTGAGCGAGTAGACCGGCTGCAGAAGCTCATATTTGCGGTTACGGCGCAATTGTCGCACGAAGGCTTTCGAGGCGTTGAACAGCACTCGCTGCTGAAAGGCCGGAGTCCATATCATCTGCATCTCCACGATGAACTGTCGTCCTCTCCTGTCCTTGCATCTCACGTCCACGATGCTGTTTTTGCCAATGGGCAGGTCGGGCACGAGCTCCGCGGGCAGGTATTCCACGCTGTCCACCAGTCCGTCGCCATCGAGGGGCAGCAAGGCGTTGAGCAAGCTGATGAGCAAGTCCTTATGTTCGCCAAACACCTTCTTGAAGGTGAGGTCGGCTTTCGGGTCGAGGTATCTCATGTTAGGGGTCGATTATTCATTAATGTCGCTAAGATACGACATTTATTGCAGATGGCAAAGAAAAGAGGTGATTTTTGTGGTTCTATGCTGATTCGTGTGGAAAATAATCAGCAAGAAGGTCACGAAAGTCACGGTCATTTTATCACGATAAGGATTTGACACCCCAAAAAGTAGTTATGCCATACAATAAGTCTCATGCTATCCTATATATAATAATGTTCGCGCGTA
>DAINOS010000162.1:0-5580 GCA_036743855.1 Prevotella sp. | reverse complement strand
CGCCTGTATGCGCACCGCTGATAGGCGGCACGCTGGCCTCGTTCACCTCATGGCAAGGAGTCTTTTGCGTGTTGCTCGCCATTGGCTTGGTGCTGATGGTGTGTACGATGCGCATGAAAGAGTCGTTGCCAAAAGAGAAACGGTCTACAAAAGGATTGGGAAACGTGTACGGCAAACTGTTCAAGGTGTTTAAGAACAAGCTCTACACGCTGAGCACCATAAGCATGATGTTCACCTATTTCACATTCTTCGCCTACATCTCTGCCTCGCCATTCATCTTCCAAAAAAATTACGGACTGACTCCATTGCAGTATAGCCTGTGCTTTGCCACCAACGCGCTGTGCATAGGTGTCGGCGCCGGCCTTGCCACGAGATTCCATCACGACAACACGGCATTGAAATGGGGAACAATCAACCTAATGATTGCCACTTTGTTGGTGGGCGTATGCCATATAATGCATCTTCCATTGTGGCTGTTGATGCCTTGCTACATCTACATGATGGTGGCCTTTGGCATTATTCAACCTGTGTCTACCGCCATAGCAATGGACACGGAGCGCGACAACGCGGGAGCAGCCAGCGCCATATTCGGAGCAGCCTCGTTTGTGGCGGGAGCCATAGTGTCACCACTTGTGACGATTGGTGACATCATGGTCAGCACCACACTGGTGATGGTTGGCGGCGCAGCCATGGCTTTAATATTGACATTGCCATTGTGCGCAACCATCAAGAAAATAAAAATGCAGCAGCAATCAGCTCAAAAAGCATAGAGCCTTGCCGCGTTCCATGCCGCACATCTGGCGCACGCGCTCCATCATCTTGTTTACATCGAGCACACCGTAGGCAAAGCCCTTGCGAGTGAGCTCAACGGGCAAGAGGTCATCGTACTTGTCGAACACGGGCGTTTCCTTGGGATAAAGCAACTCCATGGGATCAAGCGGCTTGACTATCTCCTCTGCCATGATCTTGAAAAAATCGGAGGCTGACACGCCAAGGGTGAACTGCATATAATAAGGTCGGGCAGAGTTGAAGCCCTTGAGACCCAACCGCGCGCCGCACCTGATGCGGATGAAACGCTCCATGGCAAGGAAAGCATAGCTGCCAAGCCATGGGAACAAGGCATACATATTGCCGCCAAGGGGCAACAACCACCGCAAGCCGAGACCCGACTTGCGAGCAGTGTCGAGAGCTTGCGAGAGACGGAAACGAGCATGAGGGAGGAGGTAAGGGTAATCGCCTTCTGAAAGAGGAGAGGCGAGAATATTGTGCATTTTCTCAAGAATCTTGGTGTGTATGTCGCCAGGCTCATCGCCAAAATATGCCGGCACGATGCCTTTCACTGGATGGCAATAGACAATGTGGCGGCTGCGATCCACTTCCTCGACAACCCACACCCTGCCGGCGATGGCTATCTTGTCTTGCACGGGTGGCGGCTTGACAATGGTGCCAATCTCCTTGGACTCGCACCTCACCTTATACTCCTCGTTCTCCTGGAAAACGGCATAGAACTTGAAATTGTTGACCACTCTTTCTCCCCTTATGCCCACAATGAGTCCACCTCGTTCGGTGGTTTGAATGTGGTCTATCTTGAGCAGGTGTCGAAGAAGCACACGATAGTCGTCCTGGCTGACGTTGCGGAAATAGCTCAACGATAGCACGCGCCCAGCCAACTCAGCTGGTGACATTTCTCCACCAGAGGCAAGCGTGGCCATGGTTTGATGATAGAGCAACGAATAAGGCAAACGACCAACACGCGGCGGCTCCACCCATCGCTCCTTTAGGTAAAGCTCTATGAGGGCTATGGCTTGCAACAGCTTCCAAGGGATGGTTTGCGGCATCATCGCCCGTGGCTCCGCCTGCTCCTCCCTTATGACAAACCACATCTCTGACGGCGCGCCACGGCGACCCGTGCGCCCCATGCGCTGGAGGAATGAACTGACCGTGAAAGGCGCATCTATCTGGAACGCGCGCTCCAAACGACCAATGTCGATGCCAAGTTCGAGGGTTGACGTGGTGCAAACGGTCATGAGCGAATCCTCACGCTTGATTTCAGCCTCGGCACTCTCACGGTAGCTCACTGAGAGGTTGCCATGGTGAATGAGGAAACGGTCGGGCTCGTGCAATGCCTCGCAATACATACGGAGAGTGGAACACACCACCTCACACTCCTCGCGAGAGTTGGAGAAAATGAGGCAACGATGACCACGAGTGTTGTCAAGAATATATTTTATTGATGGGTCGAAGGCATCGCCGACAGTCTGTTCGCCTTTGCCATCATCTTTCCAAGGTCTCACAAACGGGCTTCCGCCTTTCATCTCGCTTTTGGCAGAGGAAGGGCGCGAAGGCTCCACGGTGCTTTGGAATGGATCGTTCAGGGATGCATCGGCATCGGAATAACTTCTATTTACACTACCTGTAATGGTGGATGATGGATTATCGGCAAGCATGGCTTTTGGGGTATCGCCCTGACAACCACTTGGCGACAATGAGAAATGCGCCACGGATATTCTCCACTTGACCCCTTGCGAATGAATCTTTGGTATGATAGTTCCCCTGCCAGTGCCTGCCGATAGAAAACCGCCCACGAGGGCGGGCTCGCCTATGGTTGCCGACAATCCAATGCGGCGAGGGTTGACCCCTGCCATACGCGAGAGCCGCTCAAGAAGACAGAGCATCTGACCGCCACGGTCGCCACGAAGGAAAGAATGAATCTCATCGATGACGACAAAACGAAGGTCACTGAAAAGTGACGGTATTTGTGAATGACGATGCAAGAGCATGGCCTCAAGGCTCTCTGGCGTGATTTGGAGTATGCCCGAAGGACGGCGCAAGAGTTTCTTTTTCTGTTCCTGCGACACGTCGCCATGCCAATGCCACACATCGATGTCGCACTCACGACAAATGTCGTTGAGACGAGTGAACTGGTCGTTGATGAGAGCCTTGAGCGGCGCGATGTAGAGACAGCCCACCGTAGCTGGCGGATTCTCCTGCAAAAGCGTGATAATGGGGAAAAACGCCGCCTCTGTCTTGCCAGATGCCGTGGATGCGGAAAGCAAGACGTTGGCATCGGAGTTGAAGATGGCATCGCCGGCTGCCGCCTGGATAGCACGGAGCTTGTTCCAGCCCTCGGAATAGATATAACGCTGAATCGCGGGGGAATAACGGGAAAAGACGTTCATGACTTATAAGGTAAACTCGGCAAATTGCCCACCGACATTGTCTTTTTTCTCCTCTTCAGCTGGCTTGGCATAGCTGAAAGCTTCGCTTTGAAGAAGCTCTTGGATGTCGCTGCCTGGGTTTTGCATGATGATGTCGAGCAGCTCTATGAAATCGCGTATGACCTCACGGGGGGTGATATTGTCGCTGGCCCCGATACGGCCATACTCAACCTGAATGAAAGTGGTAAGGTCGGCATCGGTGAGTGTCCTCACATAGCCATAGAGAGAGGCGTGGATGTCGGCAAGTTTCTCGGCGAGCACAAACATTTCCTCGTTTGAGAGAGGCTGCAGGCGAAGCACAGGACCGAGATAGTCTTGATGCCCCTGAGCCACGAACTTGCCCTCGGAAAGGCGCGAGCGCAATGCCTCGTAGCTGTAGATACCACGGTGACGGTCTTCGACGCACTGTGGCGTGCCGCTCATGATGGTGCCTATGAACTGTGCCTTGCCTTGGAGCGCGTCGTTGTACATGGTGAGAATCTTCTCATAGTTGTATTGTCGGGAAATGGCGTTTGGTATCTTATAGATATTGACAAGCTCGTCGATGAAAATCATAAGACCTTGATAACCTGCCTGGCGAAAGAAAAATGCCATGAGCTTAAGATAGTCGTACCAGTCGTCATCAGAAATAATCACCGACACGCCAAGCTCCTGACGCGCCTCCGTCTTGGTGGCATACTCGCCACGAAACCATTTCAAGACCTTCCCTTTAAGTTCGTCGTCACCTTCGGTAAAAGCCCGATAATATAGTGTGAGCAAGCGTGCGAAGTCGAAACCATGCACAAGCTCGTGCATCTGATGAACAATCGCCATGATACGCTGCTCAACGAGTTGGGCAAAACGCGAATCGTCCAAGCTGACCCCAGACGTTTCTGCCGTAGCGGTCTGGACAGAACTGATCCACCGGTCGAGCACCATGGTGAGCGCTCCGCCCTCTGGTTTTGACTTGACGCTCAAGTTTCTTATCAACTCACGATAAGTGGCAAGGCCTTGCCCTTGATTGCCATGGAGACGACGCTCTGGCGACAAGTCGGCATCCACAACCACAAAACGGCGATCCATGACATAATTGCGGATGGTTTGGAGAAGAAACGACTTCCCACTGCCATACTTTCCAACAATGAAACGGAAAGACGCACCACCCTCGCCAACAATGTCTACATCGTGGAGCAGCGCCTCTATCTCCTTGCGTCGCCCTACGGTGATGAAAGGCAAGCCTATGCGCGGCACCACGCCGCCCTTGAGCGAATTGATGACGCTCTGTGCGATGCGCCGCGGAATCTTTATATTTGGGTTACTCATTATTATATACTATTCTTTCAATGTCCTCACGATAATCCTCAATGAGGTGTAAGCCATCGCCATTGTCCTCGAGCACGATGTCGCCAATTTTGTCCATCATCTCATCATTTATGTTCTCTACCATCACGCCTTCGGGCACATGGACGGAACGAAGGTACTGGCGCCAGTCACCATCAGTGAGCATGAGTCGGAGAAAAGCGTGCTCACGGCTCTCATCCTCTTGGGTCGACTGTATTGGAGGGTGTGCTATTGGCTGTGCCTGCCTAATGGACACGGTGTCGTTCTCAACAGGTATAGCCATTTCCATTGACATGCCATCGTCTTCAATTGGCACGCCATCGAGCAGCTTGTCCTTGATGACATCTGCGTCGTTTCTGATATGCCCCAATATTCCATAGTTGATTGACACCCTACGCTTCTCTGCCTCTTCTTCTGCAAGCCTGCGCTTGTCTTCGACAAGCCATGACATGACCGCACCGCGAATTTGCTCACGATAAGGCATTGCAGCAACAGATGGCTTTAAGCGTGGTTTCACGTTAAGTGCCTCACGGAGTAGACTGTCAACCTCACGAAGGATTGCACCAATGAGTTTGGCAAAAGACTTGTCGCTCCCCACAAACTCATCGCGCGTCCATAATCCGCCACGGCAAAGATAACGATGAAGCGGCGAGACCTCTATCTCCACATTCCTGACAGGAGACGGGTCATAGAACAGCGCATGGGCAAACATGGTGACAGAGCGCTTGACTCGCTTTCCTGCGAATAGGGTTCCTATGCGGTGATGATTGTCTTTTTCCAAGACTGGAATTATATGTCTCAAAACCGCTACAGCGCAACTAATAAGGCGAGACTGCTCTTTCGTGAACAGCGCGCCATGACGTGGGTCATATTTTCCAAGGTCGCAAAACGTGGAGAACAGCTTTTGCTCGTCAACGGTGGCGTAAGAGGAAAGAAGACTTGCCATTCTGTCTTGCTCACGCTCTGACTTAAAGACTTCGGGGAAACGACATGAGAGGTCATTGTAAACCACGTAATCGCGAAGCCACGGCGACAAGTATTT
>DAINOS010000161.1:0-5779 GCA_036743855.1 Prevotella sp. | reverse complement strand
TTCCTCGACATGGAGAAATGGGGCAAGGGCATCGTCTTCGTGAATGGTGTCAATCTTGGACGTTATTGGAAGGTTGGACCTCAGCAAACGCTCTATCTCCCGGGCTGCTATCTCCACAAGGGCCAAAACACGGTGGTGGTGTTTGAACAGCTTAATGACGAGAAAAAGACAGAACTCGTCGGCGTGGAGACACCAGTCCTTGACCGATTGGTGAAAGAGTAATACTTTTTAGCGCATTCCATGAAGAAGACATACCTTGCCATAAGCCTCTTGGCACCGCTTGCCATTCAAGCTTACGGTGTCAAGAGGGCAAAGGCCAACACGGACCCTAAACGTCCAAACGTAATAATTATCCTTGCCGATGACCTCGGCTATGGCGACTTGGGCTGCTATGGCGCCAAGAACGTTACGACCCCTAACGTGGACAGACTTGCCCGGCAGGGCATACGCTTCACCAACACGCACGCCGTGGCCGCCACAAGCACCCCGTCGAGATACTCTCTGCTTACGGGCGAGTATGCTTGGCGTCGTCTTGATACCGACATCGCCGCTGGCAACGCGGGCATGATAATACGCCCCGAGCAATATACCATGGCTGACATGTTCCATAGTCGTGGCTATCGCACTTGCGCCATTGGCAAGTGGCATCTCGGATTGGGAGACAAGTCGGGCGCACAAGACTGGAACGCCCCGTTGCCTGCCTCGCTTGCCGATTTGGGTTTCGACTACCACTATATCATGGCTGCCACTGCCGATCGTGTGCCGTGCGTGTTCATAGAGAACGGCAGTGTTGCCAATTGGGATGCTTCAGCGCCCATAGAGGTGAGTTATCAACATAATTTCCCGGGCGAGCCAACTGGCAGGGATAACCCTGAATTGTGCTATAACCTGAAGTCGAGCCATGGGCATGACATGTCGATAGTGAACGGCATCGGGCGCATCGGGTACATGAAGGGCGGCGGCAAGGCATTGTGGAAAGACGAGAACATTGCCGACTCCATAACGTCTCACGCCATCAACTTCATCAAGGCCAACAAGGACAATCCGTTCTTCATGTATTTCGCCACCAACGACGTTCACGTGCCACGTTTCCCAAACCAACGTTTCCGTGGAAAGAGCGGCATGGGTCTTCGTGGCGATGCCATCGTGCAGTTCGACTGGTCCGTGGGACAAATTATGTCAACGCTTGAGAAACTCGGGATAGCCGACAACACGCTTGTCCTGCTCACGAGCGACAATGGCCCAGTGGTAGACGACGGCTATCAAGATCGTGCCGAGGAACTGCTCAACGGACATAAGCCCGCTGGCCCATGGCGGGGCAACAAATACAGCGCGTTTGAGGGTGGCACTTGTGTGCCGGCTATCGTGTGTTGGCCTGCCAAGGTGAAGGGAGGTCAGACATCAGACGCTCTCGTGTCACAAATAGACTTTTTCCGCTCGTTAGGAAGTCTCGTCAACGCGCGGTTGCCAAAGGGGAGCGCTCCCGACAGCGAAGACCACATGAGCACGCTGCTTGGAAACGACAGCGTTGGTCGCGATTATGTGCTTGAGCAGTCTTATAATCACGTGCTTTCAGCACGCACGAAGAAATGGAAATACATTGAGCCGAATGACGGCCCAAAGATGATACCCTGGGGGCCGAAGATAGAAACCGCCAATTGCCCTTTGCCACAACTCTACGACATCAGCTCAAGTCTGTGGGAAGGTGACAACGTTGCCGACAAGCATCCACAGGTGGTGTATGACATGCAAAACATTCTGCGCCGTGAGCGTCAGAAGTAACGCGTCACATATTTGTGGTTCGTTCTATTAATATATGGAGTGGACAGACAAGATTAGTCGATTGAAGATTATTTTCGTGCTGACGGCTATTTTCATAGCCGTCGGCTCGCTTTTTGTCTCCAAGGTGCTCACCGACAACCTAAAGCGAGAGGAACGGGGACGTATGCAGGTGTGGGCAGAGGCGATGAAATCGCTGAGCAAGGCCGACGAGAATACGGATCTCAGTCTTGTCTTGAAAGTAATCAACGAGAACGACTACATCCCCGTGGCGCTTCTCGACAGTCATGGCAACGTCACAGACTTTCGCAACGTGAGCCTTCACGCTGCCAACCACGCGGACAGTCTGCGTGAGGCGCGCCAGTTGGCAGAGGGCTGGATAGCTGACGGACACGTCATCAAGGTGTCGATAGACGATGCGAGTCATAATTATATCAACGTGTGTTACGACGAGTCGCTCATCTTGAAGCGACTCACCATTTTCCCGTTTGTCCAACTTGCCGTTGTCCTCATCTTTGTGGCGTTGGCGGTATTTGCCCTGCTTGCCTCGAAACGTGCCGAACAGAACATGGTGTGGGCAGGCTTGTCGAAGGAGACCGCGCACCAGCTCGGCACGCCCATAAGTTCGCTCATGGCATGGGTGGAAGTGTTGAAAGAGGAATACCCCGACGACAATCTCATTCCAGAACTCGACAAGGATGTCAGCAGACTGCGGCTTATCAGTGACCGCTTCTCAAAGATAGGGTCTAAGCCAGAGCTTGCCTTGACGAACCTTTCCGATGTGCTTGCCCACGTGGTTGATTATATCGACCGCCGCACAAGTCACAGCGTGGTTATTCGTTGCCAGTTGCCCGACTATGAGATCATGGTCAACATCAATGCCGCCCTTTTCGAATGGGTGATAGAAAACCTATGCAAAAACGCCGTGGATGCCATGAATGGCGGCCCAGGAACTATCGTCATCACGGTGGCGGATACGGAGAGGAAGGTCGTTATTGATGTTGCAGACACGGGCAAGGGCATAAGCAAGAAAAACATTAAGAACGTGTTTCGCCCAGGCTTCACAACCAAAAAGCGTGGCTGGGGCCTTGGCCTGTCGCTTGCCAAGCGCATCATAGAGGAATACCACAAGGGCAGGATATTCGTCAAGTCATCGGAGGTAGGTGCCGGCACGACCTTCCAAATTGAATTGAGGAAATAAAAGTTAAACAACTGCTTCAGAATGTTGTCTCGCCCAAAGGGATAACCTCATTAGAACGCGAAGTCGTAGTCACAGAATGAGCGGAAAATAAAAACTTTGTGAATAATTTGTGTGTTGTTTTGTCGTATATCGGAAAATATTAGTAACTTTGCACACCAAATGTGTAGTTTAGAGGAACTTAAGATAGACTTGAAGATTTTGAGCGAAGGCGTGAGCACGTTTCGCTTCAATCTTGATGATGCCTGGTTTGAGACGCTCGAAGATGGCGAGATTAAGCGAGGCAATGTCGGTGTGTCCATAAACGTGGAGCGCACTGATGACTTTTTTGACCTCGACTTTCACGTTGAAGGCTCTGTCACGGTGCCTTGCGACCGTTGTCTTGACGACATGGATCAACCCATCGTCAACGACCAGCACCTCGTGGCAAAGTTTGGAGAAGAATACTCAGAGGATGATGATATCATCACGGTGCCAGAGAAAGAAGGAATACTCGACACCTCGTGGCTCATCTATCAGTTTATAGAGCTCGCCGTACCACTCAGGCATGTGCATGCACCTGGAAAATGCAATCCTGCCATGATGAAGATTCTTGAAGAACATTCTGCCGCCCGAAGCGGTGCTGGTGACGACGAGAACCCCGTAGACTCGCGATGGGCTGCCCTCTCGCAAATAAAAATCAATAATTAAAAATTAATACACAAAATGGCACATCCAAAAAGAAGACAGTCAAAGACTCGTACACTTAAGCGTAGAACTCACGATAAGGCCGTAGCTCCTACATTGGCCGTATGCCCCAACTGCGGTTCTTACTATGTTTACCACACAGTATGCCCAACTTGCGGCTACTATCGTGGCAAGGTAGCTGTTGTCAAAGAAGCCGCTGAATAATGGCTAAGGTCAACGCAGTGATCACGGGCGTTGGTGGTTACGTGCCCGACTATATCCTCACCAACGAGGAGCTGTCGCGCATGGTTGACACCAGCGACGAGTGGATCAGAACGCGTGTGGGCATCAGGGAGCGTCGCATCCTTACCGAGGAAGGCCTTGGCGCGAGTTATATGGCTCGCAAGGCCTGCAAGCAGTTGCTGAAGAAAACAGGCGCGGACCCCGACTCCATAGATGCCCTTATTGTCTCTACGACAACACCCGACTATCCTTTCCCGTCAACGGCAAGCATTGTCGTGGGCAAGCTCGGACTGAAAAACGCTTTCGCGTTTGATATGTCGTGCGCTTGCTGCGGATTCATCTACGCTCTCGACACTGCATCGTCTATGATACAGTCGGGACGCTACAAGAAAGTGATAGTTTGCTCGGCAGAGAAAATGTCGTCGGTTGTTGACTGGACTGACCGTCAGACATGCGTGCTCTTCGGTGATGGCGCCGGAGCCGTGCTCGTTGAGGCAACCGAAGAGGAAGGCGTGGGTTTCCAAGATTCCATGCTCCTTACCGATGGCAAAGGCTTGCCTTTCCTGCACATGAAAGCCGGAGGCTCGGTGTGCCCAGCATCGCATTTCACCATCGACAACCGTCTGCATTATGTATACCAAGAAGGTCGCACGGTGTTCCGCCATGCGGTGACATACATGAGCGATGATGTGGCAGAGGTGATGCAACGCAATGGGCTGGACAACACCAACCTCGATTGGATTGTCCCACACGAGGCAAACCTTCGAATCATCGACGCTGTGGCAAAGAGAGCCAACTTGCCTCTCGACAAGGTGGTGATCAACATTGACCACTATGGTAACACCTCTTCTGCCACAATACCATTGGCACTTTGGGACAATGAGGCCAACTTCAAGAAAGGTGACAACATCATCTTCACGGCCTTCGGAGCAGGTTTCGTGCATGGCGCCATTTATTATAAGTGGGGTTATGACGGTGCCGCCGTTGAAGGAGACACAAAGTAACGCTTTTATTGTTTCTTTAAAATATCAGGCGCGTTCTTCTTGCAGTCATGGCAAGGAGAACGCGTCTGCTTTTGTTGCGAGCGACATATTTTCATGTGTTTTAGAGAATATGTGAAGAAAAATGATTAACTTTGCAACTGTGTTACACTCAATGAAATAGAATTCTATTAATGCATAAAGCCGGTTTCGTAAATATAGTAGGCAACCCTAACGTGGGGAAGTCTACGCTGATGAACCAACTTGTTGGCGAGCGCATCAGCATCGCCACGTTCAAGGCACAGACCACTCGTCATCGCATCATGGGTATCGTCAATACCGATGATTGCCAGATAGTCTTCTCCGACACACCGGGCGTGTTGAAGCCCAACTACAAGATGCAGGAATACATGTTGCAGTTTTCTGAGTCGGCACTTGCCGACGCGGACATTCTGCTCTATGTGACCGATGTGGTTGAGAACCCGGAGAAGAACCTCGACTTCGTGGAAAAGGTACGCGAGATGAAAATCCCAGTCTTGGTGCTCATCAATAAGATTGACGAGTTGCAAGGCGACAAGGCAACCGAGCGCCTTGGCGAGATAGTGGAGAAGTGGCACTCGCTGCTTCCCAACGCAGAGATACTCCCCTTGTCTGCATCCAATAAATTTGGCGTAGACATACTCATGAAGCGCATCAAAGAGCTTCTCCCCGAGAGCCCGGCTTATTTCTCCAAAGACCAGCTCACAGACAAGCCCGCGAGGTTTTTCGTCTCAGAGATTATCCGCGAGAAGATTTTGCGCTATTACGACAAGGAAGTGCCTTACTCCGTGGAGGTCGTTGTGGAGCGTTTCAAGGAAGATGAGCACCACATTCATATCAACGCGGTGATTTACGTGGAGCGCGATTCGCAGAA
>DAINOS010000160.1:0-5860 GCA_036743855.1 Prevotella sp. | reverse complement strand
GAGCTCGCCACCGATGAATGCCACAGAATAGAGATGGAGGCTGGTCACCTGCACGTTTCAAACAGTGTGCTCGACAACTGTTTATCAACATTGAAGCATGAGACCATGTATTATCCATCGCGAATCAAGCAAATGATTAGCAACAACGGCGCCAACATTGACGAACTGAGCGAGTTGGTGACATATTACCACGACCTATATGCCATTCTCGCTGAGCAGGCTTTGCGCCAAGTGCCTCAACAACGGATTGACAGAGACGCTTACCCTTATATGCTCGAAATCCTGAGAAAAAGCAACGGCAACAACACATTCTCAGTGAAAGAAAGTAAAAACGATGTGTTCGGACGACCGATAAACAAGAAAAACATATATATAATAGTGAGAATGGCAGGTTTCGACTCTCTCACTGATGAACAGGTCACCAATCTGTTTACGCCATACACAGTAGACCTGAAAATGTTGCTTTGCCGGCAGATAGTTCGGGAGATGGGCGAGGTAACAAACCTCAGGGCGTGTGGCATACAGGCAGAGAGAGATAACAACGGCCATGTGTTCGTGAAAATATTAATTCCAAAGATATACTTGAAATGAACGACTTCAATATCATTATCGTAGAAGACGTACCACTTGAGCTGAAAGGCACTGAAGGCATCATCGAAAGCGACATCCCTGAGGCCCACATTCTCGGCACCGCCGCTGACGAGGCTTCCTACTGGAAACTTATGCGCCAAAATCAACCTGACCTCGTATTGCTCGACCTCGGGCTCGGTGGCTCGACTACAGTGGGCGTGGAGATATGCCGCCACACAAAGCAAAGTTATCCAAAAGTCAAGGTACTTATCTTCACTGGTGAGATACTCAATGAAAAACTTTGGGTTGACGTGCTCGATGCCGGGTGCGACGGCATCATCCTCAAGACTGGCGAACTGCTTACGCGTGGCGACGTTGAGGCGGTGATGTCTGGCAAGCGATTGGTTTTCAATGAGCCAATACTTGAGAAAATCGTGGAGAGGTTCAAGAAAAGCGTAAACAATGAGATTATGAGCCAAGAGGCACTTATCTCTTACGACATTGATGAATATGACGAGAGATTCCTTCGCCACCTCGCGCTTGGCTATACCAAGGAACAAATAACACAGCTCCGCGGAATGCCTTTTGGTGTAAAGAGTCTCGAAAAACGACAGAACGAACTCGTGAAGAAGCTCTTCGCCGACGATAATGGCACCGTCAGCGTAAACGCCACACGACTCGTTGTCAGAGCATTAGAGCTGCGAATACTCGACTTGGATAATCTTCATCCTGACGAGGAATGACAAAGAGTCACGAGAATTGTAATAAATACTCACGAGAAATGCGATAAAGACTGACGAGGAATGATAAAGAAGAATTGGCTTTACACGGCAGTAATAGGAATATTGATTGGCTACATAGTCATAATCCTCGGATCATGGCTATGGTCTGCCGCCATGCCGTCTTCGTCGATAAGAACCCTTCTGAGCGAGAGTGGCATTCGCTGGTTCTTTGGCACGTTTGCCATGAATCTTATCAGCACCCCACTGCTCGTATGGATAGTTCTTATCGACATTTCGATAGGGGCGTGCGTCAGAAGCGGCTTATGGAACGCGGCAAGACTTCTCGTGAAGTCTCATTCCAAACTCACCACTTTGCAAAAACGTGGACTGAGATCCGCCATGGAACTTATCATCTTCGAGGCTGGCGTCATGTCACTGCTTATATTCCCACGCCATGCCATTTTGCTGAGCGTCACGGGCGACATTTATCCGAGCAGTGCTTCGGTTAGTTTTGTCCCTACTGTCGCGTTCATGCTCTTTTCTTCCTCAATATCCTATGGACTTCTTTCAGGAACAATTCATGGTTATCGCGATGCGGTGGCGTGCACATTGAAAGGAGGCAAAAATCTCAAAGCCATCCTCTGTTTCTACGTGCTCCTAATGGAGCTTGCGGCGATAGTGAAATACATCTTTTTCAGCGTAGCATGAAGATTTTGACGCTAAACGAGCGGCATATAACACTACAAAGAGCGAAAAAACAAAATAATTGTTAAATTAAGACGCGAAAATTTGCAGGATAAAAACTATTAGATTACCTTTGCACTCATCAAAAACGGGGGATTAGCTCAGTTGGCTAGAGCGCTTGCATGGCATGCAAGAGGTCATCGGTTCGAATCCGATATTCTCCACAAAAAAAAGCAACCTAATTTCTTAGGTTGCTTTTCTTGTTTTTATTTCAGTATCATAAGATAATCATTTGCCTTGCAGTATTGACATTACCTTGTCAAAATATTTTTGCGTCCTTTGCACACTGTAATGCATTCCACCATTCCAAGATCGAATTGCTTGCTCAATGTCGCGCATGGGATTGAACCAAGACTGGAAAAGGAGAAACATCTCTATCGACTTTTTCTTGCTGAAGCGATCGGAAAGCTTAAAGCGTTTCTTCGACTTTCTCTTCTTCAATATGTTGTTACACTCAGCAACCAGAACCGGCGTAATTTGCAGGACACCCACAGACGCGCCTTTCACGGCGTTGCTTTTGCCATTGCTCTCCACTTGAATGAGTGCGTCAATGACGGGTTGCCATTGAGCGTCAGAATCCACTAAGTCAATCTCATCGGTATCTTCCACAGCCGTCGACTCTATCGCTTGAGCCGCGAATGCCGGATGAAGGAAAAAACTAAAAATTAAGCACAATACTATCTTTACGAATTTCTGCATGATAAAAACTTTATGGGACATCCGCAGCCTCTTGCATCTGCCGTGGAAATGTGAGCGAGAAAATAATCTCACAAGGCCAACATCCCGTTAAACATAATGTCAAATATAATGATAACAAGACGGTCAGAAAGAACACGTCTCATAAGTTTGACATTGCAAAATTACTAAATTTTCTTGTAATTCAGGCATTTGTGCAACATTAATTGATACAAGCCTATCGTATATAAAGTTTATTTTGCACAAAAGGCACATGAATTAACAATATGAAAAAGGCTTCTGGCAATGACCAGAAGCCTAAATAAAATAGATGCTGAGAGACTATTGCAAGCTACAAGGCGGCTTACAATTTTATCACCAAATACTTGCTGACACTCCAGAATGTTTGCACGTCCTTGATGTGAAGGACAGAAGTGCCGTTGGCATTTCTCTCAATTGAATAAGAATCAGATGGCATCTGCGTCATAATCTTCGGGTTGTCCGAATTGATGCGAATGTCATTGTAGTTGCGGATGTCAATCTTCGAGAAGCTGCCTGGCTTGAGGTTGGCCACGTCGACCTTCTTCTTTGCCAAGAATCCACCTCTGATGATGCCCTTAGCCTTGAGATCCTTTGAGGAACCAATAGCCACGAATGCCGTGTGGAGAGACTCATCCTGCTGTGCTATCGTGCTCTTCTGCTGGTCGATGGCCTTGTTTTGGCTCTCAACGGTTGTTTGCAGTTGCGTGTTGGTAGTTGTCAGGTTATTCACACTCTCGTTGAGCTGTGCGATGCTGGCGTTCTTGTCGTTGAGCTGCTTCTGCAAGTCAGCGATTTTAGCGTCCTTCTCATCGAGTTGGGCCTTGTAATAGCTGATGAGCTTTTTGATGCGCTTGCCGTAAGCGGAATTGTTGCCTGCGACTTCCGCCTCAAGCTCATTGATACGAGCGCGCTGCTTGCGAAGCAGTTCGGCAAGGCTCTGAAGCTGAGTGCGCATCTGCGCCTTGTCCATCTTGCCCTCGCGATTGCCGAGCTGCTTGATGAGCCCCTCCTGTGCGGAGATACTGTCAAGACCAACGGACATCACGTTCACGAAGTCGGCCATCTGCTTGATGTCCTCCTGATGAAGACTGTCTGAAGTGGCAAGCGAATCGATAGTGGCTTGCATCTTATCCGTCTTACCATTGTTGCAGCTAATCATGCCAGTGGCAAAGAAAAGCCCCAGTACGCCTGAAATAATGATACCTTTTGCTTTCATAATTAAACTATTTAATTGTTACAATAATAAACTAATTAATTGTTCCAATGCCGCAAAAATAGGTAAATAATAAATACGGACAATCATTGCAAGGCGTAATTTACTATTTTTTATGATTTATTGTTGGTTTGTCAATGATTAACACTAACTTTGCCATACAATTAAAGCCATAACGACAAAAAACATGGAGCAAAACAGACAAATCAGCAAGATTGAACTCCGCACACTTCAGATGTCAGACTACGACCAGCTTGCGGGTTCTTTTCATCGCATCTACGCCGACCACGACGTGTTTTGGACTCACGAGCAAATCAAAAAGCTTATAACCATCTTCCCCGAAGGCCAGGTGGTAATCATCGCCGACGACAAGATCGTGGGGTGCGCGCTCAGCATCATCGTCAACTACAACATGGTGAAGAACGACCACACCTACGCCCAGGTGACAGGCAACGAGACTTTCGACACGCATGATCCCAACGGAAACATCCTTTACGGCATAGAAGTGTTCATACATCCCGACTATCGCGGTTTGAGGCTGGGCAGGCGTATGTACGAGTATCGCAAGGAGCTATGCGAGAAACTCAACCTCAAGGCGATAATGTTTGGCGGACGCATACCAAACTATCACAAGTATGCCGACAAGATGCGCCCAAAGGAATACATCGAGAAAGTGAAGGCAAGGGAGATTTACGACCCGGTGCTCAACTTCCAATTGTCAAACGACTTCCACGTGAGGCGAGTGATGCGCAACTACCTGCCCAACGATGAGGAGTCGTGCCATTACGCGTGTCTCTTGCAGTGGGACAATATATATTATGAGCCTCACCACGACCAGAAGGTGGTGGAACGCAAGCCTTCCGTGCGCATAGGCTTGGTGCAATGGCAGATGCGCTCCTACAAGAACATTGATGACCTCGTGGAGCAAGCAGAGTTTTTCGTTGACTCCGTGTCGAGCTACAAGGCCGACTTCATAGTCTTCCCCGAATACTTCAACGCGCCTCTCATGGCTCCGTTCAACAAAATGGGCGAGGCACAGGCCATACGCTCTCTCGCGCAATACACCGAGAAGATTCGCGACCGTTTCCGCGAGCTTGCCATAAGCTACAACATCAACATCATCACTGGCTCCATGCCATACGTCAAGGGCGATGGCGGACTATACAACGTAGGATTCCTTTGCCGGCGCAACGGAATGGTGGACATGTATGAGAAGATTCATGTCACGCCCGACGAGGAAAAATATTGGGGCCTGTCTAAGGGAAACAACATACAAACCTTCGACACTGACTGCGGTCGTATCGGTGTGCTCATTTGCTACGACGTGGAGTTCCCTGAGCTTTCGCGCATCATGGCAGACGAGGGCATGCAGATTCTCTTCGTGCCTTTCATGACCGACACCCAGAACGCCTACAACCGCGTGCGCCTGTGTGCCCAAGCACGTGCCATAGAAAACGAGTGCTATGTGGCCATTGCCGGAAGCGTGGGCAACTTGCCTCGCGTGCAAAACATGGACGTGCAATACGCGCAGTCTGCCGTGTTCACGCCTTGCGACTTCGCTTTCCCTTACGATGGTCGCCGTGCTGAGGCCACGCCAAACACGGAGATGATCCTCATCTCCGACGTGGACCTCAGCCAACTGTCAGAGCTGCATACCTATGGCTCTACGAGGAACCTCCAAGACCGCAGAAAGGACTTGTATCAGGTGAAAAAACTGTAAGGAAAAAGACGCTGGATACCCCCGCAACGCCGTTGCGGCATAAAGGCATCGGGATTCAAGCGTAAAGGCAACGGCCTTACGCTTGAATCGCGGTGCCTTTACGCTTGAATCCCGACGCCTTTTCAGCGTAAGGCCGACGCGATAAAACAGGCAGGAGCTATATTGTTGATGCAT
>DAINOS010000159.1:0-5924 GCA_036743855.1 Prevotella sp. | reverse complement strand
AGTTTGGCAAGTATTGGTTTAGCTCGGGTACGCCGACCTATCTCATCAATATGCTCAATAAGTTTGATGTGTTGCCTACCAACATCGCCCCAATCGAAGCCCTTGCATCGGCATTCGATGCACCAACGGAGAAGATGAAGACCATCACGCCTCTCCTGTATCAGAGCGGCTATGTCACCATCAAGGATTACGACCCAGACATCGAACTCTATACGCTCGACATCCCGAACAAGGAGATTCGCGTGGGCCTCTTCGAGAACCTCCTCCCCAACTATGTGGATGGCATCTATGCCGAGCGTGGCGGGGTGGCGATAGCTCGTATGTCTGGACTCATCCGTCGCAGGGATATGGACGGAGCGTTGCATCTGCTGCAAGATTATCTGGGCACGGTGCCATATTGCAATGTGACCAATTACGAGGGGCATTACCAGCAGATGCTCTACATCATCTTCACCCTTCTCACCGCCTTCGTGGTGGATGTAGAGGTGCATACGCCAAAGGGCAGAGTAGATATGGTGTTGCAGACCAAGACCGACCTCTACCTCGTCGAGTTGAAGCTGAACAAGAGCGCACAGGTGGCAATGAACCAAATCAACCTCCGACAGTATAGCAAGCGTTTCGCCCTCTCAGGTTTGCCTATCACCAAGGTGGGCATCAACTTCGACTCCACTACAGGTAATATCGAGGATTGGAAGATTGAGGAATAATAGCCTCTCCGAATTTAGAAAAAAGTAAATGTTCTAAATGCCGAGGTGATTGTTTTTTTCATAGTCACCTTGTGTGCTCGTGCTTGTCACATACGCTGGCATTGTACTGGTTGTTTTTATATTGGTCAGCGCTTGGCTTAGTGTGGAAGTTGTCACCGTAACACCAAAAATGGCTGAATTCCAAGCGAGGAATCCAGCCTTTATTCTTGTTATAAATAAGTGTTTAAGAACAACAATAAATAAATTGCAGAAACCGGCCCTTACATTTTAGTTTACTCCTATATTATATCCCAACCTGTCGGGGCACGTTCCGTCAATAAACGTATAGTAGTTGCCAGTAGGAGTTTCCGTGAATGTGACTTCCGTATAAGTGAAGCCAGGATGAAGCGAATGCAAGGTGGCAAGCACACTGCTTTGAACAGCGGTGCCTTCAGGCAGGACATATCTCGTTTCCTTCCAACTTGCGTCACGGGTGCTTGAATTGAACAACACGGTTTTCAACACCCCGTCGTGCATGATGAGATACTCATCATCGCCCATGTCATTCACATATCCGAGCACTTCAACTCCGCTGTAATGTTCTGAAATCCAGTCTATATCAGCAGGAAGCGGACGCACGTACGCGGTGTTGTTCAGTTCGTATCCACACGACTTGAGCACCGTGCCTTCGCCATCGATGACAAGTGTATGAATGCTGGGTATGGAAGAGTCATGGACAAGATAACACAACACATAGTATTTGCCGCTTATGCAAGCCTGCGACACTTCACTTATCTCTTGAAACTCGTATTTGGCGGCATAGGGGACTTTCTTGGAAAAGCTCCACTGCACGGCATCGGGCAAATCGTTAATGTCTGAAAAGGTCTTCACCGTGCGGTTCCACACGTTGTCAACGTATGCAACCATCGATTCATTTCCAGCCTTGTCCTTCGAATAGACCATTGTTTCCTGTTGCCCAGTGTGGCGATAGAAATCAGAGCCTGTATAAACGTGTTCTACGGTGTTGTCTCCGTAGCGGCTGTTGAAATCCTGGGCTATTGCCTCTGGCAGCTCGTTTTCCTCTATTGTTGGAATATCATTCTCCGAATTGCATGAAACTAATGTGACTGTCGCTATCGCGAGCAACCCTGACACGAACAAGCGCCTTGCTTTTCTCATCGTCTTTTTCCTATTACTGCTTTGTTATCGTTAATTCCCATGCAAAGGTACGAAACATAATTGGTTTGCTTGTTAGCGTCAACTGGTTTTGTTGTTCAATAAGACTTTATTATCCTAAAAATATCGCTTATGTGGAATAAAAAGCGTAACTTTGCAGACTGGTAATACAAGATTTACGCTTATCATTCATTATGCCATTTCCCATACACATTGACATATTAGAGCTTATCATCAAAGGCATCATCATTGGCATAGCGGCTTCCGCGCCAATGGGTCCGGTGGGAATACTTTGCGTCCAGCGAACGCAAAAGAAAGGTCGCTGGTATGGATTCGCCACAGGTGTGGGAGCTTCGGCCAGCGACTTGTTCTACGCTTTGATTTCAGGAGCGGGCATGTCGTTTGTGGTCGATTTCATCAACAACCCAGTGTATAAGTTCTACTTGCAGCTCGCCGGTGGCGTCATGCTGCTCGTTTTCGGCCTCATCAGCTTTTTCAACAACCCCTTGAAAAACGCCCACAACAACGGGCAGAAAGAGAAAGGCACGCTCATCCACAACACGGTGACGGCATTCTTCATCACGTTGTCCAACCCATTGATAATGTTGCTCTTCATTGCCCTTTTCGCCCAGTTCAACTTCATCATCCCCAACCAGCCAGCGCTCATGGTCGTGGGCTACGCCTCCATGGTGGGAGGCGCGTTGCTGTGGTGGTATGGGCTGACATGGATGATAGACAAGATACGCGCGAAGTTTGACCAAACAGGCGTGGTAATCATCAACCGAGTCATTGGCAGCTGCGTCATATTCTTCTCGCTCATAAGTCTCATAGGCACCATCTTCAACATTTACCTTTTCCCCGAGCTGCAACAACAGTAGTTCGCGAGGCAAGTCACCCTAATACGTTAAATGTCATGTTCATAGCAAAAGAGATAAGAAAGAAATCAATAGCCGAATACCTGCTTTACATGTGGCAGATAGAAGATTTAATCCGCGCGTACGGATGCTCACTCCCACGCATTAGGCGAGAGTACATCAGCAAGTTCAGCAACCTCACCGAGGAGCAGAAGGATGACGAGGCCGACTGGTTTGGCAACCTCATCCGCATGATGAACGAGGAGGGCAAGCGCGAGAAGGGACATCTTAACATCAACACCATCATCATCCAAGACCTCGCCGACCTCCACGGGCAGCTGATAGAGTCGAACCGTTTTCCTTTCTACAACGCAGAGTACTATAAGGTGTTGCCGTTCATCGTTGAGCTCAGGCGAAAGGGTAACGACAACGTGGGTGAGATTGAGACTTGCTTCAACGCCCTCTACGGAAAGATGCTTTTGCAATTGAAACAGAAGGAGATCTCGCCCGACACAGAGCACGCCTTGGACGAGATAACCACGTTTGTGGGAATGCTTAGCGACTATTACATCAAGAACCGGGACGAGGGCCTCGATTTCGGAGACAACGATTAAAAAGACACAAAAGATGAATATCCTTGTAACAGGTGCCAACGGTCAGCTTGGCAACGAAGTACAAATTGTGAGTAGGCAATCAAATAAAGACAAGTATTTTTTTACCGATGTTTGCGACGGTTATGAAAAACTCGACATAACCGACATTGACAAGATTCGCGTCTTTGTCAAGGCTCACGACATAAACTGCATAATCAACTGCGCCGCGTGGACCAACGTGGACAAGGCTGAGACTGCCGGTGACATAGTGGAGACACTCAACGCCGTGGCACCCGAGAACCTTGCCAAGGTGATGAAGGAAGTGGACGGGCTGCTCGTACACATCAGCACCGACTACGTGTTTGGTGGCGACCCATACAACACGCCATGCCGTGAGGACCAAAAAGGCACGCCGACTGGTGTCTACGGTCTCACGAAGCTCCACGGCGAGCAAAAGATAGAGGCCACGGGGTGCAAGCACATCATCTTGCGCACGGCATGGCTCTACTCGGAGTTTGGCCACAACTTCGTGAAGACGATGCTCAACCTCACCGCCACTAAGCCAAAGCTGAAGGTGGTGTTCGACCAAACAGGTACCCCAACCTATGCCGGTGACCTCGCCAATGTCATATTCGACATCATTGAGAACCGCAAGTTTGATGGCAACACGGGCATATACCATTTCAGCAACGAGGGCGTGTGCAGCTGGTACGACTTCACCAAGATGATCGCGCTCATCGCCGGCCACACCGACTGCGACATTGAGCCGTGCCATAGCGACGAATATCCTTCGCCCGTCACTCGCCCAGCCTACTCCGTGCTCGACAAGACAAAAATCAAGGAGACTTTTGGCGTGAAGATTCCATATTGGCTCGACAGCCTCAAGAAATGCATGAACAATATCAACAATGAATAAGCAAATAGAACGCAGGCGTACATTCGCCATCATCTCTCACCCTGATGCCGGTAAGACAACGCTGACGGAGAAATTCCTGCTTTTCGGCGGACAGATACAGGTTGCCGGTGCCGTGAAGAACAACAAGATTCGCAAGACGGCGACAAGCGACTGGATGGATATAGAGAAGCAACGTGGTATTTCCGTGTCCACTTCGGTCATGGAGTTCGACTATCTTCCCGAAGGGCAGACAGGTGAGCCTTACAAGGTGAACATCCTCGACACCCCTGGTCACCAGGACTTTGCCGAGGACACCTACCGCACGCTCACGGCCGTTGACTCAGCCATCATCGTGGTCGACTCTGCCAAAGGCGTGGAGGCGCAGACACGAAAGCTCATGGAGGTTTGCCGCATGCGCAATACCCCTGTCATAATATTCATCAACAAGATGGACCGCGAGGGACGCGATCCTTTCGATTTGCTCGATGAACTTGAGCAAGAGCTCAACATCCACGTGCGCCCGCTGTCATGGCCAATAGGACAAGGTATGAAGTTCAAGGGTGTTTACAACATCTACGAACACAACCTCAACCTCTTCACCCCCGACAAGCAACGCAAGACGCAAAAGGTGGAGGTTGACGTGCAATCGGCTGACCTTGAGCAACACGTTGGCGAGGACTTTGCGCAGCACCTTCGCGACGACCTTGAGTTGGTAGACGGCGTATATCCTGAGTTCAACGTTGAAGACTATCGCAAGGCAGAGGTCGCCCCAGTGTTCTTCGGCTCCGCGCTCAACAACTTCGGAGTGCAAGAGCTTCTCGACTGCTTCGTGCAGATAGCGCCCTACCCTCAACCAACAAAGGCGGAAGAGCGAATGGTTAAGCCCGACGAGCCCAAGTTCACGGGCTTCATCTTCAAGATTACCGCCAACATCGACCCCAACCACCGCTCGTGCATAGCCTTCTGCAAGATATGCTCAGGCAAGTTTCTCAGAAACCAGCCCTACTATCACGTGAGGCTTGACAAGACCGTGCGCTTCTCCTCTCCCACACAATTCATGGCGCAGCGCAAGAGCACGGTGGACGAGGCTTGGCCAGGCGACATCGTGGGCCTGCCCGACAACGGGATATTCAAGATTGGCGACACGCTGACTGAGGGTGAGCACCTGCATTTCCGCGGATTGCCATCCTTCTCGCCTGAGCTGTTCAAGTACATCGAAAACGACGACCCGATGAAGTCGAAACAGTTCCAAAAAGGTATTGAGCAACTCATGAACGAGGGCGTGGCACAGATGTTTGTCAACCAGTTTAACAACCGCCGCATCATAGGCACCGTGGGACAACTTCAGTTCGAGGTCATACAGTATCGCCTTGAGCATGAATACAACGCCAAGTGCCGCTGGGAGCCCGTGCATCTTTATAAGGCCTGCTGGATTGAGAGCGACGACGCTGAGGAGCTTGACAATTTCAAGAAACGCAAATACCAATACATGGCAAAGGACATTGAGGGCAGAGACGTGTTCCTCGCCGACTCAAGCTATGTGCTTAGCATGGCGGAAGAAGACTTCAAGCACATCAAGTTCCACTTCACGAGCGAGTTTTAAGCCGTCCGCGACCTTTGCGAGTGGAGTCTTTGTCCACACGTCGCGGTTACTGGAAATTACATAAAGAAAACGAGCCACGCATCAACAATATCGTTAATGCGTGGCTCGTTTGTTATC
>DAINOS010000158.1:0-5932 GCA_036743855.1 Prevotella sp. | reverse complement strand
CAACGAGGCGGTGCAAGGCATCGTGGCGGTGGCAAAAGGGCGGTAAAAAAAACATGCCGTCGGCTTTACGCTTGAATCGCGTCGCGATTCAAGCGTGGAGCCGTCGCGATTCAAGCGTAAAGGCATCGCGATTCAACCGTAACCCCGACGCGATTCAAGTGTAACGCCGACGGCAGTGCAGGGGCGGGCCCTGTGCCCGTCCACAGCCGCATGGGGAGGTGTAACCATTTAGATTACTTTTTGTTACGAAAATGAAGCCGATATGTTAAAACTGGATAGATTTCTTAAATATTTTTTTGTCATGTGATACAAACTTGTTAATTTTGCATCGCAAATTATAATCATTACAAGTAAATAGGTATTTAGGAAGCATTTTTGCCCACCTCCGGCCCCGAGGTGTGCATGGTAATAGAAAATAGAGAGAGAACAAAAATAACATATATTTTATTAAAACAGAGAGTTTTTATGGTAAAAAGACTTACGATGCTTTTAGCCGGTCTGTTCCTGATGACGGGAGTGGCACTGGCACAGTCCACGGTCTCCGGTACCGTCGTCGACGAGAACGGTGACCCAATCGTGGGAGCGGCGGTAAGAGTCGATGGCACCAAGACTGGTGCCGTGACCGACGTGGATGGACATTTCTCCATCTCCGCGCCCGCAAATTCGAAGCTCACGGTGAGCTACCTCGGCATGAAGGAGCAAACCGTGAAAGGCGGCCAAAATGTCAGGATAACCTTGATTGCCGACCAGCACACCCTCGACGACGTGGTCGTGGTGGCCTACGGCACGCAGAAGCGTTCATCGTTCACTGGCGCGGCTGGTGAGATGAAAGCCGACGACATTTCCAAGCATATCGTTTCCAACGCCACGCAGGCCTTGACGGGTAGCGTGGCTGGCGTGCAGCTCCAGACAGAGAGCGGTGAGCCAGGCGCCACGCCGAAGATCCGCATTCGCGGTATCGGCTCCATGAGCGCGAGCACCGAGCCTCTCTACATCGTGGACGGCGCTCCTTACGATGGCGACATCGCTGCCATCAACCCTTCCGACATCCAGGAGATGACGGTCTTGAAGGACGCAGCCTCGGCTGCCATCTATGGCGCGCGTGGCTCCAACGGCGTGGTCATCATCACCACCAAGAAGAGCCGTGGCACGGGCGCGGCACGCATCACCCTCGACGCCAAGCTCGGCTCCAACCATCGCGAGGTGCCTCGCTACGACGTGATCACCGACCCGGGCCAGTATTACGAGACTTGGTTCAAGGCCATGTACAACTCTGAGTATCTCCATGGCAAGAGCGCGCAGGAGGCTTACAACGACGCTTGCAAGAACCTCTTCGACACCAACAATGGCGGTCTGGGCTACAAGGTCTACACCGTGCCCGCGGGCGAGAACCTCATCGGCACCAACTTCAAGCTCAACCCTAACGCCAAGCTCGGCTACAGCGATGGCGAGTACACCTATCTGCCAGACGACTATTACAAGGCAATCAACAATTCCGCCTTCCGCCAGGAGTACAACCTCGGCTTGAATGGCAGTTCCGACAAGGTGTCTTACTACAGCAACCTCGGCTACCTCAAGGACGGCGGCTCGGTGAAGAACTCCAACTTCGAGCGTTTCACCGCGCGCAGCAACGTGGAGTATCAGGCCAAGAGCTGGCTCAAGATGGCAGCCAACCTCGACTATACCCACATCAAGACCCAGCGTCCTTCGTTCAACGCCGACGTGTATGGATCGAGCAGCAACCTCTATGACATAGCCAACAAGATCGCGCCTATCTACCCAATGTACGTGCGCGACGCCGAGGGCAACATCGTGAAAAACGAGATTGGCGGTCCAACCTACGACATGAACCAGACCAACTTCAAGCGTCCTTCCATCACGGGCAACGCCATGGCCAACAACGAGTATGACAAGAAGAACGCCGACTTCGACCAGTTCCGTGGCAACTGGGTGATGACCCTCACGCCGGTTGAGGGACTGAACCTCGCGGCCAACTTCACGCTGTTCAACCGCACGGGCCAATACAACTACCTCTACAGCCGTTTCGCCACTCAATCGAGCACCGACGGCCAGGCTTATGTGCAGACCACTCGCAACTTCTCAACCAACCAGATCTACACCGCCAACTACGACAAGCAGTTTGGCAAGCACGCCGTGAACCTCCTCGCGGGTTACGAGCACTACTATTATAAGGAGTCGGTGCTCTACGGTCAGAACGACCACCTCTTCGATCCTTTCATCGCTGAGCTTGGCAACGCCTATGGCCGCTCCAACATGAACATGAACTCTTACACCGACCACTTGGTGCGCGACGGTTACTTCTTCCGTGGCGACTACAACTACGACGAGCGCTACTTCGGCGAGGTCTCCCTCCGTCGCGACGGCAGCTCTATCTTCGCCCCCGGGCATCGTTGGGGCACGTTCTGGTCGGCATCAGCCGGATGGCAGATCAACAAGGAAAAGTGGTTCAAGGCCGATTGGGTCAACCTCTTGAAGCTCAAGCTGAGCTATGGCGTGCAGGGCAACGACAACATGGACTCTGGCGAGAACCTCGCCCGCGACGACTTCCGCTTCCATCCTTGGTCAGACTTCTACCAGATTTCCTACACCGAGGGCAAGGACGGCGAGCAGGGCAGCTACAGCTCCATCCAGGTGTTCCGCGGCAACTCCAACCTGACATGGGAGAAGAGCGGCGAGTGGAACGTAGGTGCCGACTTCGCCTTGTTCAACAGCCGCCTGAGCGGTAGCGTCGACTACTTCCACAAGAAGACCTCCGACCTGCTCTACATGAAGACCCTTCCCCTGTCGTCGGGCTCAGCCGTGGCGACATATCCTGCCAACGTGGGCGAGATGGTGAACCAGGGCATTGAGCTTACCCTTAACGGCGACATCATCAAGACCCGCAACCTCATCTTGAGCGGCAACTTCAACCTCACCCACTTCAAGAACAAGATTACCGACCTCGACCCGAGCGTCAAGGAGAACGGCATCAAGGGCACCAGCACTATCCTGCGCATTGGCGGCAGCGTCTACGAGGCATATATGCTCAAGTCGGCAGGCGTGGACAAGACCAACGGCCAGCCCCTCTTCTATAAGGACGTGACCGATGCCGACGGCAACGTGACGGGCCAGACCACCACAAACGACGCCTCTGCAGCTACGCAGTATGACCTGGGCGACGTGAACCCGTCGGTCTATGGCGGCTTCGGCTTCAACCTCAGGTGGACTCCCGAGAACCTCGGCCAGTTCGACTTCGGCTTCCAGTTCTCTTACCAGCTTGGCGGCAAGGTCTACGATGGCATGTACCAGCAGTATATGACCGTGGTCGGCAATGGCGGTATGACCTTGCACAAGGACGTGCTCAAGGGCTGGGACGCCGTTTCCAACCCCAACAGCAACATCCCCGTGCTGTCTTCACTCGCGGCTGACGCGGGCGGCCTTGCACAGACCTCTGTCGACACTTACCTCACGAGCTCCGACTATCTCAACCTCAACAACGTGTCGTTGGGCTACACCTTCCCCAAGCAGCTCGTGCAGCGCATGTATATCAACAACATCCGCGTGTATGTCACGGCTGAGAACCTCTTCCTCGTCAGCGCGCGCAAGGGTCTCGACCCACGCACCTACCTGGGCGTAGGCGGCTACACCTCTGGCGCTGCCCTTATCGGTGGCGGCGGCTATCCTGCCATGCGCTCCATAACAGCCGGCATACAGTTGACATTCTAATTAAATAAACACAAGCACAAATGAAGAAAAACAAGATATACTTGCTCATGGCGTCCGCCGCGATGTTGTCGTTGACGGCGTGCAACGACCTCAACGAGCAAGAGTATGAGGGAAACAAATATTTGTCTGCCGACCAGCGTCTTGCCACCAACGAGGTGATACCCGAGCGTGTCAAGGCCACCTACGACGGTATGTTCAACTACATTGGCAAGGGCGGCACCAGCGGCTTGAGCAAGGGCCAGCGCGCCGACGACTTCGGTCTCGTGATGGCTCTCGTCGCCGGTGACCTTGAGGGTGCCGACGCGGCTGCCGGCGACAACAACTACAACTGGTTCTCGGTATGCAGCGAGCTCTCTTCGCGCAACGCCAACTACGCCAATCCTTACATCCGCTACGTCATACCTTACAAGCAGATGGGCGTCGCCAACTCGGTGATAAGCTCTTATCCTGCCGACACGCAAGACAAGACCGCCATCACCTACATTGCTTCCGCCAGGACCATTCGCGCCTACGACTACATGATGCTGGCGCCTTACTTCCAGTTCGGCTATGAGAAGGCTGCCGACCAGCCTTGCGTGCCATTGCTTTCCGACAGCGTGGACGCTACCCACAACCCTCGCGCCACGGTGAGGAAGGTGTATGAGGTCATCATGAACGACCTCAACTATGCCGTGGAGCACCTTGGCGCCGACCGCTCCAACAAGCAATACATCAACGTGGACGTGGCTCTCGGCCTTCGCGCCCGCGCCAACCTCGCCATGGGCAAGTGGGCTGATGCCGCCGCCGATGCCGAGAAGGTCATCAGCAGCGGACGTTACACTCCCGCCACTCGCGAGGAGGTCAGCGTGCCTGGCTTCGACGACGTGACCAAGGGCGATGGCCATGCCTGGATCTGGGCTGTGCTGCGCACCGAGGCCGACGCGCAAGAAAATGGCGGCTACGGCAACTACCAGACATCATCGGCTTGGAACTGCGCCTTCTCTGGTGACGCTTATGCTGCTGCCACGGGCAACACGCCTGTCATCAACCAGCTGCTCTACGACAAGATTCCCACTACCGACGTGCGCAAGGGATGGTGGCTCGACGCCAAAAAGCACTCTCCAAACTGGGCCAACCTCTCATGGACAGACCCTGACGATGGCAGGGTGGCAAAGGGCGACCAAATTGCTGATTTCACTCTGAAAAACGGCAACAAGACAGCCTTTGAGCCTTACACCAACATCAAGTTCGGCATGAAGAACGGCGTGGGTGCCACTACCAACATGAACGACTTCCCCTTGATGCGCATCGAGGAGATGTATCTCATCGCCGCCGAGGGTTATGCCAAGAGTGGCAACGAGGCAAAGGCCCGCGAGATTCTCACCAACTTCGTGAAGACATATCGTGACCCCGACTACAACATCAATGGCCGCGGACTTTCACTCGCCGACGAGATTTGGTTCCAGCGCCGAGTGGAGCTTTGGGGCGAGGGCTTCTTCACAGCCGATGCCAAGCGTCTGGGCAAGCCTATCGTGCGCTTCCACCAGGGCAAGGCAAACAACTTCCCAAGCAAGTTCCAGTTCAACGTGGCTGCCGATGACGGATGGCTCAACATGCGTTTCCCACAGAGCGAGAAAAACAACAACCTCAGCATCGTGGACAACGAGGGCGGCTCGCTGCCAGTGGCTGGTCAGAACGGCAACCTGCGTGACGGCGTGACCGACTAATAACAAAGTAAACACACATTCAAATAAGACTAATCATGAGAATAGATAAATTATTCGTCATTGGCGCGATGCTTGTCGGCGCGTTCGCTTTCTCGGCTTGCAGCGACGACGATGACTACAAGGCAGGCGACCCCGCTGGCGAGAACAACGTGACGTTCCTGACCTATTCCAACCCCGTGATGGAGAAGACGGCTACCACGTTCGACGTGGTGCTCAACCGCCACACCACCCAGGGCACCCTCAGCGTGCCCGTGGAGAAGCTCATCGTGCCGGAGGGCTGGGACGTGCCCGAGACAGCCAGCTTCGCCGCCGGCGACTCGTTGGCAACAATCACCGTGACACCTGCCGCCGACATGAGCCTTAACACCGACTACCAGTTCGTAATCCGCGTGCCGGAGAGCTATACCAACTCTTACAAGCAGAACTATGGCAGCGAGGTCAATACCTACAAGGTGACCGTAGTGAAGGAAGACTATGAGACATTCGCCACGGGTACTTAC
>DAINOS010000157.1:0-5969 GCA_036743855.1 Prevotella sp. | reverse complement strand
GCTTTTACCGCATGAGGAATAGCCGTCGATGGCTATTGTTATCTTTTTCATCTATAGTGTTTTATAAAGAGTATGCTATGTTTATGATGACGCTGGAGCTTGACACGTGATATTTGCTCCAACTTGCCGCGACCTTGAATCTGCTCAACGACAGTCCGGCGCCAAAACTCAATCCTGCTCCGTGGCTGCTCGACTTGCCGTCGGAGCTCGTGATTTTCATCTCGTTGGCGCGTCGGAAGTTGTAGCCCATTCCTATCCACAAGTTATCCGATAGCAAAGCTTCGGCTCCAACCACGAGATGGTTGATGGCTTTATAGTGTGGGTGGTTCAAGTCCACGAGCGTGGCGTGAAGACGCAGGGGCGTATTGGTGAAGCGTTTCGACGCTCCTATCTGCATGTCAAATGGCAAGCGGTTGTAGTCGTCGTTGTATGCTTTCAATTCGCCTCCGAGGTTTTTCAGCACAAGCGACAGCGACCATTCGCGGTCTGGGTCATAATAGTTTAAGCCAAGGTCCACGCTTACGGCGATGCTGTTGTAGTCGGCGATATACGAGGTTATGAACTTGGCTGCCACGCCGCCCGACAGCCTGTCGGTGAGGAGGTATGAGAAATATCCGGCTATGGAGATGTCCTTTGCCGAGAACTCGCCCGTCTGTATGTTGTTCTCATCGGTTTGTTTCATCTTCCCGTAGTCGATGAATGAGCCTGAGACGGCCGCTGACGCTCGCTCGCCAAATGTCTTGTTGAAGGCCGCGCTCGCCACCTTTGAGCCTTGCATATAGCTCATGTAGTTGAGGTTCAGCGACTTGTCTGTTACCGATGAAAGCAGGGCGGGGTTGTTGAAGATGAGTGCCTCATCGTCATCTATCACGGTGACGTTGTCGCCACCCAATGCCGCGGCATGGGCGGAGACAGGCAACCGCAGAAAGTTGTAGCCCGTCTGGCTGTCATTCTGCGCTTGGATGGACGTGATATTGGCGAGTGTCGCCAAGATGACAAAGAAAGCCTTTCTCATTTATTTTTTCCAAATTATTCAGCAAAATTACAGCTTTTCTTCAAGAATAACTGTAATTTTGCAAGGAAGTTTTGATAGTATAGAATAAAATTATCATTGATGAATGGATATAAAGAAAAGCGGTAAAGCCAATTTGGACAACCATCGTTCTACAGGGTTCCTGCTGGGTCTTATCCTGGTATTGTCCCTGCTTTTCGCTGCTTTCGAATATACCACACGCCCGCAAAGCGCCGAGGAAGACGATTCCATGCTCGACGACCTTGCCGAGGACCTCACGATGAAGTCGGCGCCGCAAGACACGCGCGACATGGTATCGGCGGTGTCGGCTCCCGCTTCAAAGGCCATTACGCAAAACGTGAAGGAGGTGGCGCACGTGGACAACGCCTCGAAGATAGCGCCTATCACCAGCAAACTCGTGATAGGAGACGGGCAGGCCGTGCAGAAGGATGCCAACGTCACGGAGGCGTTGCCGCAGGTGACAGCCGACAAGGACACCACTGTCTTGCGCACCGTGGAGCAAATACCGGAGTTCCCGGGCGGGATAGTGCAATTCATGAAGTGGCTCACTCGCAACCTGCATTATCCTCCACAGGCGCAACAACAGAAAATCCAAGGCAAGGTGGTGGTGTCGTTCATCGTGAACAAGGATGGCTCAATATCATCGCCCAAGGTGGTGAAGTCGGTAGACCCCTTGCTCGACAATGAGGCGATGCGTGTCATAAAGATGATGCCGAGGTGGAAGCCCGGCATGGACAAGGGTGTCGTTTGCCGCACAATGTTCGCCATACCCGTGAATTTCGTATTATAATATATCTATTAATAATATGTATAGCTCTGAAGAACTTTTGGCAAGGGTCAACCATTTCTTGGAAAACCTCCCTTACAATCGCCAGCCTATAACTCTCTACACCCCAATACGCTACGTGTTGTCAATGGGTGGCAAGCGCATACGGCCCGTGCTCATGCTACTTGCCTACCAGCTCTACAAGGACGACCCTGAGAGCATCCTCATGCAAGCCGCCGCGTTGGAGACTTACCACAACTACACCCTTTTGCACGATGACCTCATGGACAACGCCGACCTTCGCCGTGGGCATGAGACTGTGCACAAGAAGTGGAACGCCAATCAGGCCATACTCTCGGGCGACTCCATGCTCGTGTTGGCTTATGAGCGCATGGCGCAATGCGCGAAGGACAAGCTCTCACGGGTTCTTGGCATCTTCACGGAGACCGCGCTTGAGATTGGCGAGGGCCAGCAATACGACATCGACTTTGAGCAGCGCACCGATGTCACGGAGGATGAGTACATCGAGATGGTGCGGTTGAAAACCAGCGTGCTCTTGGCTTGCGCCTTGAAGATTGGCGCCACGCTTGCCGACGCTCCGGCGGAAGACCTCGACAACCTCTATAAGTTTGGCGAGCAGGTGGGCTTGGCGTTTCAGTTGCAAGACGACTTCTTGGATGTCTATGGCGACCCGCGTGTCTTTGGCAAGGCCATCGGTGGCGACATCACGTCAAACAAGAAGACCTATATGCTCATCAACGCTTTCAACCATGCCAACGACGCTCAGCGTGAGGAACTGATGCAGTGGGTCACGGCAAAGAGCTTTGACCGTCAAGAGAAAGTCGCGGCAGTGACGAGGCTTTACAATGAGATTGGCGTGGACAAGCTCGCTCTCGACAAGATAGCCTACTATTTTGAGCAGAGCAAGAAATACCTTGATGCCGTGAAGGTGGACGAGAGCAAGAAGACGGAGTTGAGGCAGTATGCCGAGAAAATGATGTCAAGAAAATATTAATGGCGATACAGATGCCCGACTATAAGTTTATAGATACCCATGCCCACCTCGATGGGGAAGAGTTTAAGGACGACCTGCCATTGGTCATCCAGCGTGCCAAGGAGAGTGGCGTGGGTGCCATTTTCCTCCCTGGCGTCGATTCTTCGTCAGTGGCGAGCGTCATGAAGGTCTGCCGCCAATATCCAGGCTATTGCTTTCCCATGATTGGCTTGCAGCCTGAGGAGGTGCGCGCTGATTGGCGCGACGTGTTGGCTATGATGCGCAAGGCGCTTGACGACAATGCCACGGAGCGCGTGGAGTCGTTGCGCTACATTGCTATCGGGGAGTGTGGCCTCGATTTCTATTGGAGCCGTGAGTTTGAGAAAGAGCAACTTGCCGCTTTCGAGGAACAGGTGAAGTGGTCGGTGGAGACGCGTTTGCCGCTGATGATTCACTGTCGAAAGGCACAGAACGAGCTTCTGCACATCTTGAAAAACTATGAGAAGGATCTTCCTGGTGGCGTGTTCCATTGCTTCACGGGCAACCAGAAAGAGGCGGAGGAGTATCTTCGTTTCGACAAGTTCGTGCTTGGCGTGGGTGGCGTGTCCACGTTCAAGAGCAGCCATCTGCGTGAAGACCTGCCAGCCGTGGTTCCATTGAGCCGAATAGTGCTTGAGACCGACAGCCCCTATATGGCTCCTGTGCCCAACCGTGGCCAGCGCAACGAGAGCTCTTTCGTGAGCTTGGTGCTTGAGAACCTTGCCCAATGCTACAACGTGCCTGCGGCTGAGGTGGCGAGGATTACCAATGAGAATGTCAAGCGCGTGTTTTCATTGTTCGTGTAGAAAAGTGTGCAATCTACTCTAAAGTTCGTGTAGAAAAGTGTGCAATCTGTTCGAATGTTCGTGTAGAAAAGTGTGTGAGTTGCTTGTAAGTTCGTGTAAAAAAATATATCTTTGCAAACGAATATGTCATGCAAGGCAAAGAAAACATCTGTCTTACAGGTATTAGATAACACTTAAAGGGAAAATATGAAGCGAGCTATCATAGGACAACTCAAGGCGTGGAAAAACAGCCCCTTCCGCAAGCCATTAATTCTGTCAGGAGCCAGACAAGTGGGCAAAACGTATATTCTTAAGGAATTTGGACGACAGGAATATGAGCACGTGGCTTATATCAATTGTGATGGCAATTCTGAGATTGCCAATATTTTTGCCGAGGACTATGATATGCAACGGGTATTGATGGTTATTGGAGCTATTAGCAAGCAACCTATTATCCCAGGCAAGACACTTATCATCCTTGACGAAATACAAGAACTACATAAAGGTTTGTCTTCCTTGAAGTATTTCTGCGAAAACGCCCATGAATATCATGTGGCCGTGGCAGGATCATTGCTTGGCGTGGCCATGCATCATGGAGAGTCGGCACCAGTGGGCAAAGTGGATGTTATCCGATTATACCCGATGTCATTTGAGGAGTTCTTGATGGCAAAGGGGGAGGAGCAACTGCTTAAGATTCTGCAAAGCAGAGACTGGCAAACCATCACTATGCTACATGAGAAATTCATAAAGATACTGAGGGAATATTATTTTGTAGGAGGTATGCCGGAAGCGGTTAAGACTTATCTTGCCACAAACGATGCCAACCTTGTTAGACAGGTGCAGAACGACATTCTCTTTATTTATCGCAGTGACATGAGTAAGCATGTCACTCCCAATGAGGCCACTCGCATTAGTATGGTATGGCAATCTATCCCATCCCAACTGGCCAAGGAGAACAAGAAGTTTGTATATGGCGCGTTGAGAACAGGTGCCAGAGCAAAAGATTTCGAGATGGCGATACAATGGCTCGTGGATGCTGGTTTGACTTACCGCATACCACGAGTCAGAGAGGTCGGAGTGCCATTGAAATTCTATGAGGACATTACCGCTTTCAAACTCTTTCTTCTTGATGTTGGATTGCTTGGAGCTTTAAGCGAGATGGAACCAGTTCAGATGCTGATGTCCAATCAGGCGATGGTAGAAAGCAAGGGGGCTTTTACCGAGAATTATGTGCTCTGCCAGTTGCTTTGCCAACAAGACATCTTCACTTATTATTACAGTAGGGAAGATTCAAGGTTAGAGATAGATTTTCTCGTTCAGCATAAGGGAGTAATTACTCCTATCGAAGTCAAGGCTGAGGAAAATCTTCGTTCCAAATCGTTGCGAACATTCATCAATGCCCATCCTGATTTAAAGGCCATCCGCTTTTCCATGTCTCCTTACAAAAATCAAGAGTGGATGAGAAACGTTCCGCTGTATGGAGTGCAAGAAAGTTTTTCGTGATGTCACCAATGAGAACGTCAAGCAAATTTTCGGTTTTGAGTTTGTTTTCAGTAATTAATAATAAATATTCTCGTGCTTATGAAACAAGCTTTGGATTTTCTGAGAAATCACATTGAGGTTGCCTTCGCCACTTGCGAGGGCAACCGTCCTCGTATCCGCATCTTCCAAATCATGAAGATGGATGATACCACACTCTACTTTGCCACGTCGCCAGCGAAGGAGGTGTACAAGCAGCTGCGGCAGAATCCTTACGTGGAGGTCATGGCAAGCGAAGGCAAGGAGTTTGTGAAGGTGACAGGCAAGGCCGACTTCCACGTGGATGACGAGACGCGGAAGTGGATATACGACAACAACCCCGTCCTGCCACGCCTATATTCATCATACGACAAGTTGGCATATTTCAAGGTAGAGATAGAGGAGATGGATCATTACGACCTGCGCCCGACACCACCCATGTTCAAGCACTATAATCTCCACGAACACACCGTCAGCGACGGTTACGTGGGTGAGAGATATTCAGGGAAGTTTTTTTAGTTGTGGCAGATTATAATGCTGCTGCGATTTTTCTTATTCCCTCTAAGCGTTTAACGAAGGACTTGTTACGTTTAGCCACTAACATATCGTATTGAGCTTTTGGGTTCATGGAGACTGTAGGCTGGTATTCGGACATCGTCTATCCGAATACCTGTTGCCATAACGTTTTGTTGCTGACGATGATTCTGACATCAGCTTTCATGTACTTTTGTAGCATAGGGAGATTTAGTCCCTGTGTGCTCACTTTGGCTATAGCCATAAAATAGTTGCCATCTTCCCTATGTATGAGTTTGGCATTATGGTTTGTGAAGTCAC
>DAINOS010000156.1:5362-6007 GCA_036743855.1 Prevotella sp. | reverse complement strand
TTGCAGCAGAAAAAGAGCCTTGGGGTGGTCGTGGATGAGTTTGGTGGCACCAGTGGCTTGGTGTCGCTTGAGGATATTGTTGAGGAGATATTCGGCGACATTCAAGACGAGCACGACAGCGACAATCTCGTGGCGAAAAAGCTCGATGACAGCAACTTCATCTTCTCCGGGCGAATGGAAATAGACACTGCCAACGACCGTTTCGGATTGGAGTTGCCAGAGAGCGACGAATATATGACAATTAGTGGTCTCATACTCCACGAATACCAGAGTTTCCCCAAACTCAATGAGGTAATCAACATCGGGCGGTATTCTTTCAAAATATTAAAATCCACCGCCACGAAGATAGAACTTGTCAAACTAACGGTGCAAAACAAGTTCTAAAAAGCATTTTCTTATAAAAAGATGTGTGTTATTGTTGAATAATTAGTAAATTTGCACTCTAAATGAATTTGTTGAAAAAATAAAAAATAAATAAACGTAAAAACAAAAAATGGCAGCATTAGGAAAAATCAGAAGTAAAGGAGTAATCCTTATCTGTATTATCGGTTTCGGCCTTTTCGCATTCATTGCGGAGGACTTCTTCCGCGTTTTCGACACGCTCTTCGGCGAGGACAAACGCCACGTAGGCCAGGTTTACAGCGA
>DAINOS010000156.1:0-5352 GCA_036743855.1 Prevotella sp. | reverse complement strand
AATCAGAAGTAGAGGCGTGACCTTGATTATCATCATCGGTTTCGGTCTCTTTGCCTTCATTGCTGAGGAGGCTTTCCGCTCCTGCGAGTCATCGCGCAACAACGCCCGACAGCAGGTAGGCGAAATCTTGGGAGAGAAAATCAGCTACGAGGAATTCGCCAAGCTCGTCGCCGAAGCTCAAGGCGCCATGAAGGTCATGGGTCAGGAGAACTTGACCGACGACCAGCTCAACCAGCTCCGCGACCAGGTTTGGCAGAGCTATGTACAATACAAGCTCATCGAGCATGAGTGCGACAAGCTGGGGCTCACTGTCACCGATGGCGAGATGCAGAACGTGCTCAACGAGGGAACCAACCAGATGCTTCTCTCCACTCCGTTCGTAAACCGTCAGACCGGCCGCTTCGATGCAAACCAGCTCAAGCAGTTCTTGGCTCAGTACAACCAAATCAAGGCTTCCAATCCACAGGCAGCCGACCAGTATGAGGCCATTTACAAGTATTGGACTTATGTGGAGAAGAGCCTGCGCCAGCAGCTCCTCATCCAGAAATACAATGGCCTGTTGTCTCACTGCTTCCTCTCAAATCCTGTAGAGGCCAAGATGGCATTCAAGGAGTCGAGCGAGGAAAGCAATATCCAGCTCGCCTCTTATCCATACAGCAGCATTCAGGATGCCAAGGTGAAAATCACCGACAGCGACCTCAAGGCCAAGTATGATGAGATGAAGCCACGCTTCCAGCAATATGTAGAGAGCCGCGACATCAAGTATGTGGATGTTCAGATCATGCCGTCTGCCGCTGACCGTGCCGCCCTGCTCAAGGAGTTCAAAGGCTATGTCAAGAACCTTGCTGCCGCTGCTGACCCGACAGAGGTCGTTCGCAAGAGCACTTCTTCCGTGCCTTATCTCGGTATTCCTGTTGGCAAGGAAGCCTTCCCTGCCGACATTGCCGCCAAGCTTGACTCTATGAGCGTAGGCCAGACCCTTGGTCCTGTGGAGTCGAAGGCAGACAACACCTTGAATGTCATTAAGCTCGTTGCCAAGCAAGAGCTCCCCGACTCAGTGCAGTTCCGCGCCATTCAGATTGGTGGTGAGACTCCAGATGAGGCTCACACTCGTGCCGATTCCGTTTACAAGGCTCTCGCCGCTGGTGCCGATTTCGCTACCATCGCCAAGAAATATGGTCAGGAGGGTACTGAGCAGTGGCTCACCTCTCGCCAGTATGAGTACACAACCACGATGGACAACGACACAAGAAACTACCTCCTCTCCGTGTTGACAATGGCTCCCAAGGAGATGAAGAACATCTCCACTTCTCAGGGCAATGTCATCGTAGAGGTGCTCGACCGCAAGAACATGGTCGACAAGTTCACAGCCGCTGTCATCAAGAAGACCATCGATTACTCTAAGGACACTCGCAGTGCCATCTACAATAAGTTCAGCTCTTTCGTGAGCGCCAACCAAACTCTCGATGCCATCCAGAAGGATGCCGCGAAGAGTGGCTATAAGGTTCAGGAGGCTCGCGATGTCACCACAGCGCAGCACTATCTCGCTGGCATACACTCTACACGCGATGCCATGAAGTGGCTCTTCGATGCCAAGCCAGGCGATGTGTCTCCAATGTATGAGTGTGGCAACAATGGCGACAACCTTCTCGTAGTGGTTTGCACGGGCGTTCACCCGATAGGCTATCGTTCTCTCGATGACCCACAGGTCAAGGAGATGGTCAAGGCTCAGGTGCTTCGCGACAAGAAGGCAGACATGTTGATGGCCAAGGCCAAGGGCGCTACCAGCATTGCGGCTGCCAAGGCCAAGGGTGCCATTGTCACTCCTGTGAACCAAGTCACCTTCTCAGCTCCTGTGTTTGTCAGCTCGACAGGCGCGAGCGAGCCAGCTTTGAGTGGTGCCGTTTATTCTGCCAAGGTCGGCAGCTTCTTCTCTCGTCCTGTTAAGGGCCAGGGTGGTGTCTACCAGTTCCAGGTCGTGAGTCGTTCAAAGAACGCTACCAAGTTCAACGAGCAACAGGAAGAGGCTACTCTCCGGCAGAAGGCCATGCAGTATGCCGGCAACTTCATGAACGAGCTTTACATCAAGGCCAAGGTTGTTGACAACCGCTACTTGTTCTTCTAAGATATAAGTTCATAACAAATATTACGGGCTGATGCTTTTTGAAAGTATCAGCCCGTTTTTTATGATGTCACATTCATATGTCATCGACTTCACGCTTGTATCGCGTCGCGATTCAAGCGTGAAGGCATCGCGTTTTCAGCGTAAACGCGTCGCGATTTAAGCGTAAAGCCAATGACATGTCATTGAAACCCGTCGACGATATTAATTTTTAGGATAACATTCCTAAAAATTCTTGTAGTTTAAACATTGCGCGTTATATGTCTTCTTGTTTTTTTGCGGTTTGCATTATATTTAATACATTTGCATACAGTTTGTATGGAATGCTGTTAAGGCATTTCAACGACGTAAAGTCTCAACTATGGGACAAGACCAAGGAAAGTGAAACAATTGATTGAGAACAATTAAACAAAAGGTACAATACAGAAAAATGAAAATGATATTAATACCGCAGATGGTGGTAAAAAACTGCCATCCTAATGGGATGCGGTCTGCTACAGATACAGAATATGCCCGCATAGCGACTGAGGTGGCTACGGCGATGGCAAAGGAGGGAGTGGAAGACATTCCCGTAAACGGAATTCGCCAGATGGCGTTGAACATAACAATGTATTTCGAGGACATCATCGCCGATGCCGGAATATGGCGCGCTTTCACTTCAAAAATGAAAGAGATGTATGGCAGACGACTTCCTTTCTATGATATTGACGAGGAGAATTATTTTGACGACGAGCCTAATATCGAGGATGTCAAGTTCATCGTGTGGTACACTATGCTTGATGTGCATCATGGCAAGATTGGCAATCCAGAGAACCCAGTACTGGAGCGTCTCGCCATAGCCGCATATAATGTTTTGGAACAGCATTACGAGACGGTGCCAGTAAACGAGAGTCTGAAGGACTATTTCCATACCCCGCAGTTCTTAGACGATTTCTATAAGCAGCGCGATGCTCTAAAATGGCTGTATCTCAGTTGCTATCTTACGTATATACCCGATGCCGTGGATGTCATCATCGATCAAGCTCATCAGATGGCAGAAGCCATACATTACCCGTTGGACGCCGCGTTTTACCATGTAGAGAGCCTTCTCGCCTATACCAGCGAAATCGGTCCGTTGAGATTGAAACCGCAAGAGTGGATGGCGGCAATACTCCGTGCCAACGGCAACGATGAGGCTGCTGATAAAGTGGAGGACCAGCGTCTGCTGGACTATAGGATGTACAAGATAGAGAATGTTGACGATGACCGCAGCATGACATTCAAGGACATTAGCGGCGAGACCTTCAGCGTGACGGCAAGGGAGCTGAACGATCCGCAAGACGAGTGCTATCAGCGCAAGGGTATCGTGGCGGCATTTGTGGAATACGATGGCGCATGGCATCTCAACGGAGGCAGTTCATGGAGCAATGACCTTACCATGTTCGATGACATGGCAGAAGACTACGCAGGGCATAAGAACCTACAGAAGGCATACGACGACATGATAAAGGAATCGAAAGATACCCATCTGTTCTATTTCGCCGATGCGGCTGAGCTGAAAGGATTCCTGCTGAAACATCTGCCAGCCAGTGAGGAAGTGGAGAAGGACTTCCAGCTATCTGCCGACGATGAGAATATCGTGCTTTATGTGCCAGAGAAAAGCACAGAGGATCTGCAGATACTCCCCGACGGTGCTTTTTGCGTGAAAGACGAGCGCAATCCGTATTATAACCAGAAATGGTCAAGGAACCAGGCATTGAACTTCGTGCTTTCCGTTAGTCCGGAGGTTCAGAATTGCCTGATAAGCCAGGGCTTACTCCCAGACGCCGCGATAAATTCATCGAAGGGAGTGGAACGCGGCAACGAGATTGTTCAGCAGAACTTTGATTTCCTTGTCAGGGCGGTGTCATCAAGACTATAAACTGTTATCGTTGTAAATTGAACAAGCAAAGCTAAATACGCGGCATAGGCATAATCATCTTGTAGCCTATGCCGCGTATGTTGATTATGCGCACGTTGTCGTCTTCCGCCAACTTATGGCGTAGCTTGGTAATGAAGACATGGAGGCTGCGTTGATAGATGTGTATTATCACACGCCAAGGTTTGGAAAATAATGGTGGATTTCTTTCCTGTTCCATTGCTACGAGCTAAGCGTCAGCCCTTCCGTTTCACACCCCTTACGGCTTGCGCCTCCAGTGGGTTGTCTGGCCAATAGTGCTTGGGATAACGTCGCCTCAACTCCTTGCGCACCTCGAAATAGGCATCGCTCCAAAAGCTGCGCAAGTCCTTGGTCAGCTGCACGGGCTTGAATCCAGGCGAGAGCAGCTCCATGAGCAATGGACGCTTGCCATTGTCTACGCGAGGCGTGTCGGTCATGCCAAAACACTCTTGCAGCCTGACGCTCACCACGGGCGCGTCGCTGGCCTCACGGTAGTCTATCCTGATATGGCTGCCGGTAGGCATGGTGACGTGCGATGGGGCTATGCGGTCAACCTCATTCTGTTGCTCGTAAGACAGTTGCGCCCAAAGCACCGCCGCCATGTCTATCTTCCTCAGTCCTGCCGCGGTGATGGCTCCTCCTGAATACATGGGCAGCCATTCATCAGCTCTTTCGAGCAAGCCGTCGGTGGTTACGTCTGGCAACGCAAGTTCTGGATGCCATGCTGCACAGGTGATGACACGTTGCTGCAAGCGCATGAAGGTGTCAGAAAGGTTGAGAAGGCTGCGCCCCTCGGCTTTTATTACCTGAATCACGATATTTTCAGCCTCATCGTGCGAGACAGTCTCCATGGGCTTGGCAGACAGCACTATGCGCCCTACACGCCACTCGCGAGTTGCCGTGACACGGCCAAGCGCATGGTCCCAAGCCACTCGCTCACTGACTTTCGTGAGATGGCTTAGTCCATCCTTGTCGACAGGCGAGGCAAGGAATATCTTGCGGTCTGCCGTGGCTATGGCAAGCAGGTCGTAGGCGTGCAGACTGTCCGTGGGGTCAAGGTTGGCACGCTCGCCATTGGCGAGTTTATAGGTGCCGTCCTGTTGCAGCATCGCCACACGCTCAGGGAATGCCGTGGCTATAAGCATTCCGGTGTCGCATGGGGCGATGTCGCGATTGTCCTCTTTTGTGCCAACCATGCGCCTGTACTGTTCGGCTATCATGGCTATACGTCTCCACTTGCCAAACGCTTGCCTTTGTCTGGCTCTCCTCAACTCCATGATGCGAGTGTTGATGTCAGCGTCGTTATCTTTTG
>DAINOS010000155.1:0-6030 GCA_036743855.1 Prevotella sp. | reverse complement strand
CCAGAGAGGAAGTAGTACTTAGTCTGCTCAGCGTTCAGGATAGAAACTGGAGGCAGCACGCCAAATGCATCAGCGCTCAGGAAGATAACCTGCTTTGCAGCTGGGCCCTGGCTCTCAGGACGCTGGATGTTCTTGATGTGATAGATAGGATAAGAGACACGAGTGTTCTCGGTGACAGTCTTGTCAGCGAAGTCAATCTTGCCATCCTTGTCAACAGTAACGTTCTCAAGAAGAGCGTCACGAGTGATAGCGCCGTAGATGTCAGGCTCAGCGTCCTTGTCGAGGTTGATGACCTTAGCATAGCAGCCACCCTCGAGGTTGAACACGCCCTTGTCGTCCCATCCGTGCTCATCATCACCGATAAGCTTACGCTTAGGATCGGTAGACAGAGTGGTCTTACCTGTGCCAGAGAGACCGAAGAAGATAGCGGTGTTCTCACCGTTCATGTCAGTGTTGGCAGAGCAGTGCATTGAAGCGATGCCACGGAGAGGGAGGAAGTAGTTCTGCATAGAGAACATACCCTTCTTCATCTCACCACCATACCATGTATTGATGATGACCTGCTCCTTGGATGTCACGTTGAACACGACAGCTGTCTCTGAATGGAGACCGAGCTCCTTCCAGTTTGTCACCTTTGCCTTAGAAGCATTGTAGACGATGAAGTCAGGCTCCTGCTCGAAGTCAGCCTCTGTCTTTGGACGGATGAACATATTTGTAACGAAGTGAGCCTGCCATGCCACCTCCACGATGAAGCGAACCTTCATGCGTGTGTCGCGGTGTGTGCCGCAGAAGCCATCAACAACATAGAGCTTCTTGTTGCTGAGCTCTTCCTGGGCAATCTTCTTGACAGCTTTCCAAGCCTCAAGGCTTGCGCGGTGGTTATCGTTGTGATACTCCTCTGAATCCCACCATACGGTGTCGTGAGAAGTGGCATCGTCAACGATGAACTTGTCCTTAGGAGAACGACCTGTGTAGATACCTGTCATGCAGTTCACAGCGCCGAGCTCTGTCTCTACGCACTTGTCGTAGCCCTCGAGACCTGCTTTGGTCTCCTCATTGAACAGCACCTCGTAAGAAGGATTGTACAGAACCTCAGCAGTACCTGTCTGGATTCCGTAGCTTGCCAATACTGATTTGTCAAACTTTGCCATTTTTGTAAAATGTATTAGTTGTGAATAATGTGAACTTTCTTTTTTCGAGGGCAAAGGTAGCAAAAGTTATATGCACGACAAAAAGTATAGTGCGTTTTTTCACGCGTTCTAAAACTTTTTTAGGTTAAAGAAATTAAAACCACGCCTTGTTGGTTCGTTTTGCTAATTGTAGTTGTCATTGCGAAGATAACTTTTGCCATATTTTGCCAGTTCAGACTTATATTTTGCGTAACTTTGCAATGTGAAACCAAAAACAGTCAAAATAATCACTTTCAATATAGAGATATGATAGATGTCATAAATATTTCCAAGGTAAACAGCATTGTAGGCCAATACATCGCCGAGATGCGCGACAAGGATTACCAGCGAAACCGCTTGCTTTTCCGAAACAACATCCGCCGCGTGGGTTGGTATGTGGCTTTCGAGGTGTCAAAACAGCTCGACTATGAGACTCGTGATGTGACTACCCCATTGGGCGTTTCGAAGGTCAACGTACCGTCAGACGACGTGGTCCTTGCCACCATCTTCCGCGCTGGCCTGCCATTCCACGAGGGTTTCCTCGACGTTTTCGACCATGCCGGCAACGCTTTTGTGTCGGCTTACCGTGAGTATACCGATGCCGAGCACCACGAGGTGGGCATACACGTGGAGTATCTTGCCACGCCTTCCATAGAAGACAAAACACTCATCATAGCCGACCCGATGCTTGCCACTGGCGGCAGCATGGAACTCGGCTACAAGGCTTTTCTGACCAAGGGCATGCCAAAGCGCATTCACGTTTGTTGCGTGATAGCCACGGTTGAGGGCATAGAACATATTAAAAAGGTGTTTCCAGAGGACAGGACAACCATTTGGTGCGCGGCAATTGACCCAGGCATGAACGAGCACAAATACATAGTGCCGGGCTTTGGCGACGCCGGTGACCTCTGCTATGGTGACAAACTTTAACGTCGCGTTTCACCATGAAGACATACGACTACTTAATAGTGGGCTCCGGGCTTTTCGGGGCTACGTTCGCACATCTTGCTCACCTTCGCGGCAAGCGTTGCCTGGTAATAGACAGGCGGCCACAGCTCGGAGGCAACGTGTATTGTGAGCGAGTGGAAGGCATCAACGTGCACAAGTATGGCGCGCACATATTCCATACATCTAATAAAGATGTGTGGGATTTCGTCAACTCGCTCGTGCCGTTCAACCGATACACCAATTCCCCGATAGCCAACTTCCATGGCAAGCTCTTCAACCTGCCGTTCAACATGAACACCTTCCACCAAATGTGGGGATGCTCCACGCCTTCGGAAGCACAAGCCATTATCCACTCGCAATGCGAGAACGAGATAAAGCGACAAATAGAGACCGGCAAACGGCTTGCCAATGGTGAGGCGACAGACAGGCTCAACCTTGAGGAGCAAGCGCTCTCGCTGGTGGGACGCGACATCTACGAGACCCTGATAAAGGAATACACCGAGAAGCAATGGGGACGTGAGTGCAAAGACCTTCCGGCATTTATCATCAGGCGGTTGCCACTGAGGTTCACTTTCGACAACAACTATTTCAACGACTCATACCAAGGCATACCTATTGGAGGCTACAACAACCTCATTGGTCGATTGCTCGATGGCGTGGAGACAAAGGTAGGGGTAGACTTTTTCAAGTCGGAGTATCACGACTGGCAACAATACGCGCGCAACCTCGTGTACACTGGACAGATAGACGAATTTTTCGACTATAAGTTTGGACGGCTCAACTGGCGCACCGTGAGCTTCAAGACTCGCGTGGAAAACACGCCCAACTTCCAAGGAAACGCGGTGGTGAACTACACCTCGCACGACGTGCCCTATACGCGCGTCATAGAGCACAAGCATTTCGAGATGTTCGGCCAGCAGGTCTACGACAATCCGTTGACCGTGGTCAGCGAGGAATATTCCACGGAGTATAAACCTGGCATGGAACCATATTATCCCGTGAACGACGCCAAAAACAACGAGACAGCCAATGAATACAGGACGATGGCTGCCAGCCTTGCACAAGCAGCTTCGTCAGCGGGACCCGATGAAGGCAAGATAATATTTGGCGGTAGGCTTGCGGAGTACAAATACTACGACATGGCCCCGATAATCAGCAATGTTATCGAGCTGTTCAGAAATTTATAACAAGCTAATAGACAGGACAATACACACATACAGCGGATTGCCATACATATCGCGTCGGCTTCACGGTTGAATCGCGATGCCTTTACGGTTGAATCGCGATGCCTTTACGGCGTAAAGGCGACGCGATTCAACCGTGAAGCCGACGCGAGATAATTTCACCCAAAAACGGGATTTATTGAAGCATACATCATTTAGAAATAACAAGCAATGATATATCCAAAGAATTTTGAAAACAAGATAGGTTTCAACGAGATAAAGGACAAGGTCGCAAGCTTTTGCCTGTCCACGCTTGGCAAAGGCTTGGTCGACGAAATGACCTTCTCCCACGACGCTGAGGCCATCAACACCTGGATGGAGGAAATTCGCGAGATGAGGCAGATAGAAGAGCAAGACGATTTCCCGTTGGCCTTCTTCTTCGACGTACGCGACAGCTTGAAACGGCTGCGATTGCAAAACACGTGGATTGAGGAAAGCGAACTCTTCGACATCAGGCGCTCGCTAAAGACCATCGACGACATAGTGACATATCTCTATCGTGGCGAGGAGTTGCCCGACCAGGAAGATGACGACAGCGACGTGACATTGAAAAAATGGGACTATCCTGCCCTGCACGACATTGCCGACGGAATAGCCACGTTCCCCATCATCATTCAGCAGATAGACCAAATCATAGACAAGTTTGGGCATATCCGTGACAACGCCTCACCAGAACTGCTCAACATACGCCGCGAACTGGCGAAGACCAACGGGTCGGTGTCGAGGATTCTCAACAGCATTCTTCGCTCCGCCCAGAGCGATGGCATCGTGGACAAGGACGCAGCCCCGACCATGCGCGACGGCCGTCTCGTAATACCTGTGGCTCCAGGATTGAAAAAGAAAATATCGGGTATCGTGCACGACGAGAGCGCCACGGGACGCACGGTGTTCGTGGAGCCTACCGAAGCAGTGGAGGCAAACAACAAGATTCGCGAACTGGAGATAGAGGAGCGCAAGGAGATAATACGCATATTGTCGAAGATGGCACAGAGAATACGCCCGCACGTCCGGGAGATGCTCGACTCCTATGACTTCCTCGCCCAAATAGACTTCATCCAGGCAAAGGCAAAACTGGCAAAAGAGATGGACGCCTTTGAACCCAAGGTGAAAGCTTCGCCCTACATCGACTTCATCCGCGCGCGCCACCCGTTGCTTGAGGCACATCTGAAGGGCGAAATCGTGCCACTCGACATCATGCTGACTCCCGAGAAGCACATTCTTATAATATCTGGTCCTAACGCCGGCGGCAAGTCGGTGTGCCTGAAGACCACGGGACTGTTGCAATACATGCTCCAGTGCGGACTCAGCATCCCAGTGGACGGAAGGAGCACGTGCGGCATATTCGACGACATCATGATTGACATTGGCGATGAGCAAAGCCTTGAAAACGACCTGTCCACCTATTCGTCGCACCTTCTGAACATGAAGAACATGATGAAGCAGGCTTCTGACAAGACGCTGATTCTAATCGACGAGTTTGGCACGGGCACGGAACCGCAAATAGGCGGAGCCATAGCCGAGAGCGTGCTATCGCAGTTTTGCGACAAGCAGGCTTGGGCGGTCATCACCACCCACTATCAAAACCTCAAGCACTTTGCCGATGCCCATGAGGGCGTGGTCAATGGCGCCATGCTCTACGACCGCCACGAGATGCGCCCTCTTTTCCAGCTCGCCATAGGCAGGCCAGGAAGCTCTTTCGCCATAGAGATAGCACGAAAGATAGGACTGCCCGAGCAGGTGATAAAACAAGCCTCAGAGATCGTGGGCTCTGATTATATCCAAAGCGATAAATACTTGCAAGACATCGTTCGCGACAAGCGCTACTGGGAGCAAAAGAGGCAAACGGTGCACCAGAAGGAAAAAGAACTGCAACAACGCATCGACCAATACGAGAAAGACATAGCTGATGTCTCAGCCGACCGCAAGGCGGTGATAGCCAAGGCCAAGCAAGAGGCTGAGGAGCTGCTCAAGGAAAGCAACAAGCGCATAGAGAATGCCATAAGGGAGATACGCGAACAGCAAGCCGCCAAGGAGGAGACAAAAAAGATTCGCGCCGAGCTCGATGCCTTCAAGCAAGACGTGGCAGACGACAGTTGGAAGACTTCATCAAAGAAAAAGAAGTCGGCAGGACTCATATCCGACGAGGACTTCCAGAAGAAGGTGGAACAGTTGAAAGCGAGGAAACAACGCCGCGAGGAACGCAAGAAGACCAAAGGCAAAGACGAGGAGAAAGCAGCGAACGCGCTGAGAAACGCCACTGGCAAATCAAAGGCCGTGGTAGACAGGCCAATCGTCGTTGGCGACAAGGTGCGATTGAAGGGCTTGCGCTCTCAAGGCGTGGTGGAACAATTGTCGGGCAAGACAGCCACCGTGCTTGTTGGCGACTTGCGAACAAAGTTGCCCATCTCGCGCATTGAGCTCGTGGCGCAAGACGCATCCACGCCAAACGCCCCAGACAAGCCCCAGAGCAAGATGGATGCCTTGAAAGAGGGCCTTCAAGCCTTCAACGTGTCGCACGTCACGCAAAACACCATCGACGAACACAGAAAGGATTTCCATCCCGACCTTGATGTCAGGGGAATGCGTGGCGACGAGGCTTTGCAAGCCGTGAGATATTTCATCGACGACGCCGTGCTCATGGGCGTGCAACGCGTGCGCATACTTCACGGAAAGGGCAATGGCATACTTCG
>DAINOS010000154.1:0-6129 GCA_036743855.1 Prevotella sp. | reverse complement strand
TAGTCGAAGGTGATGACATCGGTGTAATAGTCGTGGCCGAGATACTGACGATTCACTTCGAGAATCTTCTCGTCGCTGACGAACATATAGCCAACCTCACCGACCTTGCGACCATGGGCTGCCGCCACACGCTTAATCCACGCCGTGGTGTCGCGGTGACGAATCTTCGGCATTTTCACGCCGTCTGCATTGTAAGTAATCATGTTGTATATTGTAAAATATTGAAAGTCTTAACGTGAAATTGGCAGCATCTTACGCGCGTCCTCATCCTTGTGAAAATAGACGAGCGTGCGGTAAGCTGTCGATGAAATGGTGGAAAATTGAGGTTTTGCGTAGAGCAGCACTGTCTCCAAGCCACCAAGCTTGTCGTTGTATTCAGCCTCAACGCGTTCATACTCGAAGTCTATCGTCGAGCGCACGCCCCTCACTTGAAACCTCGCGCCCACCTTGGCGGCGATGTCCACGGTCATGCCTCCGTATTCAACCACGCTCACGCGAGGCTCGTCCCTATAGACCTCACGGATAGCCTCGACACGCTCCTCAGCGGTGAACATATAGTGCTTCTCCGGATTGCGTGCCACCACGATGACGAGCCTGTCGAAGAGCCTCAACGCCCGCCTTACGATGTCGTCGTGCCCAATGGTGAATGGGTCGAAACTGCCTGCGAAGACAGCCACTCGCACATTGGTATCATCATTATTTTCCATATATATCGTTTTCTATTGCGGACAGGCACATTATTATAATATGTACACCCTTTGCCATTCGGGATGCGGACGGGCACAGGGCCCGCCCCTGCCAAGCGATTTCATCGTGCAAGCATCATCATAATGCAAGCATCACCCCTTGAAGCATATCTCTCCCTCCCCTGGTTGGGGGAGGAATAAAGGGAGAGGCCTCAGAACAGCTTCGGCTGCATCACATTCCCCTCATAAGGGTTTCGCCCGAGGTGGTCGTAGGCGAGCTTAGTGGCCATGCGCCCACGAGGCGTGCGCTTGATGAAGCCCTCCATGATGAGGAAAGGCTCATAGACCTCCTCCACCGTGCCACTGTCCTCGCCTATCGCCGTGGCTATCGTTGACACTCCAACGGGACCGCCACGGAACTTGTCAATAATGGTCGTCAGTATTTTATTGTCGATTTCATCGAGTCCATAAGAGTCTATATTGAGTGCTCCAAGCGCCAAATCGGCAATCTCTTTCGTTATCGTGCCATTGCCTTTCACCTGCGCGAAGTCGCGCACACGGCGCAACAGTCCGTTGGCTATACGAGGCGTGCCACGCGACCTGCGACTTATCTCCACTGCGGCATCATCGTTGATAGGCACCTTCAGCAAGGCTGCCGAACGCTTGATGATGCGCTGCAACGTCTCGGGGTCATAATACTGCAAGTGCATGTTTATGCCGAAACGGGCGCGCAGCGGTGCGGTGAGCATGCCAGAGCGCGTGGTGGCGCCGATAAGCGTAAAGGGGTTGAGGTCTATCTGTATCGACCGAGCCGACGGTCCCTTGTCTATCATGATGTCGATACGGAAGTCCTCCATGGCAGAATATAGATACTCCTCCACCACTGGTTGCAGGCGGTGAATCTCATCGATGAAAAGCACGTCGCGAGGTTCCAGCGACGTGAGTATTCCCGCCAAGTCGCCTGGCTTGTCAAGCACGGGACCGGAGGTGATCTTGAACCCCACGCCAAGCTCGTTGGCGATGATGTTGCTCAACGTCGTCTTTCCCAGTCCGGGAGGGCCGTACAACAACGTGTGGTCGAGGGGCTCGCCACGATATTTTGCCGCCTCCACGAAGACGCGCAAGTTGTCCACAACGGCTTGTTGGCCATTGAAGTCATCGAAGCGGAGAGGCCGGAGGGCATTCTCAAAGTCTTTCTCTTCTTTGCTTACGTGTTCGTCGCGGATATCAAAATCGTCTGCCATTATTTATCAAAACGTCTATTCCCTGCAAAGTTACGGCTTTTTGGAGAGAATATCCTGTTTGTGCCAAAAAGTTTTCTTTCTGCACTTTTCATTTTTCACACGGATCAAAAAGATTGTAAAGATTGCTACGCCGCAAGCGGCTACGCGGTGATTAATAAGCAATGTGCAAGACCCGCTCCTGCAAAGCATTATGCGTAATCGGCGAAGCCGACATCTTTAAAATCATTTTGATCCGTGTGAGAGATCTGCATGGAGGAGAATAACGCAACCATCTATTCACACGAATCAACATTGCCCCTCATTTGATTTTCTTCACCACCCTGGCAGGATTGCCGACGGCAATGCTGTTTGACGGAATGTCTTTCACCACCACGCTGCCCGCGCCAATGGTCACGTTGTCACCAATGGTCACGCCAGGCAGGATGGTCACGCTGCCGCCAATCCAGCAACTGTTGCCTATGGTGACAGGGAGCGCCCACTCCTGGTTGGTGTTTCTCTCCTCCGGATTGGTGCTGTGGCATGCCGTGTAGATGCTGACGTTTGGCCCCACAAAGCAATTGTCACCAAAGGTGACATACGCCTCATCGAGCACAACAAGGTTGAAATTGGCGAAGAAGTGCTTGCCCACTTTTATTTGGGTGCCATAATCGCAAAGGAAAGGCTGGTTGATGAAGGTGTCTTCATCGCAAGCCCCCAATATCTCGTGTAGCTTCTTGTTGCGTTCTTTCAACATCGTGGGGCGTATCTGGTTGTATTCCCAACACAGGTCCTTGCACTCGTTGAGCCTTTTCAACAACTGTGGGTCAAGTGCCTCATAGACCTCCCCACGCAACATTTTCTCGTATTCCGTACCAATCTCTTTCATCACTGTCTTGCTCAAATCCATATAAAACCTCTTGTATTCTTCCTTGGTTATTTTCCGTTTTGCGGTAAGCACTTCCAAGGAATGCGGCTTATACTCGCTTCGATAAGCTGGATGCCTGTGTGGGTATGGGTTCTCATGGAAGCCACATTTCTTATAGAAGCGCAAGCGCGCCTCCGACACTGAATCCACGACGGGGTCTATCTCCAACAACGTGACCTTATCGGTAGTCTGGAGAAACGCTTGAAGCATCCGGCTGCCATACCCTTTCCCCCTCAACACGGCGTTGACGGCGAAATGCTCCACGTAGCGGTAAGTGTCAAAGTCCCAATAAGAGATGAAGCCGAGGAACGTGTCGCCGTCTGTGAAGACCAGCAACTTGTATCGCTCACATTGGAAGGCATATGCTTGTTGCGTGGCGGTGCGCTGCTCAAATATGGGGAAACTCTCGACATACAAATCGCGGAACGACTGGTATAACGGATGGTTGAAGGAATCGATGTAACACTGTTGCATGGCTTTCTATTTTAATGGTGCGACCTGACGCGAAGGATGACTTATCCACAATCCGGCAAACGTGAGCGCGCCGTTGAGCATGAGCAACTCGTAGCCGAACTGGTAGCCGGTGAAATAGCGTGTCGTGGTCTCGATGGCAAAGCAGAGCAAGGGGCTGACCACGGCGACCGCCGGCACCCAGCGGTCGTTGACCGTCCTGTGGGTGAGCAGGCCAAAGGAGAACAGCCCAAGCAACGGGCCATAGGTGTAGCCGCAAAGGATGTAGATGGCATCGATGACGCTCGTGGAGTTGACAGCGCGGAACACGAGTATGAAGGCTATGAAGAGGGCGGCAATGACCATGTGCGCCCGCTTGCGGAGCCGCTCGTCGTCGGCACGCTCGAAGAAGTCGACACACACGCTTGTCGTCAGAGCCGTCAGCGCGCTGTCGGCACTGGAGAAGCTCGCCGCCACGATGCCTATGGTGAAGAGTATGACCACCGTGGTGCCCAACTGTCCCGAGGCGGCGAACATCGGCAGCAGGTCGTCGCCCATCTGCGGCAACGCCATGCCACGGGCGGACGACAGCCACACGAGCAGGATGCCGAGGACAAGGAACAAGAGGTTGACTGGCACGAAGGCGAACCCGTAGAGGCACATGTCTTTCTGCGCCTCGCGGAGGGTCTTGCAGGTCATGTTTTTCTGCATCATGTCCTGGTCAAGGCCGGTCATCACTATCACCACGAAGATGCCGCTGAGAAATTGCTTCCAGAAGTTCTGCCGGCTTGCCCAGTCGTCGAACACGAACACACGGCTGTGCGGGTCGGCGGCGACCTTAGCCACCACGCCATGGAAGTCGAGGTTGAGACTGCCCATCGTCGCCACGATGATGAGCACGAGGGCACCGAGCATGCAAGCGGTTTGAAACGTGTCAGACCACACGAGAGTCTTCACTCCGGCGCGGCGCGTATAGAGCCAGATGAGCGCGACCATCACGATGACAGTGCACACGAAAGGCACGTGCCAAGCGTCGAGCACGAAGCGCTGGAGGATGAAGCAGACCACGTAGAACCTCACCGCCGCGCCCACGAGCTTGGAGACGATGAAAAACGCCGCGCCTGTCTTATAGCTGCGCCTGCCGAGGCGTTGGCGCAGATAGCCGTATATGGTGGTTAGGTTCAACTTGTAATAGATGGGCAAGAGGATGAACGCCACGGCGAAATAGCCCGGGATGAAACCCAAGCACATTTGCAGGTAGGTCATGTCGCCCTTGAGCACCATGCCTGGCACGGAGACGAAGGTGATGCCGGAGATTGACGCGCCCACCATGCCAAAGGCGACCATGGGCCACGGGCTCTTCCTGTTGCCGCGGAAGAACGCCTCGTTGCCGGCGTGACGCGAGGTGACGCGGCTGATGACGAAAATCACCAAGAAGTATATTACGAGCGTGAGAAGCATAAGCGTTTAACGTGTGGTGACGGGTGATTGCTGGAGTTTTCTCTTCAAGTGCCTATATAGCAAGAGGAAGCCCGGCACGAGAAAGATGTCGGCGAAGACCCATGCCATGGGGTCGCCATAGCACACGCCGAGGAAGCCGAAGGCTGGAACGAGCCACAGGCTCACGCCGCTCCTCGCTATCATCTCCATCACTCCGGAGAGCATGGAGAGGTTGCTGTAGCCCAAGCCTTGTATGCTGTATCTTAGGATGGAGAGCAAGCCCAGCACGGGGTAGAAAAAGCAGCTTATGCGCATGAGCATGGCAGCGTTGTCGGCCACCGCCTGACTGCCACTGGTGACAAACAGCTCCATCATGTAGCCGGCGAAGGGGAAGATGACCAATGCCGTGAACACGAAATACACGAGCATAATCTTCACTGCCGCCCACTCGCCTTGGCGCACGCGGTCGAGCCGTCCGGCACCGATGTTCTGCCCGCAATAGGTCGCCATGGCCACGCCGATATTGTCGAACACGCAGATGAAGAGGTACTTGATGCGCACGGCGGCAGTGAACGACGCCACGTAGACGGTGCCCAAGGCGTTGTTGGAACTTTGCAGCATGATAATGCCTATGGCGGTGATAGACACCTGAAGCCCCATGGGTATGCCATTGTTGAGCAATATGGATATGCGCTTGTTGTCGAAGGCGCGCTCCTCGCCATGAGGTATGAGTATCGTCATGTGGCGAGCCACGTACCACACGCTGAGCACTGAGGCGAACAGCTGCGAGAGCAACGTGGCAAGTCCGGCGCCTGCCACGCCCATGCCCAAGATGAGGATGAGCAAGACATCGAGAAGGATGTTGACAAACGACGACAAGATGAGAAACACGAACGGCTGGAGAGAGTTGCCAAGTGCCCTGATATAGCCAGCGAAGAGGTTGAAGGTGAGTGTGAACGGTATGGCGAGGAACTGCAAGAGAAGAAAGGTGTAGGCATCATCGAAAATCTCGCGCGGCGTGTTCACCAAGCGCAGTATCCTGCCGCAAAGCACGCTGGAGAGAAATGTCGATACGATAATCAACACCAACGCCACGCGAATGGAGTTGGCCACATACACTCGCATCTTCTTGTAGTCCTTGGCCCCGAAAGCCCTCGCTATTGGTATGGCGAAGCCGGCGCACGCGCCGTTGCAGAAGCCCATGACGAGAAACATCACCGATGCCGACGCGCCCACGGCGGCGAGCGCGCCCACTCCTATCCAACGCCCCACGATGGCGGCATCAACAATGAGGTACATCTGCTGAAGGATGTAGCCCAATATCAATGGAACTGCAAACTTTATGATGCCGCGGGCGGGGTTGCCCACGGTCATGTCATTAGATGAAGTATTGTTAGACATAGTT
>DAINOS010000153.1:0-6198 GCA_036743855.1 Prevotella sp. | reverse complement strand
GGGACATGAATGGCAAGTTCAACCTTGAAGAGACCAACACGCAATACAACAATACGCTCAATCCTGTGGCGTTGGCGCTTGAGATTGACGACCTGCGCAAGCGTATGTCGCTCATGGGCAACGTCTTCGCGTCCTACGAGTTTATCAAGGGTCTTACCTATAAAATCTCCGTTGGCGGCGACTTCCTATCGTACACGCGCGCCTATTATCGCCCGTCATACCTTGAGACACGAGGCAACGCCTACCACGGGCTCGCGTCGGCTGCAAAGGGCATCTACGAGGCCAATTCCTACTACAACTGGAACGTGGAGAACCAGCTCTCCTACAACCTCACCCTCAACGACCACTCAATCTCGGCGGTGGCGGTGTATCAGGCACAGCGCAACATCAACAACACCAGCAAGATAACGGGCACGGGATATGCCGATGACAAGGTGCGCACGATAGCCGGAGCCACAGAGATACTCACCGATGGCACCAGCACGTCGGACACGGGATGGACGATGGCCTCATGGCTCACGCGCGTGCAGTATTCTTACAAGGGACGCTATATGCTCTCGGCGGCGATACGCGGCGACGGATGCTCGCGTTTCGGACGTGACAACCGTTGGGGTTACTTCCCGTCGGCATCGGCGGGATGGAGAATCTCCGACGAGAAATTCCTCAAGAACCATAGGTGGATTGACGACATAAAGTTGCGCGCCAGCTATGGCCAGACCGGTAACTTCCAGATAGGCAACTATGACCACTTGGCCACGCTCTCGTCGCTCACTTACATATCGGGTGCCGGCGACGGCAACGTGGTGAGCGGCTACTATCCATCGCGAGTGGAGAACGACAAGCTCGGATGGGAAAAGAACTCGCAGGTGGATGTCGGCTTCGACGCGAGCCTCTTTGGTGGATTGCTCGGCGTGACATTCGACTATTACTACTCTCGCACGACCAATATGCTCTTCGACGTGCCCATCCCGCAAATATCCGGTATGTCGACATCGACCATGAACATCGGCTCGATGCAAAACAAGGGCATTGAGATAAACCTCACATCGCGTCACAACTGGAAGAGCTGGGGCTACAACTTCTCGGGCAACTTCTCGCTTAACCGCAACAAGGTGCTGCACCTCGGCAACAACGACGCGCCCATAATCAAGGCGGGCTCGTATGCCCAGTCTTACTACATCACCATGGTGGGCAAACCTGTGGGTTGCTACTACCTGCTCGTGCAGGACGGCATTTTCCACAACCAGAAGGAACTCGACTCATATCCTCACTTCGCCAATACCCACGTGGGCGACTTCCGCTTCGTCGACGCCAACGGCAACGGCATAATGGAGGAAGACGCCGACCGCGTGATATGCGGCAACTATATGCCCGACTTCACTTACGCCTTCTCCGGAGGAATCCACTGGCGCGGTCTGGAGCTGAGCGCGTCGTTCCAAGGCTCCTACGGCAGCGAGATTCTCAACCTTGAGCGCCGCTACCTTTGCAACATGGAGGGCTCGTCAAACATGATGAAGCTCGCGCTCAACAGGGCGCAAGTGGACTACGTGACCAATACCGTGACATCGGGAACGCTCAACCGCGGCAACCGCAAGTCGACCGGACGCAATGGCGCGTCGACATCAACGTTCCACATCGAGGATGGCTCGTATCTCCGGCTGCAGAACCTCACTCTCGCCTACACGGTGCCCAACAGCCTGACCTCTCACATCGGCATACGCGATCTTCGAGTTTACGTGCAAGGAACCAACCTTTTCACCTGGACTCCATACTCTGGCTACAACCCGGAGGTGAACAAGCGACCGTCCGATGCCCTGCGCCCAGGCGAGGACTACTGCTCTTATCCATTGTCAAAGACATTCCAGGTGGGTGTGAACTTCAAACTCTAAACAACGAAAAACCATGAACAAATACTTCATATTGGCACTTGCCATAGCTTGCTCATCGTGCTCCGACTCTTTTTTCGAGAAGGAGATGCCAAGCAACCAGGTGGTGTCGGGTAACTTCTATAAAACCCAGTCGGACTTCGACCTCGCCGTGAACGCATGCTACGAGAAGCTAAAGAGCGAGGTGTCGTTCCTGCTCACCGAGATTGAATACCGCGGCGACAGCAACAACCTCGATGCCGTGGCGGTTTCGACGCAATCGCGCTACGACCTCGACCACTTTCAAGACATTTCCACAAACACCATTCTCGCCTCGGTCTGGAAAAACGACTACAACGGCATCTATCGCTGCAACGGCGTGCTCGACCATATTGATGGTGTTGACTTTGAGAAGCACGACCAGTACAAGGCAGAGGCCATGACGCTTCGCGCGTGGTACCATTTCAACCTCTACCGCACGTTTGGCGTTGTGCCAATAGTGCGCAAGGCTCTCAGCCCGTCGGAGGCCATGGGCGTGCCACGTTGCACTGACGAAGAGATGTACGAGTTTCTGTCATCGGAACTGAAGGCCGCCGCGGAGATGCTTCCCGACTCATATACAGGCGATGAGATTGGCAGGATTACAAACTGTGCTGCCAACGCTCTGTTGGGCCGTGTGGCTCTCACGTTCGGCAAGTATGATGACGCGGAGAAGGCCCTCGCCGAGGCGATGAAAAACACGCACTTCGGACTGCTTGGCTCCACCGCCGAGGTGTTTGACGTGAACAACAAGCAAAACCGCGAGATACTGCTCGCCGTGCGCTACAACAAGGCCGCGAACCTTGGTCATGGAGCTTGGTACACCACCACGAATCCGTCCACGGCGAAGAACCCGACGGTGCAGCTCACAAGCGCCTACGAGAGTGGCGACAACCGCGCCCGACTGCTTGAGTGGACCAAGATGAACGTGGGCAACAACTACCTGCTCAACAAGTGGTACGACACCTACGATGCCACTTACACCACCCAAACCGGCAACGACTTCCCATTGTTGCGCTATGCCGACGTGGTGCTCATGTATGCCGAGGCTCTCAACGAGCTGGGACGCGGTGCCGAGGCGTTGCCATACGTCAACAAGACTCGACAGCGCGCGGGCATAAAGGCGTTGACAACCGCCGACGCTTCCACCAAGGAGCAAGTGCGCCACGAGATTCTCGACGAGCGCCAGCGTGAGTTCGCCTTTGAGGGCATGAGGTGGTTTGATCTCGTGCGCATGGGTTACGCCGTTGATTATTTCACGAGCCTTGGCTACACCATAGACAAGCACAACCTCGTGATGCCTATCCCCAACGACCAGATAGAGGTGGTCAACAACAAGAAGGTGATGTGGCAGAACCCTGGGTATGAGAACTAAATGAGTAACTGACAAATAAGGAAACGATGAAAAAGCTACATATATTATATGCGTTTGTCATGGCTGTGCTGTTCGCCGCGTGCAACGACGTGTCGCTGCCCTCTGCCGACTACAATCGTGCGCAGGTGCAAAACCTCATTGCCGTGCCGGGCGATGAGCAGGTGGTGCTCTCATGGGAACCCTACGAGGGCTTCCACCCCGATGCCTACCGCTTGTCATGGGGCGACAAGGAAGACGAGACGGTGATGCTGAACACCCCACAGTATGTCGTCACGGGACTGGAGAACGACCATAAATACACGTTCACCATACAGGCCGTTTATGGCACGTCGGTCAATTCGGGACAGGTGAGCATAACGTGCACGCCCGTCACGTCGCGCATTGCCGTGGGCGACGTGAGCGTCACGCCGTCTGACGGGGCGTTGACGTTGGCTTGGCAGAAGCCTGCCGCCACGGTCAAGGGCTATACTCTCGCGGTGACCCTTGGCGACCAAACGGTGAAAACCGTTGACCTTGGGGCTGACGCGGAGACGACGACGATAGACGGATTGACAAACTACAAAAACTATACCATCACGTTTGTCGCCCACTATGTCAATGGCGACTCGAAGCCCACTGCCGTGAAGGGCATGCCGGCGACAGGGCCTCTCTACACGATAAGCACCGATAACCCAGGACTTGGCGCTGAGGTGATTTATCAGCTGGACGACAACGTGGAGGCGTCGCAGGTCGTATGGCAGTTTGACGATGGTGCCTCTGCCACCGAGCGCACGGCTCGCCACCGCTATACCACGTCGGGCGCGCACGTCACCCACTTGAAGCTCACGCTCGTGGATGGCAGCGACATTGACGTGGACATTGAGATGAACGTCAGGGACAACTATTTCGACACGTCAGACTATGAAGTGAAGAGCGGCGACTACAACGGCTTCAAGGGTCAATGCCCGGCCTTCTCGCCCGATGGCAAGACTGTCTACGCGGTGACCTTCCGCGCCCCAGCAGGCTTGTATGCCTATGACATCGTGACAGGCAAGCGCAAGTGGGGATACGTGGGCAAGGCGTCGAGCGCGGCTTACGGATGCGCCCCCGTCGTTGACCCCAACTCCGGTGTGGCATACTTTGGCACTGCCGTGGCAGGAGAGTTCTATGCCGTCAACCCCGACGGCTCGCTCAAGTGGCAGAACAACAAGATGAAATCGGTCAACAAGGCGTTCCCCGCCATTGGCTCAGACGGCACCGTGTATGTGCTCGATTCGGGCAGCAAGCTGTGGGCGCTCAACGCCGCCAATGGCAGTGCGAAGTGGAGCGTGCAGTTGGCTGGCGCGCCAGGGGCAATATTGGTCAATGAGACTGGTCGCTCGCTCACGGGCGATGGCGCGGCGGAGATTATCGTTGGCACTAAGACAACGCTCTATTTCATAACCAAGACAGGACAAGTGAAGACGGGCGAGAACATCGACTCTCACGGCATGACCGAGATAACCGGTTTCGCGGCAAGTCCCGACCATCGCACATTGTATTACGGCACAAAGGGCAATGGCCTCTATTCGCTCAATCTTGCCACTCACGAGCAGAAGTTCTTCCATGAGGCATCCATGGCAAGCGATGTCTATTGCCCTGTGGTTGGCCCCGATGGTACGATAGTGTTTGGCACGAAGACCACTACTGCCGATCCTACTGAGGCAGTGTTTGCCGTCAACCCCGACATGACGAAGAAGTGGTCGTACACCGTATCCATGAAAAACGCATTCAACTATTGTCACCCCGCAATCGACGCGCAAGGCAACGCGTATATCGGTCAAGGCGATGGCACGCTGCTGATGCTCAGTCCGAGTGGCAAGGTGACTAACTCATGGGGCGTGGCCACTGTCAATGGCTTCATGAGCGCCGTCAATATCTCCGACTATGCCGTGTTTGGCGGCACGGTGGGCAACAAGACCACAGGCGGACGCCTCTTCGGGGCGTATATCGGCAGCGGGCGTGCCAAGACATGGAGCTCGCGTGGTGGTGACATTTGCGGGACAAGTTGCCTGAAATGATAATGTGACAAGTTGCTTGAAATACGAGCAGACAAATCGTGGAAAACAAAACTAATATAAGCAATGAAGAAATTAGCGTTACTTACGGTCGTTCTCTCCGCGTTGGCGAGTTGTTTCGCCTCTTGCGGTGACAACGACAAGACACCAGTCAATCAGGCTGGCGTGTTCAAGATAGCCAAGACGCCGTATGCTGTCTCCGACGGCAGCAAGAACACGGCGGCTTGGACCGTGGGCGAGGAGTGCGGACTCCTTGTCGACGGTTGTGACGAAAACATCACTGGCGTGGCCATAAACACCACGGAGGCGGCGTTGCCGTTCACCTTCGCCGTGCCGTCGGCATATAAGGACAACGCCTGCTGCTTCTATTCGCCACGCGAGGACAACTCCTCGTTCGCTAATGGCAAGCTCAGCCTTGACCTCACCGCCCAGACTGGCGAGCTGAGGCAATACATGGCAGCCGTGTATGATAGTCAGCAATATGGCCGAAGCACGTCCGACGCGCCGCGAGTGACCCTGAAGCCAGTGTTGGCCATAGCGCGCGTCCATGTGCCGGCGTGTTCGACAACAGACCCGCGCCACCTCGTCAGCGTGACGCTGAGCGGAAACAATGGCGAGCTCATAGGCGGAACGGCCACGATAGGATTCCTCGACGACGGAGAGATGGAGGCTTCGGCCACCGATGCCAAGTGCACGGTGACCTATTCCGAACCTCTCGACCTCGCCAAGGGAGCTGACGTGTATATGGCGATAGTCCCCACGACATTTGAGAAAGGCTATACCGTGACCGTGACTGATGACAAAGGGCAGTCTAACATCATGACCTACACCAAGCCCGAGACGTTCAGCTTGGGCACCATCACCCCCACACAAGGCAAGTTCG
>DAINOS010000152.1:4184-6199 GCA_036743855.1 Prevotella sp. | reverse complement strand
TGCTCAACACGCAGGGCTGGACTCCTGCCGCGTGGTTCTGGTGGGGCACCAAGGGCGGCGACACCTATAAGAAGTTGTGGAAGACGATGAAGGACTACTTCGAGGAGCGGGGCATACATAACCTGATATGGATATGGACTGGCACGGCGGAGACCTCTACCAACAAGTCGGACGAGAGCTATTACCCTGGCGATGACATGGTTGACATCGTGGGTTGCGACTGCTATGGCTCGACCACGGCGGAACTGAAGGCACAATATGACGGACTGTCGAAGCTCTATCCCTCGAAGATGATTACGCTTGCCGAGTGTGGAAACCTCACCACCGACAACGGCTCAGCCACGACAGTCACGAAGAGCATGCCGACAATTTCGGAGATGTGGGACGCGGGCGCCAAATTCCTCTACTTCATGCCGTGGTACGACTACTACTATGAGGATGGCAAGTCGCAGACAAACAATATGTTCCCTGCCGACTACTGGAAAGACGCCATGAAGACGAAAAGCGTGACACTGAGTAATTGGGGTAAGAAATAGATATGAGAAAGATAGTTTGTTTATTATTGTCGATACTCGTCCTCGCTTCTTGCTCAAGGTCAAATAAGACTTATGAGAAGATTGGATCATCGGGACTTACCACCCGTACGGAGAACATGCGCCAAAACCTCCTCTCGTTTGAGAACAGGGGAGTGATGTTAGGGCAAATGTATGCCACGGCTGAGGGCATAGGCTGGCAAGGCGACTCCTGCCGCAGCGACCTCAACGAGGTAACAGGCGACAATCCCGCCGTGACAGGTTATGAGCTTGCTGGCATAGAGAGTGGGCGAAAGCGGAATGTTGATGGCATCGATACCACGTTGATACGCAAGACAGCCATCGCGTTCATGCACCGCCAAGGACTTGCCATAATGCTCTGGACGGTGCCATATCCAGGCGATAACGCCTTGGAAGACGGCAGTGAGGCAAATGAGAAGCTGAAAGCGTGGACATTGAAGATAGCCTCGTTTCTTGGCTCGCTTCACGACGACTATGGGATAAAGTTGCCAACGCTCGTGTATCTCTATCCAGCGGGTACTGGACAATGGTATGACAAACTTTCTGCCGAAGACTATAACCGTCTTTACGCGCAAACGGTGGAGTGGCTTCGCGACGACGGTGAGACGACAAATGCCTTGTTTGGCTTCAGCAACACCTCTGTGACTGGCTCGGCTGAGCAGTTCATGGCGCGTTGCCCCAAAGACGACATCGACTGCGTGCAATTGATGTTGCTGGCTAAGACCGCCAACGGCTACGCCTCCGACTTGCTGCGCATGTCGAGGCAGCTCTCCGTGTATTGCTCATCCAATGCCAAGCCATTTGGCTTATACACAGGTTTGAAAGGCCTTGGGGCAGATAATGGGTTTTGGACAAAGAGCATACGGCCAGTAGTGGAACAATGCCGCATGAGCTACCTGATGCTTGGCCGCAATCATGGCGATTTCCAAAATGGTGACTTCTACGGACCATATCCTGGCAACGCCTCAGTGTCAGACTTTATGAAGCTCTACAACGACCAGAGAATCATCATGGCAAAGAACCTTAATGGCTTGTGGCTGGCGAAGTAGCGAGGATTAGAAGAGAATATTAAAAACTATCCGTATAAATCATGAAACGATTACTACTGATTATACTTATTCTTGCGGGAATAAACGTTTTCCCGATAAAAGGTCAGATACGTGGCAACAATATCGTTGTGACGGTGACTCCAGACCACAAAGACTGGAATTACGTGGTTGGCGAGACTGCCAACTTCCACGTCTCGGTGCTTCGTTCTGGCACGTTGCTCGACAACGTGAAGGTGGATTACGAGGCAGGCCCAGAGATGTACCCGACGGTGAAGAAGCAAAATGTGGTGTTGAAAGATGGCTCAATGAAATGGAGCGGCTCGATGAAGCAGCCAGGTTTCTATCGTCTGAAAGTGACGGCTCACGTGGGCGGAAAAGACTACGACGGACTTTGCACGGCAGCCTTCTCGCC
>DAINOS010000152.1:0-4084 GCA_036743855.1 Prevotella sp. | reverse complement strand
AATGAATATTGGGACCAAAACATGAACGACCGCGACAAGTGTTATTATAAGAGAGTGTTTATCGGCGCGATTCGCGCTATCGACTATATAGCCTCGCTTCCAGAGTGGAACGGCACGTCACTTGGAGTCACTGGCTCGTCGCAGGGCGGAATGCTCTCGCTTGTGTGCGCCGCTCTCGACAAGCGTGTCACGTTTTATGGAGCCGTTCATGCCGCCATGTGCGACCACACGGCTTCGCTACAAGGCAAGCCGTGCGGATGGCCACATTATTTCTATGACGACCCCAAACACGCTGACCCAAAGAAGGTGGAGACATCGCGATACTACGACGGCGTGAACTTCGCTCGTCGCATAACATGCCCAGGTTGGTTCTCGTTTGGTTACAATGACGAGGTAGTGCCACCAACAACATCGTTTGCCACATACAACACCGTGACGGCTCCAAAGGAGCTACATCCTTATCAGCAAACCGGGCACTACTGGTATCAAGAACAGTGGGACGAGTGGGAGACATGGCTTCTCAAGCAAATGGGACTGAGATAACAAGACACGGCACAAAACATAACGACCAAATATGAATAAAACCATTGCAACCGTATTGGTTGCCTTTACAACGATAACGATGACAGCGAAAGACAGATTGCCCCGACCATTATACCGCGACGCCAAGGCTCCAATAGAGCAGCGCGTTGAAGACCTCCTGTCGCGCATGACCTTAGAGGAAAAGGTAGGACAGATGAACCAGCTTGTGGGCATTGAGCACTTCAAGCAGAACTCGGCGTCGATGACTGCCGATGAACTTGCCACCAACACCGCCAACGCCTTTTATCCTGGCATGACGGTGGAGGACATAGAGAAGATGACGAGTGACGGGCTCGTGTCGTCGTTTCTCCACGTCTTGACCCTTGAGGAGGCCAACCAGTTGCAGAAGCTCGCCATGAAGAGCCGCCTGCAGATACCGCTCCTCATAGGCATTGATGCCATACATGGCAACGCCAAGTGCCAGAATAACACGGTCTATCCAACCAACATAGGGTTGGCCTCGTCGTTTGACGTGCCTATGGCATACAAAATCGCACGCCAGACGGCTGCCGAGATGCGTGCGATGAACATGCACTGGACGTTCAATCCCAACGTGGAGGTGGCGCGCGACGGTCGTTGGGGACGTTGCGGTGAGACGTTTGGTGAGGACCCGTATCTCGTTACGCTTATGGGCGAGGCCACAACTCGCGGCTATCAGGGCAACCTCGACTCGCCACACGACGTGCTTGCATGTGTGAAGCACTTTGTCGGTGGCTCCTATTCTATCAACGGCACCAACGGAGCCCCGTGCGACGTGTCGGAACGCACTTTGAGAGAAGTGTTCTTCCCCTCGTTTGAGGCGAGCGTCAAGGCTGGTGGCGCCACGGTGATGATGTCGCACAACGAGCTCAACGGCATACCCTGCCACACCAACCGCTGGCTCATGGAGGACGTGCTCCGCAAGGAGTGGGGCTTCAAGGGCTTCATCGTGAGCGACTGGATGGACATAGAGCACTGTGTTGACCAGCACTTCACCGCCAAGGACAACAAGGAGGCGTTCATGCAGAGCATCCTCGCCGGGATGGACATGCATATGCATGGACCGGAATGGCAGAAGGCCGTGGTGGAGCTTGTCAAGGAAGGCAAGATTACGGAAGAGCGTATCAACGAGTCGGTGCGCCGCATTCTCTACACCAAGTTCGAGCTCGGCTTGTTTGAGCATCCTTTCGTCACGGCGAAAGAGCGTGACCGCGTGATAAATGACCCCGAGCATAAAGCCACGGCCCTTGAGGCATCGCGCAACTCCATCGTGCTCCTGAAGAACGATGGCTCGCTGCTCCCTCTCAATGCCAAGAAATACAAGAAGGTGCTCGTGACCGGCATTAACGCCAACGACCAGAACATCATGGGCGACTGGAGCGAGGTTCAGCCCGACGACAAGGTGTCTACCGTGTTGAAGGGCTTGCGTCAGGTCGCGCCCGACACCGAGTTTGAGTTTGTGGATCAGGGCTGGGACCCGCGCAACATGTCGCAGGCTAAGGTGGATGAGGCTGTGGAGAAAGCAAAGAATGCCGACCTTAACATCGTGTGCTGTGGCGAGTACATGATGCGCTTCCGCTGGAACGACCGTACGAGCGGCGAGGACACCGACCGCGACAACCTCGACCTCGTGGGCTTGCAAAACCAGCTTATACAGCGTATAAACGAGACGGGCAAACCAACGATACTCGTCATCATCAGCGGTCGTCCGCTCAGCGTCAACTATGCCGCCGAGCACGTGCCCGCAATCATCAACGCATGGGAACCGGGTCAGTTTGGAGGCCAGGCGATAGCAGAGATTATCTACGGCAAGGTGAACCCTTCGGCAAAGCTCGCCATGACGATGCCGCGCTCTGCTGGACAAATCTCAACGTGGTACAACCACAAGGCTTCTGCTTTCTTCCACCCGGTGGTGTGCGGCAAGTCGACACCGCTCTATCCGTTCGGCTACGGTCTGTCGTACACTACTTATAAGTACAGTGACTTGAAGCTTTCTGCCAACGAGATTGGTAGGGACGGCTCGTTGAAGGCAACCGTTACCATAACCAACACTGGCTCTCGCGATGGCGTGGAGATAGCACAGATGTATATCCATGACTGCGTGTCGTCTGTCGCGCGTCCAGTGAAAGAGCTCAAGGGCTTTGAGCGCGTGGCTTTGAAGGCTGGCGAGTCGAAGCAAGTGACGTTCGACATCACGCCCGACAAGCTCGCGTTCTATGACATCAACATGAAGAAGATCGTTGAGCCTGGCGAGTTTGATGTAATGGTTGGCTCGTCGAGCATGGACAAGGACTTGCTGAAGGCGAAATTTGATGTTAAGCAATAATAATTAAAAAAAATATATGAACAAGATTATAACAGCTCTCGCGGCACTCGCCATTGCCGCGTCGTCGGTAGCGTCATCCCGTCAGCCGGCGATAAAGCTCATAAACCGCTTGTCTGCCATCCAGAAGCACGGCATCATGATAGGCCATCAGGATGACCCCATGTATGGGTGCTCGTGGAAGTGGGAAGATGGACGCTCCGACGTGAAGGAGGTGTGCGGCGACTATCCTGCCGTGATGGGCTTCGACCTTGGAGACATGGAATTGGGCAAGTCTAAGAACCTCGATGGAGTGCCCTTTGACAAGATGCGTAGTGAAATAATCAAGCAACATGAGCGAGGAGGTATCGTGACCCTTAGCTGGCATGCCAACAACCCTGCCACAGGCAAGAACGCATGGGACTTCTCGGGCGATGCCGTGAGCAAGATATTGCCTGGTGGCAAGCTCAACGGCAAGTTCAACTCATGGCTTCAGACTGTCGCCAACTTCATCAACTCGTTGAAGACTGCCAAGGGCGAGAAGGTTCCAGTCATCTTCCGCCCATGGCACGAGATGAGCGGCGGTTGGTTTTGGTGGGGCGACAATCGCTGCAATGCCGCCCAATACAAGCGGCTTTATCGATACACCCACAAATACTTGACGCGCCGAGGATGCGGCAACATCGTTTGGGCTTACTCGCCAAACCTCGCCGACCAAAAAGAAACGGTGGAGCACTACGAGAAATTCTATCCTGGCGATGACGTGGTTGACCTCGTGGGCATAGACGTCTATCAGCGTGAGCCAAAAAACGCTGAATATCAAGGGTGGCTGCGCTCCGAGCTCAACGTGGTGAAGAGAGTGGGAGAAAGTCATAAGAAACTAATCGCGCTGACGGAGACGGGTTACAACAACGTGCCAGACTCGACGTGGTTCACGCAAACCCTTCTGCCAGTGTTGAAGGAATATCCCATCTGCTATGTGTTGTTGTGGCGAAACGCTTGGGATAATCCTACGGAAAACTACATAGCCGCGCCTGGCAAGACATCGGAAAACGACTTCAAGCTATTCCACGCAGACCCTAAGACGTTGTTCGTGAAAGACATAGATGGCATCCGCTAAGAGATGACGTCCAATAACAAGGAAAACACATAAAGAGATTTATAATTATGACTGATTTCGCAAAACGAGTTGAGGCTCTTCGCGCACATCATGAAGAACTT
>DAINOS010000151.1:0-6248 GCA_036743855.1 Prevotella sp. | reverse complement strand
TGGCCGTGGCAATAGTGACGAAAAAGCATGGCATAAGGCTCGCCCACATCGCGGCAGGCACGAGATCGTTTGACATGAACATGCCAAAGGAAGTGAACCGCCTTGTCATCGACGGCCTGTCGGACATTCTCTTCACGGCTGGCGCAAGCAACAACTCAATCGCCAACCGAGAAGGAGCCGAACTGTCAAAAGTCTATATGGTGGGAAACATTCTCATCGACAACCTGCGATTCATACACGACAAACTTAAGAAACCAGCAATAGCAGACGACATGAGGTTGAACGACAACGACTATTTCGTGTTCACGCTCAATCGCAAAGCCTTGATAGCCAACATCGACAACCTTAAGAAGATGGTGAAAGCGGCCATTGACAACGCCAACGGAACTCCAATAATAGCGCCATTGAGAGACAACGCCGCCAAAGCCATGCAGAAATGCATCCAGGGCTTAGGTTCTCCGTGTTTCCATATCGTAGAGCCTCTACCCTACTTGGAGTTCGCATGGCTCACCGAAAACGCCAAAGGCATTATCACGGACTCGGGCAACGTGGCGGAAGAGGCCACGTTCAATCACGTGCCGTGTATCACCCTTAACAGCTATACGGAGCATATTGAGACAGTGCGCGTGGGTACGAACGTACTGGTCGGCGAAGACGCCAACACGCTGGGCAAAGCCGTAACCGACATCATGGATGGCAAATGGAAAAAAGGTGAGCTCCCTGAAAGATGGGACGGAAGAACAGCCACACGAATGCTGAGCATTCTTCTCACACCGTTATCTCACCGGCTATCGACTGGCACATCAAGCCACGAATGACATTGGAATCAGAGTACAGCCCCTGAAGAAACATCAGTTTCGTGATGGCAGACTCCACGGTGCCATCGAAGCCAGACACCACGCCAATGTCCTTGAGTTGGTAGCCCGTGTCGTAACGATCCATGACCACGCTTCCGGCGACACACTGGCTGATGTTCACGATCACCACCCCCCTTTGAGCTGCTTGCCTCAACAAGGGCATCAGCCAAGAGTTGTGCGGAGCGTTGCCACTGCCAAACGTCCTGACGACCATGCCACGAAGCGAACTGGCGTTGAGCACGTTGCGGAATATGCGCTCTTGTATGCCTGGGAATATGCTAAACACCATGACATTCTCGTCCATGGCATAATGCGGGATCATGCGCTTTGAGAAATCAGGCTTGAGAATGTGATGGTCGTGGAAAGAAAAATTCACGCCCGCGTCACACAGATGCGGATAATTGAAACTGTCGAAGGCGAAAAAGCCTTCGGCATTTATTTTCGTGGACCTGTTGCCTCGCAGCAGTCTGCCACTGAAATATATGCATACCTCAGGCACCCTGGCATGGCCGTCCTTGTCTTTCAGCGCAGCCAACTCAATGCTCGTAATTAGGTTCTCCTTGCCGTCGGTCCTCAACTGTCCGATTGGAAGTTGAGACCCCGTGAGAATCACTGGCTTGGTGAGGTTCTCCAACATGAACGACAAAGCCGACGCCGTGTAAGCCATGGTGTCAGTACCATGCAATATCACGAAGCCATCATACTGGTCGTAATTGCGCGAAATGATCCTGACCAGTTGCGCCCAGTTTTTCGGTTTCATGTCGCTTGAGTCAATAGGTGGCGTGAACTGATACACGTCCACATTGGTGCGGATAAGGTTGAACTCAGGCATCGAGTCCTCAAGGTGGTTGAAGTCGAGAGGTTCCAACGCGCCTGTCTGTGGGTTTTGCCCCATTCCGATAGTTCCACCGGTATAAATCAGCAATACTTTATTCATCACCAAAGCTATCTCTTTTTGTTATAATAACTGTATTGATTAACACGCCTGTACTTGTTGGCCTCAGCTAATAGGAGTTTAATCTTTTCCATTTTGACCACATCCAACTTGTTCTTGTTGAACAGCTTCCGGTTATACTTCAGCCAATTGACCAAGTGCTTGTCCCCTACATGATATTTGGAAGGTCTGCGCTTGTTCTCCTTGAGAAAGGACATGTATTCATGCCACTTCAACAACCAAATCTCATCGAATGTCATGCGTGAAAATCAATTATAAATTATCAACAATCCATTGTCAAATCTTTTACAATTGCAAAATTACTTATTTTTTATACCATTCATAATATTTCAAGAAATTATTTTTAAGCTAATGCTTTATACTTTGGAAAATAAGTCTTACCTTTGCACTAATAAAGCATTCATTATTCTTAAAAATGAAGAAAATCCTCTTTATCCCGATTTTGTGTGCCATACTTCTCGCTTTGGGAAGCTGTTCAAGCATGCGTCATTACACTTATTTCCAAAACATTGACACATTAGACTTGTCTCCGTCCAAGGGCCTTCCCGTGACAAGGATAATGCCAAACGATGAGCTTTCCATCATCGTCAAGACTACCAACCCAGAAGCATCACAGCCATTCAACCTTTTCTCTGGCAACGACGCAAACAATTCCAACACCAACAACATTCGTGGATACCTCGTTGACAATGAGGGTTGCATCAACTTCCCCGTCTTGGGAAGGATTCACGTGAGCGGACTTTCCAACTCAGAGATAGAAGACACCATCTCGAACAGGCTCAAGCCATATCTCGCACGCTCTGAGAAGCCAGTCGTCATTTGCAGGCTCAGGAGCTTCCACGTCACGATGATAGGAGAGCTCGGCTCGAAGGTCATAGAAGTGCCAGACGAGAAAATCAATATCGTGCAAGCGTTGGCGCAAGCCGGCGACATATCCATGTATGGCAAGCGCACAAACGTGCTGTTGGTGCGTGAGGACTCAACGGGCGAGAAGCACACACATCGTTTCAACATGAACGACGCGAGGATATTCAATGACCCATACTATTATCTTAAGCAAAACGACATCGTATACGTGCAGCCTACCAAGCAGAAGACCGTGCAGTCTTCCACTGGTCAGTGGACAACGCTGTGGGTCACTATCTTAGGTTGGGCTACTACAGTGGCATCACTGGTATTGACCATCTTGAAATAAACACATAACAAGTATTCATATTAATAAATGGAAAACAATATCCATGAGGATTGCGGCGTTGCCTTGATACGCCTCTTGAAGCCCCTCAGCTATTACCAAAAGAAATATGGCACATGGAAGTGGGGACTCGGCAAGCTCTATCTGATGATGGAGAAAGAGCACAACCGCGGTCAAGAAGGCGCAGGCATCGCCTCCGTAAAGCTCAACACCAAGCCTGGACATGAATACATGTTCAGGGAAAGGGCCGAAGGCGCCAACGCCATCACTGAGATATTCGGTGCGGCAAACCGACAAATCAAGCAAGTGATGAAAGAGGAGGACGTGGACACAGAGGCCTACGATGAACTTCCTTTTGCCGGTGAGCTTTACATGGGCCACTTGCGCTACTCCACGACAGGCAAAAGTGGCGTGAAGTATGTTCATCCTTTCTTGAGAAGAAACAACTGGAAGGCGAAAAACCTTTGCATCTGCGGCAATTTCAACATGACGAATGTTGAGGACGTGTTCAAGACCCTCACCAAGCAAGGACAATGCCCACGCATATACAGCGACACCTACATCACGCTTGAACTCATGGGTCACAGGTTGGACCGTGAGGTGGAGCGCAATTTCGTAGAGGCGCAAAAACAAGGATTACAAGATACCGACATAACAGATTACATCGACAGCCACGTGCGCATGGAAAACGTCCTCAAGACCACGATGAATCATTTTGACGGTGGATATGTTATGTGCGGTATCACCGGAAGTGGCGAGATGTTTGCGATGAGAGACACTCATGGCATTCGTCCCGCTTTTTGGTATAAGAACGACGAGATTGTGGCCGTGGCTTCGGAGAGGCCTGTGCTCCAGACCACGTTCGACCTCGAATACGAAGAGATACACGAACTCACGCCAGGCGCCGCCCTCATCGTGAGAAACGATGGCAACACCACTGAACAGCAAATCCTCAAGGAAGAGGAAAACTACAAGTGTTCATTTGAGCACATTTACTTCTCGCGCGGCTCCGACATGGACATATACCGTGAGCGCAAAAAACTTGGAGAGCAATTGACCCCGAAAGTGCTCAAGGCCATTGACAACGACACTGAGCACACTGTCATCTCATTCATACCAAACACCGCCGAAGTGGCTTATTACGGTTTGCTCGACGGCTTCAAGGAGTACCAACGAGAGCAAGACATCAACGACATCCTGGCTTTGGACCACAAGCCCACTCGCGAGGAGCTTAAAGCCATGCTCAACCGTAATGTCAGGTCAGAGAAAGTTGCTTGGAAAGACATCAAGCTTCGCACGTTCATCACGGAAGGCACTGCACGCAACGACCTTGCCGCCCATGTTTACGACATCACATACGGTTCCATTGAGCCATACAAGGACAACCTCGTGATCATAGACGACAGCATCGTGCGTGGCACCACGCTGAAGGAGAGCATCCTTCACATTCTTGACAGGCTTCACCCAAAGAAAATAGTCATCGTCAGTTCTGCCCCACAGATTCGCTACCCCGACTACTACGGCATCGACATGCCCAGGCTTGAGGAGTTCTGCGTATTCCGCGCCACGATAGCGCTCATACACGACCGCGGCATGGAGCACCTCATACACGACACTTACAAGGCTTGCAAGGCTGAACTCGACAAGCCGACAAGCGAGATGGTGAACCATGTCCGCGACATTTACCAGCCATTCACCGTAGAGGAGATAAACAAGAAAATCGTGGAAATGCTTAAACCTGAAGACATGACGACACCGGTGGACATTGTCTACCAGTCGATCGATGGTCTTCACAAAGCCATCCCCGACAACCGAGGCGATTGGTATTTCTCCGGATACTACCCCACTCCTGGCGGAAACAAGATGTGCATCAAGGCATTCATCAATTATTATGAGAATGTTTATGGTTGCACGAATTTAGGCATATAAAACAACAACAGATGAAAAATGTTACTTTGATATTATCTGACGGCACAAAGTTTCATGGCCGCTCTTTCGGTTACGATGCGCCCGTAGCTGGCGAGGTTGTCTTCAACACCGCCATGATGGGTTATCCAGAATCATTGACCGACCCTTCTTATGCCGGGCAAATCCTTACGTTCACCTATCCTCTGATAGGCAACTATGGCGTGCCTCCATTCACATTTGAGAAAAACGGTCTGCCCACATTCATGGAAAGCGACAAGATTTATGTCGCTGCCATGATTTGCTCCGACTACAGCGAACAATACAGCCACTGGAACGGCGTGGAAACACTTGCCTCTTGGCTTCAGCGCGAGCACATACCTGGAATCACAGGCATCGACACGAGACAGTTGACCAAGGTGTTGCGTGAGCATGGTGTCATGATGGGTTCTATCGTCTTCGATGACGAACCCGACAACGTGCCACATGCCGACTATTCTGGTGTCAACTTTGTCGACAAGGTGTCGTGCAAGGATGTCATACGCTACAATGAGGGAGCAGGAAAGAAGGTGGTGCTTGTAGACTGCGGCGTAAAGGCAAACATCATTCGTTGCCTTATCAATCGCGGCGTGGAAGTCATCCGCGTGCCATGGAACTACGACTACACCGACATGGAATTCGATGGCCTCTTCCTTGCCAACGGCCCTGGCGACCCTGACACATGCCAAGATGCCGTGGACGTGTTGAAGAAACAGTTGAGCATGAGCCGCAAGCCTATATGTGGCATCTGCATGGGCAACCAGCTGCTCGGCAAGGCTGCCGGAGCATCCATCTACAAGCTCAAATACGGCCATCGCTCACACAACCAACCTGTGCGCCTCGTAGGAACCGACCATTGCTATATAACCTCACAGAACCATGGGTATGCTGTCGACGCTTCGACCTTAGGCTCAGATTGGGAAGAGCTTTTCGTAAACATGAACGATGGTTCAAACGAGGGAATACGCCATAAGACGAATCCTTGGTTCTCGTCTCAGTTCCATCCCGAGGCTTGTTCTGGCCCAGTGGATACCGAGTTCATGTTTGACAAATTCATAGAAACTTTGAAAGACTGACACAATGAAAAATCAAAATATCAAGAAGGTTCTTCTGTTAGGTTCAGGCGCACTGAAGATTGGTGAGGCTGGCGAGTTTGATTACTCTGGTTCCCAAGCACTTAAAGCCCTGCGTGAGGAAGGCATACAAACGGTACTCATCAATCCGAACATTGCCACCGTGCAAACTTCGGAAGGCGTGGCCGACCAAATCTACTTCCTTCCTGTACAACCTTATTTCGTGG
>DAINOS010000150.1:0-6251 GCA_036743855.1 Prevotella sp. | reverse complement strand
ACAGCCGCACCACCAAGGACATGATTGGCCCGGCTCCCGTGCTCGGTTCCGTGCTTGGCACCGACGCTCCCCGTACCAACAACTGCGACATGCGCTCAACGGGTTGGGAGTTCGAGATTCAGTGGCGCGACCAGATTGGCGACTTCAAGTATGGCGCCAAGTTCAATGTCGCCGACGCCACGTCGAAGATCCTGTCTTACCCGTATGAGGGCGAGTTCGACAACCAAAGCATAGGCGGCTACTACAACGGCAAGAAACTGGGCGAGATCTGGGGCTACGAGACAGAAGGCATCGCGCAGAGCGACGAGCAGATGAACTCTTGGCTTGAGCACAACAAGCCAAACTGGGGCAGCAACTGGCAGGCAGGTGACATCATGTACAAGGATCTCAACGGCGACAACAAGGTGACTTCGGGCGCCGGCACGCTCAAAGACCATGGCGACCTGAAGCGCATCGGCAACAGCACGCCACGCTACAACTTCGGTCTCAACCTCAACGCCGAATGGAAAGGCATAGACTTCTCCATCTTCTTCCAGGGCGTGATGAAGCGCGACTACTGGGTGGACGGCCCGTATTTCTGGGGCGCGAGCGGCGGACTGTGGCAGAGCTGCTGCTTCAAGGAGCATCTCGACTATTGGAGCGAGGACAACACCAACGCTTACTACCCGAAGCCTTACTTCGACAACACGAAGAACCAGCAGACCCAGACACGCTATCTGCAAAACGCGGCTTACGTGCGCTGCAAGAACATCCAGATTGGTTACACTCTCCCGCAGGGCATCACCGAGAAAGCCGGCATGAGCCGCGTGCGCGCTTACTTCTCTTGCGACAACCTGTTCACACTGACAAGCCTCTCAAAGATTTTCGATCCTGAGGCCATGGGCGGCGCATGGGGCAACGGCAAGCTGTACCCGCTGCAGCGCACATGGGCTGTAGGACTGAACATCACATTCTAAGCTATCACTTTAACAAACACTGAAATAACATGAATCTCAAGAATATAAAGAAAATGCTTTTGGGCGCGGCTGTCACCACGGCTGCCTTGGGCATGACCTCCTGCAACGACTTGCTGGACTTGAAACCTATCAGCCAGATCACGCCAGGAGCTTACTATCAGAACGCCGACCAGCTGGCGGCTTATCTGAACAACTACTATGACAGCTACCTCACCATGCCTTTCTCCGGTTCCATGAGCCACTCATGGGGAGGATTCAACGAAGGCAAGGCCAAGTCGGACGGCAACACCGACATCTATTGCTCGGGCGGCGGCAGCACTCAGCTCTACGCCAACGACCATTGGGAGGTGTCTTCCGGCAAGGTGCTGCAGGGCAGCTACGGCGGCGTGCGCGTGTTCAATTTCTTCATCAACAAGGTGTTGTCACAGATTGAGAACGGCACGTTGACCGAGAACGAGGACGTGAAAAACTATCTCGGAGAGGCCTACTTCTTCCGCGCCCTCAACTATTTCAATATGCTGGCCTACTACGGCGACCTGCCTATCGTCACCGACGTGCTCCCCGACGAGAACGACGCCATCGTGGCAAGCTCAAAGCGCTCGCCTCGCAACGAGGTGGCACGCTTCATACTCAGCGACCTCGACAAGGCCATCGAGATGTGCTATTCTCGCGACAAGTTCAACGGACAGCGCGTGAACCGCGAGGCCGCGCTGCTCATGAAGTCGCGCATAGCCTTGTTTGAGGGAACTTTCGAGAAGTATCACCGTGGCTCTGGCCGCGTGCCAGGCGATGCCAACTGGCCAGGCGCGAAGATGTCTTACAACCAGGGCAAGACATTCGACCAGGAAGGCGAAGTGAAATTCTTCCTCCAGCAGGCAATGGACGCGGCAAAGCAACTTGGCGACCAAGTAGTGCTCACGGAAAACAACCACAAGATTAACCCCGTATACGGCGACAAGGACGCTTGGAACCCTTACTTCAACCTCTTCAGCGAACCATCACTCGCCAAGGTGCCAGAGGCTATCATGTGGAAGGAATACAACAAGGACCTTGGCTATGTGCACGGAGTGGGACACTACACGATTTGCGGCGCCAACTCCGGTTTCACCCGCTCATTCGTACAGACGTTCCTCATGAAGAACGGCCTGCCCATCTACGCGCAGGGAAGTGGCTACCATGGCGACGTGGCCATCGACAGCGTGAAGAAGGGCCGCGACGAGCGTCTGCAACTGTTCGTGTGGGGCGAGAGCACACCTACCTACACAGATCCGACCATGAGTGGAGTTAAAGAAGGGGAACCACTGCCAGTTTACCTAAGCCCCACGGAGACAGACTCGAAGCATATCACTGACGACGACGCGTCCATACGCTGCATCACTGGTTATCAGCAGCGCAAATACTACACTTACGATGCCGAGCAAACACGCTATTCAGAGCTGTCTACGACCAATGCGTGCCCACTCATGCGCTCATCTGAAGCCCTGCTCAACTACATGGAGGCCGAATATGAGCTTAACGGCCATCTCGACGCTACCGCACAGCAGTATTGGCGCGAGCTCCGCACACGCGCGGGCGTTGACACCGACTTCCAGAAGACGATCGATGCCACAGACCTGTCAAAGGAAATGGACCTCGGCAAATATTCCGGCACAAAGCTCGTGGACAAGACCTTGTACAACATCCGCCGCGAGCGCGTCACGGAGTTGTTCTCTGAAGGTCTCCGTTTCGCTGACCTGATTCGTTGGCGCGCCTTCGACAACATGATTACCACGAAGTGGGTGCCCGAAGGCGTCAACTTCTGGGATAATATGTACAAGTTCTACGACAAGGACATCAGGTGCAACGGAGAGACCGACGCAGTGGTGTCGCCAAAGAGCCTTGGCAAGTATTTGCGCCCATACAGCAAGTCAATGCAGTCGACCAACGAGCTGAAAGATGGTTACAACTGGCACGAGGCTTACTACCTCTACCCGATTGGCGTGACCGACATACGCACGGCTTCACCCGACCGCTCACTTGAAAACTCGAACCTCTACCAGAATCCTTACTGGCCAACAGCGGCTGGCGGACACGCCGAGAAGTAAAATCAACAGGCTTGTTGGCAATGTCTTATTTGCCAACAGCCTATTGCCGAGAGGGATAAATCCATTAGGAGGCAAACACCGTTGATTGGTGTTTGCCTCCTTTTTTCGTGCCCATTGCACCATAAAACGTTAATGATTGTAAAGTTACTATGTTTTTATAGTACTATGTATTGCATAGTACTCATGTTTTGCCTATCTTTGCAAACGTGTTAACCAATACAATATAAGCAATGAACATCGACAACGCTAAATCACAGATGCGCAAGGGGATGCTCGAATACTGCATAATGCTTCTGCTTCGCAATCGCGCCTCGTATGCCAGCGACATAATAGCGAGGCTGAAAGAAGCCGAACTGATAGTGGTCGAAGGCACGCTCTATCCGCTGCTGACGCGTCTGAAAAAGGACGGACTGCTCAGTTATGAATGGCAGGAGTCAACGCAGGGACCGCCACGAAAGTACTATACGCTCACGGCAGACGGCGAGGCCACACTCAACGAGCTCGACAAGGCATGGCAAGAGATAGCCCACACGGTAGGGGTATTGAAGGGCATAAGACCAGACGATAACACACGGCAAGACGAAAACATCAACACGAACCATAACACCTAAAGACAAGAGACACCCATGAAAAAGAACATCAACATAAACCTCTTTGGCACGCTCTACGCCATCGACGAGGATGCATACAGGCTGCTTGAGAACTATCTCGACAACATGAAGAGCTACTTCGCCAAGCGCGAGGGGGGCGACGAGATTGCCGATGACATTGAGCATCGAGTGGCAGAACACCTGTGGACACTGAAAGAGCAAGGCCAGGACGCCATCGACATGGAAACGGTGAAGCGGATTATCAGCAGCATCGGCAATCCAGCCGAAGTGGACGGAAGCGACGAAGGATTCGATACATCAGACGACAAAGCCGAAACGCTCAACACTGCCCGCGCTGACGATGACACTTACAGCCAAACTGTCAGCAAGAAATGGATCGACCGCCTGCTCCACCACATCAAGACACATCACTTCTACCGCGACGGCAAGGACAAGATAGCTGGCGGCGTGATTTCAGGACTGAGACACTATTGTGGAGGTGGCGACATCGTGGTGTGGCGAGTGTGCACGGTGCTATGGATTATTGTGGCATTCACCCTTAACCAAATCACGCATCCAAGTGGCCTTCATCCCATCTTTGGCATGCTCTTCACACTGCCGGTGGTTTTCTATATCGTCCTTTGGTTGCTTGCTCCAGTGGCAAGAACCGCCGAGGAACGCTTGATAATGACAGGCGAGGAGGTTACGCCAGAGACTATCAGTCGCACGCTGATAGCCGAGGCCGACGAGGAGAACAGGCCCACGGCGGCGCGAAGGCGTGGCGAGACCATAATGGCACGATTGGTAGAGATGGGTAAGTTCTGTGTGAAGTCGGCATTGCTCGTGGCGTTTTCCGTCATGACGGCTTTCGCGTTGGCTTATCTGGTGTGCGGAGTGATTTACTCCATAGTGGGCGAGCCTTTCCTCTTGCTGTTCAACAACAATCAGCAAGACGTTCAAGTGTTAACATCAATACCTTTGTTAGGCTTGTATTGGATAATATCGGCATTGTGTTGGATTGTCGTGGCAATGCTCCCACTGTTTGGTATCATTCGCTCGTTCAAGTCAAACCGGAAACCGCTTGGCATGGTAACGGTCTTATCGCTCGTAGGCACTTGGATAATCGCGATAACAGCGGGAATAATCTTTTGCGTGTTGTTTGCCATACACGTGGAAAACGAGAACAAGATTATTGACCGTCAGCAAAACACCCGCAACGGAGTTTACCTTGACCGTTGGACATGGGCAAAGGCCGATGCGGAGGGATGGACTGTAGCCGAAGCGAAAAACGTGAGATTTGGCTCATTGTTTGCCGACAGCGATTCCGACCCGTTGTGTCTTGGAGACGCCCCATTCAGCGCCAGTCCTGAGAGAAACGGCAAGCCCATGAAGCTATCGCTGAGCCGCAAGCAGAGCGCGGCCGAGGGTGAATACACACTCGAATGCATGTCGAGATGCACAGCCATGGATGCCACGCTAAGCGTGTGGAGCGGCGGCAAGTGCCTTGCCACGCTACACCTCGACGGTTATGGGGCTGCGGAAGACCGAATGCTGAAGGATTATGACTGGGCCGCAAGCCGCGACATCCCGCTGTTCAGGGAGCAAAAAGATAGCACGACATGGGTGGACAACGTAAGTCAGGGCAACGACAACTGGCATTGCCTTGTCTCCAAGCCGTTCCATCACGACGGCGGCACCCTGGAATACCGCCTGCGCATTGGCCAGCACGACGTGAAGGATGCCACGCCCGTGGGCAGCGAAGTGTGGATGGCACACGAAACCATTAGAATGCACAAGTAAACAAAATTAGGGCAGGATCCCAATAGCGGAACCCAGCCCTAATGTCGTAAAAACCAATTACAAGTTTCTTCATTTTGGGTTTACAAAGCCCTTCCCTTAAAGACATCACTCTTTGCCAACGGCAGCAATACGCCATTGAGCGTAATGTAGCGAGAGTTGAAATTAGGCACTATGTCCACGCTCGCCTCATGCGTGCCCTTGTACATCGTAATCCACACTTGGGCGGAGATGCCAACGCCTATGACGTTCATCCTCACGGTAGTGGTGCCTTTCTTATCGGTGTCTATCTTATAACTGCCCACGATGCCCTGCACAGTGACACCACCGATGCCATTGGGACCAGAGAATGGCACGTTGAAAGCGACCTGCACGACAGCTTCATTCTTATTGACAGAAACGAAATTGGTATTTGAGTTGACATAAGCAATCTGGCCGTACTTGAACACGACCCTGTCAGCTTCCAAGGTGAATGCCGTGTCCTTAATGGCAGCAAGCGACTCCTCCCAATACGCGCTGTCTATACGGTTCTGCAATGCTTGCTGCTCTTTCTTCAACGTCTTTTGTCGAGCTTTGAGCGAATTGAGCAATTGCTCATTGCCCTTGTTGTTGCCCATCTGATACACCCCATCATTCTGAGCGAACACAACGCCAGATGTCATGCTGAAAATCATCATGAGCATCAAGACAACTCTTTTCAAACTCTTCTCTTTCATAATATTCATCCTTTCTTAAACCAGCGACCACTATTGTCGCCCTGCTACCACATAAATTCAAAAAGGATGCCACCTTGCATGGTGTCGGTTTAAAAAAAGCAAATATGG
>DAINOS010000149.1:4454-6317 GCA_036743855.1 Prevotella sp. | reverse complement strand
ACGAGTGCGTGCCATTGGGCGAGAGCGACCGTGTGATCGACTTCTTGCCTTTCACCCATATCTTTGAGCGTGGTTGGGCCTACTTGGCCATCAGCGAGGGCAGTACGCTCATCGTGAACACTGATCCGCATAAGATTCAGCAGTCTATGCGTGAGACGCATCCAACGTGCATGTCGAGTGTGCCTCGCTTTTGGGAAAAAGTCTATCAGGCGGTCAAGGCCAAGATAGACCGTTCGAGCAGCATCCAGCAAAAGATGTTCTACAAGGCTTGGAACATCGGCAAGAAATACAACATCGATTATCTCGCGAAAGGTAAGCGTCCGCCATTGTCGCTTCGCCTCGAATATGCCATAGCCAACAAGACCGTGCTGGGCCTCGTGAGGGCGCAGATAGGTCTTGAGCACCCCAATATCTTCCCTACGGCAGGAGCTTACGTTTCGCCCGAGGTGCAAGAGTTCGTGCATAGCATTGGCATTGGCATGGTCGTGGGCTATGGATTGACTGAGAGCCTTGCCACGGTGTCGTGCAACCATTTGGACGAGGGTTATACCATTGGCTCCGTTGGCCAGCCTATCAACGGCATAGAGATAAAGATTGGCGAGAACAGCGAGATATTGCTTAAAGGCCCGACCATCACCAAGGGCTACTATAAGCGTCCGGAACAAAACAAGACAGCTTTTGACGCTGATGGCTTCTTCCATACCGGAGACGCGGGCTACATCAAGAACGGAGAGCTTTATCTCACCGAGCGCATCAAGGACTTGTTCAAGACCAGCAATGGCAAGTATATTGCCCCACAGATGATAGAGTCGCTGCTTCTCGTGGACAAGTTTGTAGACCAAGTGGCGGTTATCGCCGACCAGCGCAAGTTTGTTTCCGCCCTTGTCGTGCCAGAGTATAGCGTACTTGAGGAATGGGCGAAGTCGCGAGGCATAAAGTTCGCCGACAGGGCAGAACTGTGCGAGAACAAGGATGTAAAGGCGATGATGATGGAGCGCATTGACATCCTCCAGCAGAGTCTCGCTCATTATGAGCAGATAAAGCGATTCACCTTGTTGCCACACCATTTCTCCATGGAGAAAGGCGAGATTACCAATACCTTGAAGTTGCGTCGTGGCGTGGTCAACGAACATTATAAGGACATCATCGATGGTATGTACGCCAATACGCCATCAGACGGAGTAATAACGAAATAAGCAAAATGATAACATCAGATCAACTGAAAGACGTGTTGGAGCGCACTGAAAAGCTCCACCACTATCTCAATATTGACCAGAAGAAAGTAGAATTCGAGGAGGAACAGTTGCGCACCCAGGCTCCTGACTTTTGGGACGATCCCAAACGGGCGGAGGCGCAAATGAAGAAGGTGAAAGGCATAGAGAAATGGCTCGACGGCTACAAGCAGTGTAAGCAGAATGCCGATGAGTTGCAGCTTGCCTTCGACTATTATAAAGAGGATCTCGTCACCGAGGAAGAGGTCGATGCCGACTATGCCAAGGCGATGAAGTGCATAGAAGACCTTGAGCTGAAAAACATGCTTCGCCAAGACGAGGATTCCATGGACGCGGTGTTGAAGATAAACTCAGGTGCCGGTGGCACGGAGGCGCAAGACTGGGCATCGATGCTCATGCGTATGTATATGCGCTGGTGCGAGGCAAACGGATACAAGACCACCATCACCGACTTGCAGCCGGGCGAGGAAGTTGGCATCAAGAGCATGACGATGACCATTGAGGGCGGCGAGTATGCCTATGGCTACTTGAAAAGCGAGAATGGTGTCCACCGCTTGGTGCGCGTGTCGCCTTACAATGCCCAGGGCAAGCGCATGACGAGCTTCGCGTCGGTTTTCGTCACGCCTTTGGT
>DAINOS010000149.1:0-4354 GCA_036743855.1 Prevotella sp. | reverse complement strand
CTCTACGACCGCGCCTTGAAGAAGCAGCAGGCTGAGAAAGCCAAGATTGAGGCAGGCAAGAAGAAGATAGAGTGGGGAAGCCAGATCCGAAGTTATGTCTTCGACGACCGTCGAGTGAAAGACCATCGCACGGGCTACCAGACATCCGACGTCGACGGCGTGATGAACGGCAAGATAGACGGATTCATCAAGGCTTATCTCATGGAGTTTGCCGAGAGCGATGCCGAGAAACAAGATTGACGGGGCACGAAGGGTCATTGGTTTGATACGAAAAACTAACACACATATACTATGGGAAACAATAAGAAAGAACAACTGAAGCACGTGCCGGTGAGGGAGGTCAACAACGTGACGACCACCAAGAAGCGCACTGAGCACAAGGAGAAACAAAAGAACCAAGGCGAGAGCGTGGTGAAATGGATCTTCGGAGTCCTTGTCGCCCTTGCCATCATCTACATGATTTGGTCAATGTTCATAGTTCAATAATAAAGATTCAAGGCGGCTCAAAGAGCCGCCTTTTTTGATTCTACACTGATATGAATGGGTAAAATCTGCTTTCTTGCTGATTTTTCACACTGATTAAAAAGATTTGAAAGATTGCTACGCCGCAAGCGGCTACGCGGTGAATAGCACGGTATGCTTAATCGGCGAAGACGACATCTTAAAAATCTTTTTAATCCGTGTGAAACAAGAAGTGTGAAAGAAAGTCACCCACACGAATCAACATAGCTTTCCTATTTCAAATATAATTGTCGATTCAAATTAATAATAATATAATGAGTGGATTGGAGATAGAACGTAAGTTTTTGGTGAAACATGGCGGTGCCTACAAGCGTGAGGCATCCTCGGTGAGCCACATCCAGCAGGGCTATATTCCTGCCGAAGGTGCAACGGTGCGCGTGCGCGTGCGCGATGACAAGGCTTATCTTACCATCAAGGGCAAAAGCTATGATGGTGGCATGACGCGCTACGAGTTTGAGAAAGAGATAACGCTCGATGAGGCGTCGCATCTCTTGAAGTTGTGCAAGGGTGGCGTGATAGACAAGCATCGCTATCTTGTGGGCTCTGGCAGCCACACGTTTGAGGTTGACGAGTTTCATGGAGCCAACGATGGTCTCGTGATGGCGGAGGTTGAGCTCGGCAGCGAGGCTGAGGCTTTCGACAAACCCGATTTCATCGGCCCAGAGGTTACCGGCGACAAGCATTTCTACAATTCTTATATGCTTTCGAACCCTTATTCCGCTTGGAAGCAAATGGTGCCTGAGGAATACAGGTGAATATGATGCGCCGCATGCTCATTTTTGACATAATCTTCAATTTTATCCGCTAAAAACTTTCAATTTGCTTGAATGGGCGGATAATATTTTATAATTTTGCATTAAAATATAGAGGAAGCAAAATTATATGTCAGAAAAAAGAGCCAGTTTCGGCAGCAAGATAGGAATGATACTTGCCACTGCCGGTGGTGCCGTGGGATTGGGAAACATTTGGCGTTTCCCTTATATGGCGGGTCAGAATGGCGGTGCCGTGTTCATCTTGATTTACATAGGCTGCGTATTGCTGTTTGGCATTCCCTGCATGGTGTCGGAGTTTATCATCGGCAGGCATGGGGCTGCCAACACATATCGAGCTTATTCGCGCATGGCCAATGGCAAGGCGTGGAAGTTCGTCGGGTTGCTTGGCGTGCTCACCGGCTTCTTGATCACGGGCTATTATGCCGTCATATCCGGTTGGTGCTTGCAATATGTTTACGCCTCAATAATGGGTCAACTGAGCGGCAACGCCGATTACGTAAAGCAATACTTCGTCAATTTTTCTTCCAATCCGGTGCAGCCCTTGTTTTGGCTCGTGCTCATAATGCTTGGCACCTATTTCGTCATCATCCACGGTGTCAGGGGCGGAATAGAGAAAGCCTCCAAGATGATGATGCCCACGTTGTTCATATTGCTGTTGGTCATCGTGGTGGCTTCTTGCCTCTTGCCAAACGCCGGCAAGGGCGTGGCGTTTCTTTTCAAGCCCGATTTCTCCAAGGTTGACAGGGGCGTGTTTCTCGGCGCGTTGGGGCAGAGCTTCTTCTCGCTGAGCATAGCCATGGGTTGCATCTCCACTTACGCGTCTTATTTCACGCGCCAGACAAACCTCGTGAAGTCTGCCGTGCAGATTTGTTCCATCGACACCTTTGTGGCAATTCTCGCCGGCTTGATGATTTTCCCTGCCGCGTTCTCCGTGGGCGTCAGTCCCGACAGCGGCCCTTCCTTGATCTTCATCACGTTGCCCAATGTCTTCAACGAGGCTTTCTCAGGTCTGCCGTTGTTGGGTTGGCTCGTGTCGTTGCTGTTTTACCTCTTGCTGTCCTTGGCGGCACTCACGTCGTTGATTTCCCTGCACGAGGTCTCCACGGCGTTTTTCTATGAGGAACTCCACATCTCCCGCAAGAAGGGAGCCATCATTGTCACCGTGGCGTGCACCATTATCGGTGCCGTCTGCTCTTTGTCGCTTGGCGACTGGAGGGGATTGGAGATAGGCGGAAAGTCGTTGTTCGACGTGTTCGACTTCGTTACCGGACAAATATTCTTGCCGATAGGCGGTTTCCTCACGTGTGTCTTCATAGGCTGGTTCGTGCCAAAGAAGTTGGTAAAGGACGAGTTCACCAATTGGGGCACTGTGTCGCGTCGCCTCTTCGGGGCTTACCTCTTCCTTGTCCGTTTTGTCGCGCCGTTGTTTATCCTCGCGATATTCTTGCACCAGTTTGACATAATCTAAAAAATCAGGAATCATGGAACGAGGCAGCTTCGGTACAAAGATAGGCGTAGTGCTTGCCACTGCAGGTTCAGCGGTGGGGTTGGGCAACATTTGGCGTTTCCCCTACATGACCGGCCAGAATGGTGGCGCGGCGTTTATCGTCATCTATCTTCTTTGCATCATCTTGCTCGGCGTGCCTGGCATGGTCGCCGAGTTTATCGTGGGTCGTCACGGTTCCGCCAATGCCGCGCGCTCCTATGCCCGTGCCGGAGGCGGCAGGGCGTGGGCGGCAGTGGGAGCTATCGGCGCCATGACCTCGCTGATTATCCTTGGCTTCTATTCCGTCATAGCGGGTTGGTGCTTGCAGTATCTCTACGCCTCCATCATGGGTAACATCAATGGCGACGCGGCCTATGTGCAAGAGTATTTCAACAAGTTCACCTCGTCGCCCATAGAGCCTATCGTGTGGACCATCGCTTTCATCATCATCACCCACCTCGTGGTGGTGCGCGGCGTGAGGCGAGGCATAGAGAAGGTGAGCAACGTGCTCATGCCCACGCTGTTCGTGTTGTTGCTCATCATCGTGGCGGCATCGTGCTCGTTGCCCAACGCGTGGAAAGGCATCAAGTTTCTTTTCTACCCCGACTTCTCAAAGGTGGACCATCAGGTCATCTTCGACGGCTTGGGTCAGGCTTTTTTCTCCTTGTCGCTTGGCACGGCGTGCCTTTGCACCTATTCATCTTATTTCACTCGCCAGACCAACCTCCTGCGGTCTTCGATAAAAGTGGCGGTGGTAGACACCATGGTGGCTGTGCTTGCCGGCTTGATGATTTTTCCCGCGGCCTTCTCCGTGGGCATCAACCCCGACAGCGGTCCTTCGCTCATCTTCATCACGTTGCCCAATGTCTTCCAGCAGGCTTTCACGCCCGTGGTGGGATATGTGGTTGGCGTGTTGTTCTACGCGCTGCTCGCCCTTGCCGCTCTCACGTCTACCATTTCCATGCACGAGATAGGCACGTCGCTCATCTTCGAGGAGCTGCACGTGTCGCGCAAGAAAGGCGCAGTCTTGGAAACTGTCATTGCCATATTCATTGGCATCGCCTGCTCGCTGTCGTGTGGCGCGGTGGACATCACGGTGTTTGGCAAGAGCTTCCTCAATTTCTGCGACTTCCTCACCTCCAACGTCCTTCTTCCGCTCGGCTCGTTTGCCACTTGCATCCTCATCGGCTGGGTCGCTCCAAAGAAGATGGTCAAGGACGAGTTCACCAATTGGGGCACCGTCTCGGTGGGCTTCTACAAGGTCTGGCTCTTCCTCGTGCGCTTCGTCTCGCCGCTGTGCATAGCCATCGTGTTCTTGCACCAATTAGGATTGTTCTGACGCCATGCGCTTCCGCGATTTCCATTACGTTCGCCGTGCCGACCGTCGGGTCATCTTTTTCTTGTTGGCTGTCTTCATAATCGTCAGTCTCGCCTTGTTGGTCTTCCATGGCAAGGAAACCATGTTCACCAGTCCTGGCGAAGACGACTCATCCATGGTGGGCAGTCGAGGTGAACGCTATGGCTATTATAATAAGTACAGGCGCGGAAGGGGCAATCAATATTATGCCGTGCC
>DAINOS010000148.1:0-6370 GCA_036743855.1 Prevotella sp. | reverse complement strand
AATATGCCAAGCCACGCGCCTCACGCAGTTCCTGGAACACTATGGTGTTCATGCCGCCACCGAAATACTCGTTGAAGAGGAGCTCCAATGCCGCCTTTTCGGGTGTCCATTTCTTACCCTCGTCGTGATACATTGTCATGTAGACGTTCTTGGCATCGTATGGAGCCACCCAGACTTCCGTCTTGTTGGTGGTCTGGTGCAAGTAAGGCTTTGACTCAGGCTCAGCCAAAAACTTCCTTGGCGTGGTGTGCGCAGCGCTGACAATGCCGTCGACAGCCTTCATGTCGGACGGGCCGAAATACATCACCGTGGCACGATAGTTGTTGAGATTCTTCAGCTTGTTGAGCAAAGCCTGAGGGTCGGCATCGCGCAGCTGCTTCTCGCTCATCACGTTGAGACGCGAGTTGTAAGTGCCATACTCACCAAGTGACCTCAGGGCCGAGAAGTTGGCACGCTGCTCGCTCTTGGCGTCGGCACGAGCCTTGAGCACTATGCCAACATACTTGTCGTAGCTTTCCTTGTCGGCTTTGGCACCCTTGATGACACTCTCAAGCAGACGCACTGCGGCGGGCATGTTGCTGTTGAGTCCGCTGAGGGATATGTCGATGGCGTCATCGCCAACGCTGACGTTGTAGCTGCACGCGAGCTTGAAGAACTGCTGGTTTATCTTCTCATTGCTCAGCTTGTCGGTACCCACATACGCGAGATAATCGGCGGCTGTGGCATACTGGTTGTCGCTCTCGCTGCCGAATGGGTAGTGATAGGTCAAAGAGAAGATGTCGTCGCTCGTGTTCTTCTTGTATAGATATTCGAGACCTTTCTTGGTACGGCCCACCGTGAGGTCGCGCTTGAAGTCGGCAAACTTGGGCTGGATGGGTTCCGGCTTGGTGTTGACAATCTCTTTCAGAAACTCGCTCTGTTTGTCGTTGTTGGTCGGGATTGGTGTAATGTGCGGTTTTTCTATCTTGTGGATTGTGGTGTCGTTGCCTTGCGCCTTAAACACCGTGACATAGCCATCGGTGAAGAACTTGTTGGCGAAAGCAACTATCTGGCTCTTGGTCATCTTGGATATGCGGTCGAGAGAGTGAACCGCGTCTTCCCACTTCTTGTCATTGATGAAAGCGTCCACGAAACGGTCGGCGCGTTCATCGTTTTTCCTAAGCGACTGGTAATATTTCAACTTCATGTTGTTGACGGCAGAAGGCAGGAGGTCATCAGAGAACTGTCCCTTCTTCAACTTCTCTATCTCGCCAAGCATGAGTTGCCTCACCTCCTTGGTGTCTTGCCCTTCCTTTGGCATGCCATAAAGGAAGAACATGCCATAATCATGGTCTGGCGAAACCGCTGCCTGTGCGCCCATCACCTTCATCGGGTTGTTGAGGTCGATGTCGAAAAGTCCCGCCTTGCCGTTGTTGAGCAGATAGCTTATTACGGAGAGCGTGTCTTGCTGAGCGGCAGCCGCAGCGTCGGTGCGCCAAGCCACGAACACGTTTGGAGCCTCCAGGCCCACAACGGTTGTGTCCACGGGGGCGGTCAACTTCTTCAATGGCGCGTATTGAGGATAAGAGAGGTTGTCGCTCTTCTTCCAGTCGCCGAAATACTTGTCGATTATGGCAATGGTCTTGTCGGGGTCAAAGTCGCCGGCAAGGCATATCGCCACGTTGTTTGGCACGTAGTAGCGGTGAAAATAGTTTTTTATGTTTGTGATGGAAGGGTTCTTCAGGTGCTCTTGCGTGCCAATGGTGCTTTGCGTGCCATATGGATGGTTGGGGAAGAGTTTCTTGTTCATCGCCTGCATTTCCTTCTCCCCATCGCTGCCAAGCCCTATGTTGTATTCCTCATACACAGCCTCAAGCTCGGTGTGGAAGCCCCGAATCACCATGTTCTTGAACCTGTCGGCCTGCACCTTCGCCCAAGTGTCAATCTCGTTTGACGGGATGTTCTCCACATAGCAAGTGACATCCTCCGAGGTGTAGGCGTTGCTGCCCTGTGAGCCAATGCTCGACATGAGCTTGTCGTACTCGTTGGGGATGTTATACTTGGCAGCGAGTTGCGATATGGAGTCTATCTCGTGGTAAGCCTTTTTCCTCATCACGGGGTCGGTGATGTGGCGATAGCGCTCAAAGCGGCACTCAATGGAATCGAGCAGCGGAGCCTCAGCCGCCACGTTGCTGGAGCCGAAATGTGTCGTTCCCTTAAACATGAGGTGCTCCAGGTAATGGGCCAGCCCAGTGGTCTCTGGAGGGTCATTGCGCGAGCCTGTCTTCACGGCGATATAGGTCTGAAGACGTGGTGTCTCGCGGTTGACGCTCATGTACACCTTCAATCCATTGTCGAGGGTGTAGATGCGGGCGTGCATGGGGTCGCCCGCCACTGTTGAGTAATGGTAGCTCTTCTGCGCCTGCGTGCTCATGGCAAGCACCACGGCAAGCGCGCAAAGAAGAATCCTCAAATGTCTCATATATATAATGTGTAAATGTATGTCTTGTATAGCGATGTCTCCCGTCCGACAACTGGCTCAGCTTTCGAAGTCTACCTCATGGTCAAGCTGCGAGATGAAGTTGTCGAGCACTTCCTTGTCCACGTCGCCCATTCTGTACTCCTTCTCGGCATCTTTTCGTATCTCGGCTATCCAAGCCCTCCTGGCGGTTATGTAGTCCTGCCTGATGCTTGCCACGCTCTCTTCGTCGAGACTTTGCAGATGATAATAGTCGAGGATGAGACGGTAGGTCCACGCCCACTGGTACTTACGGTAATTCTCGTCGATGTCCCTAAGGCGCGCGAGCAAGCCGTCGATAGAGTCGAGCTCTCCACTCTTTATGTCGCTCACGAGGCGATCCTCCTCGCTTGCAGGCAGCAACAGGCCAGAGAGGTCGTTCCAGTCGCCCAGTCCCACTTCCGTGGTGGGCGGAGCCAGTGTCGGATCGCGTTTGAGCACACGTTTGAGCACGGCTCCCATGTATATGCGCAAGGCTATGTCATAATATTTTATGCCCTTACGCAGCGAGGAGGCATGGATGACATACTCGTGGAAATTGTACGTGCTCACGTCCTCGCCCGAGGCGTCGCGCAGGTCTTCGAGCACTTTCTTTCCCTTGATGATTTCCCCCACGGAGAAAGGCGAGAGCCAATCGAAGTTGACAATGCTCTTTCGCGTGCCCTTCGGCCTGACGTCGCGCTTGGGCCACTTGCGTATGTCGCGGTAAAGTCCCACGGTGGTGATGTTGCGTCCAGGCGAGAGATACATGGTGTCGCCATAGGCTATGAGATAGGAAAACGGCAAATTGCGCGTGTCGGGATGGTGCATGAGCTTGCCGAAGCACACACTGAAAGTGCCTATCGTGGCGGGCATGAGGAGATAGGCTCCGCTTGCCGTCTTGGTGCCTCTTTCGAGCACGCCCCAGTGGAGCGGTCCCATCTTGTAGGCGTGGTTGGAGAAATTGGTTGCCGAGCCGGCGTTGTAGAAACTGAACTGCGAGCCTATGAGCAGCGAACTCTTGTGATGACTTGCCGTAAACGGCCCGCAGAACGCGGCACACGCCTCTCCGTTGCTCATGTAGCAGTTGGCGAAAAGCACGCTTTGCGCGGCAGTGAAGCCATTGCTTATCTTGCACGCCTCCCCGACGAAGCAATCTTGCATCTTCACCGAGTTGATAAGGCTTGAGCCATTGCTGATTATGGAGTTTTCGCATATCACGCCAGTGCCGATGTACACGGTGGCCTCTGGCGACGAGAGCACTGTGATGTCGCTGAGCCGTGCCGCGCCATCTATCTCGCACTCATTGCCTATTACGGTGTTGATTATCTCCTTAGTGTTCACTATCTTCACTCCATCGCCCAGCGTACCCCTGTCGGGTGAGGTGGCCTTTATGTTTTCACCTATGAGCCGGCGCATGGCAGCCCAAAACTCACGGTCGCGGTTGTGCTTAACCATGAGGGCGGCAATCTGGCTGTTCAACCCGTCGAAAAGCACCACGTTGCCATCGCCCACCTCGTTGAGCACCGATATGAGGTTGCCCTGCCCGAAGGTAGCGCCCTCGGTGGTCTCCATGGTAGAGACATTGGAGATGTAGCAGTTGTTGCCGATGGTATAGTTGTTGATGTAGTTGCCGATATTCTCAATGAGGCAATCATCGCCCACGCTGACATTGCGCAGCGTGGCATTGGTTATGCCCGAGTGCTTGAGAAATCCCGGCGACACCTCGATGTTCTTTTCAAAGCTGCCTATCGAGACCTCACCGTATAGCATGACGCGGTGCATGTACTGCGGCACGAAGTCGTCGCTCACGCTGACGTTGCTCCAGTCCTCCGCCCAACAGCCATTGTCGTCGAGGATGTTTATCTCCTCATCTGTTAAAGACCTGTATGCCATGATTTTCTTGTTTTATCAATCCTCCACCGGATAGAGGAAGTCGTTGTATGGGTATTTCTGCACGTGCAGCTCCCTCACCTTTTTGTACAACACGTCCCTGAACTCGTCGATGTTTTCCCTGTTCTTCGCCGACACGAACATGCAGTCGTCGTTGAGCTTTGCCATCCATGTTTTCTTCAAGTCGTCGAGCGATATGTTCTCCTTCCCCGCCGGCGTGAGGTCGTCGGGGGCTTTCTCCGTCCAGCTATAGTTGTCTATCTTGTTGAATACGAGCATGGTCGGCTTGTCGGCGCAGTCAAGGTCTTTCAGCGTAGAGTTGACCACTTGTATCTGCTCCTCGAAGTCGGGATGCGAGATGTCTACCACATGTAGCAGCAAGTCGGCCTCGCGCACCTCATCGAGCGTGGACTTGAACGAGTCCACGAGGTCGGTGGGCAACTTGCGTATGAAGCCCACGGTGTCGGCAAGCAGGAAGGGCAGGTTCTTTATCACCACCTTGCGCACCGTGGTGTCGAGCGTGGCGAAGAGCTTGTTCTCGGCAAACACCTCGCTCTTGGCGAGCAGGTTCATCAGCGTCGACTTGCCCACGTTGGTATATCCCACGAGGGCCACGCGTATGAGCCGTCCGCGATTCTTGCGCTGCGTGGTCTTCTGGCGGTCAATCTCCACGAGGCGTTTCTTGAGAAGCGACATTCGGTTGAGGATTATTCGGCGGTCCATCTCAAGCTGCGTCTCGCCTGGTCCGCGAAGTCCCACGGAGCCCTTGCCGCCGCCCGATCCCGAGCCGCCGCCCTGACGCTCAAGGTGGGTCCACATTCGTTGCAAGCGAGGCAACATATAGCGATACTGCGCCAGCTCAACCTGCGTCTTGGCGTTGGCGGTCTGGGCGCGCATGGCGAAGATGTCGAGGATGAGCGACGTGCGGTCGAGAATCTTCACGTGGAGCTCGTTCTCTATGTTGCGGAGCTGCTTGGCCGACAGCTCATCGTCGAAGATGACCATGCCTATCTCGCGGTCGTTGTCTTCCTCGTCCTTGATATATTGACGTATCTCCTCCAGCTTGCCTTTGCCCACGTAGGATGTCTGGTTGGGGCCGCCCACCTTTTGGGTGAAGCGCTTCACCGTGACCGCGCCGGCGGTGTCGGCGAGAAATTGCAGCTCGTCGAGATATTCTTTTGTCTTAGCCTCGTCCTGTGTCGGAGTCACCAGTCCCACGAGAATGGCGGTCTCTGCCTTGCTGGCCTCAGCCTCGGAGTATTCAAATTCCTTCATTAAGTATCCATTGTGTATTATCCTATGCAAAGATACATAAAAGATGGGAGATGATAAAGACGCAGATGATATTTTTTTGTAACTTTGCCGCCAATTAAATTGGGCTGAAGCCCTCAACAAATCAAAAAGATGAAAATAAGTATTGTTATCTCCATGGCATTGGCCATGGGCCTGGCACTCGCTCCATTGGCGGAAGCCACTGCCAACACCACGGGCGTGGAGACGCTCGCGACAGCAAAGAAGAAAACGGTAAAGAAGACCGTGAAAAAGACGAAGACAACGGTCAAGAAGGACTCCACAACGACAAAGAAAGCCACCACGACAAAGAAGAAGTGCGCGACTGATGCCACGACTGGCGCATCCACCTTGACGGACAACACCACCAAGACTGACAGCAAGGCAAAAACCAGCAACACGGCGGAGGTTGGCAACACGGCAAAGACGGCCACCGAAACATCATCCAGCAGTCGCGGCGGCTTGCTGGGCGGCATCATATCTGCCATCGGCGGCGGAAGCAAGGAAGGCTCGCTGCTCTCTGGCCTCTCGACCATCTTCGATGCCACGAAGGGTGCCACGAAAGACCGCATCATAGGCTCATGGACTTATTCTGAGCCTGCCGTGGTCTTCTCAAGCAAGAACGTGCTGAGCAGCATCGGCGGCAAGGTGGCAGCGCAAGCCATTGAGAAAAAGCTGCAGACGCAATTCGACAAGGCGGGCATAAAGAAG